>NZ_JADEWT010000031.1 GCF_015207505.1 Tychonema sp. LEGE 06208
CCTCTCCCCCTCTCCCCCCTCTTCCCCCTCTCCTCAACGGTTAGGTTTGATATAGGCAATTGCTGGTCGCGAGATCAGAATTTGTGTTTCTGAGGCATCTACGAGGCAAAGGCAGCTATGATCCTGCCAAAAAATTCTGCCGACTAGCAAGTCGCCGGTCGTGAGTTTGATTTCTACCTGTTCTTTGTCTTTGATGTAGCTTTGTATTAGGCGAATGCTGGGCAATCCGGTCTCAAATTCAGACATACTGGGAAATGGGTAAGTTAGTCATTAGTCATCAGTCATCAGTCATCAGTCATTAGTCATCAGTCATTAGATGTGTCCCCAAAAATATTCAAGAACGGGCGGGATGCCTGTTTCACAGGAATTATGGGGGAACTCTATTAATGGCCAACGGCAGACTCAGGACTAGGAAGATACGGGATGCCCAGTACCAATGACTAATGACTAATGACTAATGACTTTAGAAGTCTATCAACTAATCAGTTTTAACCAAAAGAGGTTTGTTTTTTATGCCGATCGAGTTTGCGAAGTATCACGGACTGGGCAATGATTTTATTCTGATTGACAACCGCCACTCCCCGGAACCGGTGATAACACCAGAACAAGCTGTCGAAATGTGCGATCGACATTTTGGCATTGGGGCAGACGGCGTGATTTTTGCTCTTCCGGGTCAAAACGGCACTGACTATACGATGCGGATTTTTAATTCCGACGGTTCGGAACCGGAAATGTGCGGCAACGGAATTCGCTGTTTGGCTAAGTTTATCGCCGATTTGGAAGGCGAGAAGGCGAAAACTCAGTACCGCATCCACACTCTGGCGGGTGTGATTAGCCCCCAATTGCGATCGGACGGTCAAGTTAAGGTGGATATGGGAGTTCCCCGGCTGCTGGCTGCGGAAATTCCGACAACTTTGGCCGCACCGGATGCTAAAGCTATTGATATGCCGATCGAGGTAGCGGGTAAATCTTGGTCTGTTACCTGTGTCAGCATGGGCAATCCTCACTGCATTACTTTTGTAGACGATGTTTCGGCTGTTGCTTTAGAAACTGTCGGGCCTGTGTTCGAGCACCACCCAGCCTTCGGGCAGCGTACAAATACCGAATTCATTCAAGTAATACGATCGGACTACGTAAAAATGCGGGTGTGGGAAAGAGGCGCAGGTGCTACTCTAGCTTGTGGGACTGGTGCTTGTGCTGCTGTGGTAGCTGGAGTGTTGGTCGCTAAGTGCGATCGGACAACTGCTGTTGAACTCCCCGGCGGCGTTTTGGAAATCGAATGGGCCGAAGTTTCTGGGCGGATTTACATGACCGGGCCGGCACAGCGAGTATTTACTGGTTGTATTAGTCTTTAGTCATTGGTCATTAGTCATTAGTCATTAGTCATTGGTCATCAGTCATTGGTCATTAGTCATTAGTCATCTATGGGTGGTTTAAGGCAGTTTTTTGTATGATTGACAAAAAAATCAAATTGGATAATTCAAAATTTTTCTTGAATTCTGACTAAGGTCTTCCCCGTTGAGAACTAATTGGCTGCGGACTAATGACTGCTGACTAATGACTAATGACTAAAATCTAAAATCTAAAATCTAAAATTTACTAGGTGGATGTGCATGGCTGGAGGTATTTATCTGATTCAGGACGACGACAGGCTGGTAGAAATGATGGAACAGCCCTACGACTCGGAAGACCAGTTACAAGATTTGCTAGTAACTTATCCGAATTTGATCGCGGGAGACCAAATCGATCGGGCGACGGCGCGCAGGTGGCTGTTAATTTCGCGGGAAGCAGCAGCGCCCACCGATGAGGAAACAGCCGTCCAGTGGTCGCTGGATCATTTATTTCTCGACCAAAATGCAGTTCCTACTTTGGTGGATGTCAGGCGAACTCCTAATGCCGAACTGCGGCAAAAAGTTTTGGGTCAGTCGATCGACTATGCTGCTAATGCGGTAGTTCACTGGCCAGTCGATTCAATTATTGCTCTGTTTGAAGCGAATTGTCGCGATCGGGGCCGCGATCCAGAACAGATTTTTGAAGAGTTTCTGGGCGCGGATGCTAATGAAGATAGGTTTTGGCAGAAGGTTAAAACTAATTTGCAAGCGGGTAAAATTCGCTTAGTGTTTGTCGCTGACGAGATTTCCGCTGAAATGCGCCGAGTTGTGGAATTTCTTAACGAACAAATGGACCCGGTTGAAGTTTTTGCACTGGAAATTAAGCAGTATGTAAGTGAAGACGGTTTGAAAACATTGGTTCCCAGAGTCATCGGCCAGACAGCGGAAGCACAGCAGAAAAAATCCAGCGCAACGCGCGAAAGAAGGCGCTGGGATGAATCGTCATTTTTTGCGGAAATCAAAGTTAGACGGGGCGCGGATGAGGCGCAAATGGCAAAAGCAATTTACCTTTGGGCGAAAAGTCAAGAACCCGAAGTTCAGATCCAGTGGGGAACGGGGGATGCCTACGGCGGTTTCGCCGCTCAATTGCCTCAAAGGGGAAGAAAACCCTATCAGTTATTCACTGTAGATATTGCTGGCAGAATGGAGATTTCTGCTGATAATTACGGTTCCCAGCCGCCGTTTAATGCGGAACAGAATTGGCTGGAATTGAGAAGTAAACTGAGTTCGATCGGTCTGTCGTTGCCTATAGAACCAGGTGAGAGAAGGTCGCCGAGTCTGGCTTTGTTTACTTTGCAAGATGAATCTGCACTGAAGCAAGTTATGGAAACTTTTGATTGGGTGATTGAGCAAATTAAAAGGTTATAGTCATTAGTCATTAGTCATTAGTCATTAGTCATTAGTCATTAGTCAGCAGTCAGCAGTCAGCAGTCAGCAGTCAGCAGTCATTAGTCATTAGTCATTAGTCATTAGTCCTTGGTAGTTAATAATTGGTTACGATCGACAACAAATAACAAATAACCAATAACAACTAACAACCTACAAATCACCAATAACAACTAACTAATGACCACTAACTAATGACTAATGACTACTGACTAATATCGAATATTAGCTTGTTTCAAGCGCCGCAATGCTTCTCCCAGCCGATCGCAATCTGCAATTAAACTAATTCTCACATATCCTTCGCCGCCCGGCCCAAAAGCATTGCCAGGAGTCACGACAACACCGGTTTGCTGCAAAACATTCAAAGCAAAATCCGTAGAACTCATCCCCGGAGTACAGGGAACCCAAAGATACATTGCAGCCAGAGGTTTAGGAATATTCCACCCTAATTCTGCTAATCCTTCAACCATGAAATCGCGGCGAGTGCGGTAGCGTTCCTGCACTTCGTGCAAGTAACTATCTGGCAATTGCAGCGCTGTTTCTGCTGCGGTTTGCAATGCGGAAAATATACCGTAATCTAGGTTAGTTTTTAAGGTTCGCAAACCTTGAATTATCTTGCTATTTCCTACTACAAAACCGACGCGCCAGCCGGCCATATTGTAAGTTTTGGACATGGTGTGAAATTCGACACCGATTTCTTTACCGCCGGGAATTTCTAATAAACTTGTCGGTTGATAGCCGTCAAAGGCTAATTCCGCATAACACAAGTCGTGAACCAGCAAGATTTGATGTTTGTGCGCGAAAGCAACAATATCTTTATAAAATTCGCGGGGTGCTGTTGCTCCCGTCGGATTACTGGGATAATTGAAATAGAGGATTTTGGCTTGTTCGGCTACGCTGTCGGGAATGTCGGCTAAGTCAATTACCCAGTCATTTTCTGGTTTGAGAATGATATTGTGAACTTTTGCGCCGGCGATGATTGGGCCGCGAAATAATACGGGATAAGCAGGACTTGGTACTAATATTAAGTCGCCGGGATTGATATAGGCGATCGCAAAATGTGCTAAACCTTCTTTGGAACCCAACAAAGGCAATGCTTCGCTTTCTGGATCGAGTTCAACATTGTAGCGACGGCTGTACCATTTAGTAATTGTGCGGCGGAAATTGGCAGTTCCTTCAAAGGGTGGATAGCCGTGATTTGCAGGATTTTGGATGGCTGCGACAGCGGCTTCTACTACTGGTTGAGGAGTGGCACCGTCGGGGTTTCCCATTCCTAAGTCTATTAAATCGAGTCCTTGTTCGCGGGCGCGGGCTTTGAGTTCGTCGAGACGGGCAAATACGTAGGGCGGTAGTTTTTGCAACCTGTCAGCAGGGGTAATCCAATCCAAGGTCATTTATTTTTTGTCAGTTGTCAGTTTTCCTGGTTTGTAGTAAGGACTTTCGTCCTTGCTAGCACAGCCTTTTCAGGACTTTAGTCCTTACTACAAACTGTTTTAATTCTTAATCTTTAATTCTCCCACAGGTGCGGTGGTAGAAACCATCGCTGCCATTAATTGTTGGGGAACAACTTTAAAAGGCAGTCGGTGGATGTCGGAATTAGGATTGCAGGCTATGTCGGCGGCGCGCTGCAATTCTGCTATGGTAATGTCTCCGAGTCCTAGGTTATCTAAAGTTTGGGGCAATCCAATCTCGGCGTAGAATTTTAGCAGTTGCTGTCTGGCGCTAGCGGCAAGTTGATTGTTTTGCAGCATTTCTTCTAGTCGCAGTTGCACTAAGATGCCGTAGGCGACTTTTTCTCCGTGCAATGTGCCGTGACTTGCTAATAGATGAGTTAGGCCGTTGTGGACGGCGTGGGCGGCGACGGTGCGACATTGGGCTCCGCCGATGCCGCCAATTACTCCTGCTAGCAATACGGCTGCGTCTGTGACTTCTTGCCAGGTTTCGCTACCGGGTTCTTTGAGGGCGGCTGCTGATTTTTGGAATAATATATCGCGCAGTATTCTAGCTTGTTGGACGGCCGAAATTATCAAGGTTTGTTCGGAGTGTCCGCTGCTGACTGATGCTTCGTACCATTTGGCGATCGCATCTCCAATTCCTGCTACTAATGTCCGCTGCGGTGCGGTTTGAATTAAGCCGTAGTCGAGTATTAATAAGTCGGGACATCTGGCTAATGTGACATCGTATTGGAATGCACCTTGTTCGGAATAAATGTTAGAAAGGGCTGTCCAAGCGGCACAGGTGGCTGCTGATGTGGGTATGGTGGCGATCGGGATTTTGCACTGATGGGCGACGAGTTTGGCTGCGTCTAAGGCTTTGCCGCCGCCAACTCCGATGATGAAGTCGGCTTGATGGGTTTGGGCTGCTTCGCGGAGGGTTTCGAGGCCCCTTTCGCTGCAATCGTTGCCGTATTGTGTTTCGGCGGATTGTAACTGCTGCTGTTCGAGGATTGGTTGCAGGTAGGGTTGGGCGGCGGCGAGGGAGTTGCTGCCGCCGACGATTAGCGGCCGCTTTCCGAAACGGGCGATCGCATCTCCGGCTTGTGCGATCGCCGATCGACCCCGCAATACACAGGCGGGAGCAATTGTCAAGGAATAAATTGCTGGTGCGGTGGCGGTTTTAGTGCTTTGGGTTTGAGTCATCGAACCACTGGATAAGTGACGAGAAGGTTGACGCTTTGCAGGATTGCTGGATTTTCTAGGATAACTCTAACTCATGTTGGGCGACATGGTAAGTTTTGTAAAGTTTTTATTAACTATTGTGGTTGGGGTGGGCTGGGGGAGTTGGAGGGCGATCGGTATAATAAATTTACGGCCAAGCATTGGGGAAGCACGATCGCACTTTACGATACGCAAAAATCTACACCCAAAGCAGAAACAACGATAAAATATTAAGTTCAAAGCTTTCCACAGTCATCGTCCTAGGGAGTTTGATCCAGGTCTTGATGAGCGTCATCATTCCTCTGTATATGGTCAGTAGCAAAGATTTCAATCGTTACTTCTCCTGGAAAAGACAAAATTATTCCCAATAGCCTCAGTGGATTAAATTTGATATAAACAAAAGCACCGCCTAACAACACGCACCAACTACGGAGAGTTGAACTGTTGTGATGCAAAGGCGATCGGCGCCTGCCAAAGCTGTATCCCAGCTAAGCGTGATTGGCAGGCTAGTAAGTGGGTTCTGAGAAGTTTATTAGTGCTCAGTGTTTTTGCAACAGAGCCGATCGGGTTGCCCTAACTAGCTATCCGATCGAGTTAGGAGTGCCGCGAAACTGGCACTTGAGTTTTATACTCGATTAACTTCCTCTATAAGTTGAGTAGCCATATGGTGAAAGTGTAAGAGGGATGTGGTAATGAGAGTTGTCTTTGATTTCAAAGACAATTTCTACAAAGGGGTAAAGGCTCTCGGTTCTCTTCTGATTGAAATAGCTTTTTGTGTCAAATTTCAACTTATAGGTTCCTTTGTTGTCGCTATTAGTCGGCAAAAAGTCTTTGATGCGCCCATTACTATCTGTCTCTTTTTTAGAAACTGTGCGCCACCGATCATTTTTATCGAGTTGATAAAGTTCGATCGGTACTTGTGTCGCAGGTTGCCCAATCGAAACGTCCAAGATGTGGGTTGAGAGTTGATAGTTATCACTTTGTGCAAAAGCAGTAGTCTGAATTGTTATTACCATTATTAGAGTAATAACTGCCTTAACGATTGTCTTCATACTTTTTAGTTACCTTGGATTATTTACAAGAAATTGGGATTTCAACGAAATAAGGAGATGATATTCAAGCTAATTAACTCAACAAAGAGCGACACCGACAGAGAGCAAGTAGGGAGCATCCTACTTTTATTTTTTATTCGCAAAATAACTTAACAACAGCCATTCATAGGCGATTCAACGATCTAGGGTATTTTCCTCTCTCAGGATTCTCAAAAGTGGGATGCTCCCATTATAAGTTAGCTTGCTTCGCTTTTGGCTGAAATAATTATTCTAAATTATCTGTCAGTATTATAACATTAAGGTATTCACCTCTAATTACTGTAGTTCATTCTATGAGACAACCACAAACTGTTAAAGCTTTGGAAAAGCTAGGACGGGTTCAACTCTCTAAGAGTTTTTTCATGCGCGAGTTTCTTTATTCAGAAATCTCTCAAATTGAAGGTATCCCTAACATTCCTAGCGATCCAGATTTGGCGATCGCAGCCGGAAAGAATTTGTGTGAGAGGGTACTTGAACCAATTCAAGATGCGCTTGGTCGGATTAGTATCCGTTCAGCCTATCGTTCTTGTGCCGTGAACGCCACAGGAGCAGAGAATAACAATCAGTACAGTTGTGCCAGTAATGAGTCCAACTATGCAGAACATATCTGGGATGTAAAAGATTCAGAGGGGTATATGGGAGCAACAGTATGTATTGTTGTTACATCATTCATCCCTTACTATGAACGCACTCAAGATTGGACAGCATTGGCATGGTGGATACATGACCACATTGATGCTTATGCAGGAATGACCTTTTTCCCAAAGTATGCAGCATTCAACATTAGGTGGAGCGAGAATCCTAATGTTTCAAAAGTAATTGATAGCTACGTAGAAAACCCGCACACTGGTAAGAGAGGGTGTCTGACAAAGGAGGGGATGGATAATTTCTCAGGTTCGCACGAGCAGTTTTACCAAGAGTTTATCGATCGCTGACTAACCATCGCCTTGAACCTCAATGCTCTAATTGTAACCCTGCTGCGAATCTCTCGATCGATCGCCCTTTTCCCATATCCTAGAAAAACACAGCTATTCAAATCATAAAAAACACAAAATTAGTATCGTAATCGAGTAAGATTTACGATAAAATAGCTAGTCATGATATATCAATTTGTGCAAACAATTAAGCAGGCTACTAATTCTTCTATAACTGCTGCCGACACTTAACCGAGACATTTAACAAATCGCTCACTAGCTACACTTCTAATTTGCAAAATATTACCTACTGAGTCTGTATCTAACCCGTTTTCTTCTGTTCGCTGGATGGGAATCATGAAGGGTCGATTTTGAAATTTTGGCTGCCATTTTGCCACAGGAATGATAATCCTCATTGGAATAGAACTTAACATTTCAGAACTTATGATAACAGCCGGACGAGTTTTTTGAATTTCTTGGCCTCGGGTTGGATCTAGTTGTACTAGCCAAATCTCTCCTCGTTTCGAGTTAAGAGTCATATTCAGTCTCCCAGTCTTCGCTGTCGAGTACAGAAAATTCAGTTAATTCAGGATCGGTCAAAAAATCTTGGGCTGTGACAGCCATATATGGTGCTAGTATTTTATGGCGTTCCGCGATCGGTAGCCTAGCAATTTCTCTAAATGATAGCTTGAGAGCAGGTTGGGTTGTTGACGAACTGTTAGACTCAGAACTTTCGCTGGGTAACTGATTTTTCTGTTCCGTTTTTTGCACCAGGAATTGTGCAAATTCGAGCAATTCTTGTTGTTTCTCCCTTGGCAACTGTCGCAAATTCTCTAACAGTGCTTGCTCCAAATTAATTGTTTCTGACATTTCAATTACTTTCCCTAAATGTTGATATGTTTATTGCTCACGCAGTCAAGTTTTGTAGTTCCATGTTTGCAAATCGCGCCCTAATTTTCATCTTTCCCTGTTAGTTCACCCATCACACCGCCAAATCTTGATACTCCCATCATTACTGCCACTAACCAGAGTGTTTCCATCCGGGCTAAAACAGACCGAATTAACCTTGGCTGAATGTCCTGTGAGAGTGAAAATTGTGTCTCGATTTTGTAGATTCCACAGTCTGATTGTACTGTCTCCACTACCACTAGCAATAATTTGTCCATCCGGGCTAATGGCGACAGAATTAACATAGTCTGAATGCCCTCTGAGAGTGCGAACTTCCTTGCCAGTTTTCAGATTCCAAAGCTTGATAGTATGGTCATAACTGCCACTAGCAAGAGTTTGCCCATCCGAGCTAATTGCAACAGAAGAAACCGACTTTGAATGCCCTCTAAGACTGCAAATTGTGTGTCCATTTTTTAGATTCCACAGTTGAATAGTTTTGTCATAACTGCCACTAGCAAGAGTTTGTCCATCCGGGCTGATGGCGACAGACCAAACCGAGGCTAAATGCCTAGGGAGATTGCGAATTGCCTGCCCGTTTTTTAGATTCCACAGTTTGATACTATTGTCTTGACTGCCACTAGCAAGAGTTTCTCCATCTGGACTAAAAGCAAGAGACCTAATTAAAGATGAGTGACCCTGTATGGTTCTAAATTCTTGTCCAGTTTCCAGATTCCATAGCTTAATTTGTCTGTCATAACTTCCACTAGCTAAAATTGTTCCATTCGGGTTAATAGCAACGCAATAAACCGCAACTGAATGCCCAGAAAAAGTACGAATCAGCTTTCCTGTGTGGAGATTCCAAAGTTTGCTGCAATTTCCACTGCTATTACTAGCAAAAGTCTTGCCATCTGGACTAATAACTACGCAATCAACAGATGGCATACCTACGCCATTAAGAGTTTTGACACATTTGAAGGAGTGAGCTTTTCTAATGATTTTTTCTTCTATTTGGTGTTGGCGTTGGGCTTCAGCTTTGGCAGCTTTTTCTATTGGTTGTTGGCGTTTTGCTTCAGGTTTGGCAGATGCTTGAGATTGACGTTCAGCCTCTACTTGCTCCATCAGCTTTTTCAACTCCTGTTCATACTGTTCTCCCTGTCGCTGCTGAATATCCTGAAGAATATCAAAATAAGGTTTCACCCATTCTTCTGCCAACCCATCTTCAGCCAATTCATCCCTTAAGTTAAACAACTGAGGTTCGTAGCAGGGGTCAATATTGAGATAATACAAATCCGCTAAAAATCCCGCCAGCAACTTGTGAATCGCTACAATCAACTGCCGAATCATGCGGAGGGCTTTTTTCTCACTTACTCCAGATGCTAAAAGTGCATCTTTTGCCTCTTCCCAGTCAAAAACTTTGGTAGAAAACAGGGATACTTCCTGATTATTGATAAATCCCCAAAAGCCGACGCGAAAAGTTACGGCATAGTCGCTGATATCGCTATATAAAATTGTAGTCGGAACCGGAGATAAAATTCGCTGCAAGCGTTCCACATCAATATCACCAATCGACTCAGTGAAATAGTCGCTATAAAACTTAACTGGGCGTAAGACATCCTGTTGAGGATAATGCTGTCTGAGAAAATCTCCCACACTTCTCATCTCAATTGGCAAATCTTCACAGAAGGTTTCCGGGCATCGCTTGCTAATTTTGGGCGGTGATAGTAAGATTAAGAGGCGGTGTTGTTGCTGGAGTAAAATCTGCTTAGTTTCCTCTCGATTCAACTTAGAAAACCAAGTATCTTTATCCCAAATTGTTTGAATTTCAGCCAGCTTAATCTGAATATCCTTTGCTTGCAATTCCCGCATCAAATCCCGCTGCAAGGCTGCCAGCTTCAGTCTGTCTCGCTGTTCCTGTTCCTGCAACTCAAGGCGGCGTGCAGTTTGTGCTACTGTTAGCTTTAACAATTCCCGGTCTCTGGTATCTTTCGCTTTCGCGTATTCCAGCATTTCTTGAGAATAACGCTGTTTTGCTCGCTCTATCTCAGTCGAATCAGATGAGTTATTGGGAGCGGGAATCAGGATATCCCGGTACTTTTGAGAGTTATTGCCGAAGGCTTCTCCTAGTTTATAGCCAATATTTCTGGCGATGGGTGAGAGGACTTCTGAGATGTAGGGAGCGATAGCGAGGATTGCGTTTGCGAACATAATTGTGGGTGAGGATGCGGTTATTAATAGTGTAGCAACTGGTTGGGATGAAAAAGGTAATTATATCAATTCCGGCTGCACCGGAATGATAAGCGAGGACACGGCACTGCCGTGTCCTCCGTTTATATTATTCCGATGCTAACGGACATGATATTACAAGCGCGTTAATATTGTAAGAGGTCTATTATGCCGACGGCTAACCATCGCCTTGAACCTCAATAGTATAACTGTAGCCCTGTTCAGTCAGAAACAGTTGGCGGTGTCGCGCAAAATCTTCCTCGCAAGTTTGTAGCGATACTAATGTATAAAAACTAGCAGTGTGTCCGTCGGGTTTGGGGCGGAGAATTCGTCCGAGGCGCTGCGCTTCTTCTTGGCGAGAACCATACTTTCCCGATACTTGAATCAACACATCGGCATCGGGTAAATCGACGGCAAAATTGCCCACGCGAGATAGAATTAATCCAGGAATCTCTTTGTGACGGAATGCTTCGTATAACCGATCGCGCTCAACCTGTTTTGTCTTCCCCGTAATCAGTGGTAATTTGGTAACAAGGGCGATCGCATCCAACTGTTCCAGAAACTCACCAATAATTAAAATACGGTGTCCCGCCTCCTTTTGCAACAAACTTTGCACCACATCCAACTTACCCGGATTTTCCGCAGCAATCCGAAACTGACTGCGGCGGGGCGCTAGGGCATATTCCATTTTTTCCGCCTCATTTTGGGCGACACGGATTTCGGTACAATTGGCTGTAGCAATAAATCCCTGTCCTTCCAATTCCCGCCAAGGTACGTCATAGCGCTTGGGGCCAATTAGCGTGAAAACATCGCCTTCCTTCCCGTCTTCGCGAATCAATGTCGCCGTCAAACCTAACCTGCGTCGCGCTTGTAAGTCGGCGGTAATCCGAAATATCGGTGCGGGTAATAGATGCACTTCATCATAAATAATCAGTCCCCAAGATTGCGCGTTAAATAACTCGAAATGCGGGAATTCATCATCTTTAGTCGATCGATAACTGAGCATTTGGTAAGTCGAGAGAGTAACAGAAGCCGTTTTTTTGCTGTTGCTGCTGTACTCGGCGATCGCATCTTCAGTTAAACTCGTTTTGTCTAATATTTCCCTGCGCCACTGGTGCACAGAAGTCAAACTGCTGGTGAGAATCAATGTTTTTTGCTGCACCAAACTCATCGCAATCATCCCCACAATCGTCTTACCAGCGCCGCAGGGTAGGACGATCGTACCGCTGCCGCCTTTTACTTCTCCTCCTTGATAGAATGCTTCTACTGCTTCCTTTTGATAGGCACGCAAATTAAAGGGTAAATCGCTTCCTAAAGTGCGATCGCGCAACGCAATTGCTAACTCGGCACCTTCGACATATCCAGCTAAATCTTCCGCCGGATAACCCACAGCTAGCAAAGCTTGTTTGAGTACACCGCGATTCCCCGAATCGACTTGAAAGCAAAGATCCGAAATCCGCTTACCTAACAGCGGTTTTACGCGCTCATCCCGCACTAGCAACTCCGTCAGCGGGCGATCGGCAATCCGCAGTTGTAAATCGGGATTTTCCGCATCAATCCTTTCAATTACCGTCAATCCGTAGCGCGTACCAAGCAGTTCGATTTCCTGCGCTACCGATTCAGGAATGTCATATTTGGCATACTTTCGCAAAGCTGCGATCATCAATTCAACTAACATTCCCGCCGCCCGCGCATTCCACACGCTTAAGGGCGTGATCCGATAGGTGTGGATGTGTTCGGGACTTTTGATTAATTCGGCAAAGGGGGCGATCGCTTCTCGCGCTTTTTGTGCTGTTGGGGCGTGAACTTCTAGTAAAATTGAGCGATCGCTCTGTACGATTAAAGCATTTTCAGCAACATAACTCATAAGTAGAAGGAAGAAGGAAGAGGGAAGTTCGGCAACGAGCAATGTACGGGATGTCACGGATGTCACGGATGTCACGGATGTAACCGATGTAAGTCCGTCGGAAGAGGGAAGAAGGAAGAAGTCATTAGTCATTAGTCATTAGTGCTGTCTCCCCGGAGCTTTCCGTCCAACGTCATCAGGAAGAGGGAAGAAGGAAGAGAGAAAAAGTTGGGTATAACTGATATTTTGCACCATTATCAATCATTCTATAGGGACGGGTTCAGCAACAAACTTAAACGCAGCAGATAGGTTAAATAAACCCGCCCTTCCCCATGAAAAAGCCCCAATAGACTCAGGTAAAACAAAAATGTTTTGTTTATTTTATCCAGTCTATGTGAAAAGTGCGTCGCGATCGAGATTGTCTATTTTTTTAGGGATTTATCGCCAGCGATGCACCCTACAAACACTCTTGTGAGGTGGGCCCCAGAGCCCGCCACAGTAGACAATTCTAATGCCACAACTTATTTATCACTCTGGGGTAAAACATAGCCCATTTGCCGCAGGGCGGTGCGAAATTTAGTTTCCTGGCCCAATGGAACTGCTAAAGTGCGATCGCCCGCCAACTGACAGAACTTTTTAGTACGGGAATCATTCGCAATCAGCAATGCTAAATGGGCGGTAGTACATTCGATCAACCTGACACTACCTATATCTTGCACGCTATTCGATCGCTCTGTAACATCCGTTAGAAATTGCTGCACAGTTTGCGGTAGCGGTTCAATACTTCTGGCATCCAAAAACTCTGTAAACTCTGCTAATGGATATCCATTTTCAATGGCTGCGAAGATTTTTGGGCGATCGAGTCGCCACACAACATCTGACACCTTTTTAGTATAGATATCCAGGACGATCGCATCAGATGTCTCGACACCATCTCCCGCCGCAATAATTTCTAGATTCGGCAATACCCTGAGCGTTTGACGAACCTCAATTACTGGCGGAGTATACTGATCCGTCAAGCCCAAACAGTAAGCCCCCAAACTCGTCAAGCGAAAATATACTAAGCCATCATAACGACTCAGGAATTCCAGATTGTCCGTTCCCCAAAGATAGTCATAATCGCATGGTATGAGGAACGGATCGACATATGCAACATCAATTATGCCCAAAGTAGCAGCATACTCAAACAAAAAACAGCGCATATATCGTTCTTCCAGAATCGGCCAACTATGGCCATCCAATTCTGATAAGTTTCCATACCCAGCTTCACCAATATACAGATAATAGGGTTCCTCAGTCACATCAAAGCTATGGCCTGTTGCGACTAGATATTTACTAAAGTCATGAAATAAAATCCACTTACCCACAGGACATTCTGCGAGCACAGAGGCGATCGCATCTCTGCGCCACGCCACATCCGTCATCCCATTTGAACCCCGGCCAGTTTGTCCTTTGATCGCATCAATTCGGCGAAATTCATCAAAGATTTTGGTCTTTAACCAGCGCTTCCATGCTGTTTGTAAACCTTTGGCGGGTGATTCTTGTAAAGCTTTCTGTCCCGCTTTTGTCAAAACTAGCTTTTTGCCCGATCGTTCCGCGAACTTGCTCCCTTGCGCTATCATTATCCAAGCAAAGGGCTTGATGCTACCGAGTTCAGCGAATACTTCATCATCATAGTCGCTATCCTTGGCTAGGGTAATTTGACGCTGTTCCTCATTATAAAAATCACCGCCTAGCAATATAGAGGCGATCGCTTTTACACTTCCAGCACTAGGTAAAGCAGTTTTCTCGCTAACAGTAACTTTTCCCGACTGAATCAAACGCAAAACAGCCGCTAAATCCTTGGTAGCTGCCAACTGTGTTTCACAAGAAGTCAAGGGAATATCGTATTCTTCTATATCTTTTTTCCCTGTACTGTAGTTATATCTTTGGACGCTGAGTTTAACATGATTTTTTACTGTTTCACCACTATGATCCAAGGTCGCTTTTTTAGGTTTTGGCACAAATTTCAGCAATAATTCTTGTAGATCGTAAGGAATCTGGTTGCCATAAATAAACAAGCATAACAGTGATGGTTCTCTGTTAGTTCCATAGCGATCGATTGTTCCAAAATTTGCTGATTGTCCGTATTTCGCCCTAAATATCTCAGGAAAATAATAGCCGTCCTCTCCATGTATAACTTCAGCTACAGCCGCTTTTTGGAGGTCGTCTAATTTCGCCCACACTATCCGAAGGTGATCTCCCAGCAATTGCGATCTAATTCCATCAACAAGATCCGCTTTACGGGTTAATTTACGAGGATCGGGTAATAATGCTTTGAGCTTTTTTAAATCTTCAACAATTATTCCTTCTAGTGCCTGTTGGAGGCTAATAACGTTATCTATGCTTGGGTAACGCGACATAATGTTTGACAGTGCGCCCGCTTCAAAATTGTTTTGGCAACCCAAATATAACAACTTTACGGGATGCGGAACTTGAACTTTTGTTACAAAATGAAGCAATCTAGTTATACAGTTACGGTACGATGAACCGGAACCGTACATAGGTTATTTGTTTTGATTTTTAAGCTCATATTTGCCACCCTAAAATTACCCGGTTCAAGAGTCGTCATCAAGTCCTTCGTCAGTTTCTCACATCTTTGCTTTTAATCGTTGGAATTTTGCTGCTTTCTTCTGCCAAACAAACCCGACATACTTAAACCTGTCACCAGCAAGCCAAGCATTCCCAATCCATTTAAAATCGGGTAAATTGCTTGCAGGTGAAAAATTTCACCTGTATGAATTTTCAACAATAATCTTGTTGAAATTCCTGTGCTAATCGGCCACTCCCTGCCCATCGTTGCTGCCATTCCAGTCAATACCGTGAGGGTAATTGGTAAAAAAACGATTGTGGCTAGAATGCGGTGGTACTTGCGAAATGCTTTTTTCATAAGGGTTGAAAACTTAGAAATACTCAACTTATATATAGCGGTTCTCAAAAAAGTGAGGTATGCCCGGTTTGGCCTATGCCCACGGAGGCCTATGCCCTAGGCCCGATAGTACCTCACATGAGAACACAGAAAGGCTATAATGATGGAGCATTGAGTGTTTGTTTCTGAGCAATTACGGCGAACGCCGCACTAGAAACAAACACTCAAATTAGCATTTAAATCTAGGACTTAGGAATGCTAGCGATGGTCTTTTCTAGCGACTGCAATTGAGCTAGCACTAGGTCTTTGCTAGGCTTAGCTTTTTTGAGTTCGTCTGTTACTTTTTCTGTAGTTTCTTCAACGGTATCGTAGCTTTTAGGTTCCTTAGCTTTGATGCCATCTTCGACTTTCTTCCAGGAAGTTTCAAACTTGTCAAATTCGGTTTTAGCTTTAACAAAATCACCAGTGTCAACTGCTGCTTTGGTATTAGTAACTACACTCATTAACTCTGGATAGTTAGCAGTAGATGCTGGTTTCTCAGATGTGGTGACAGTGGTAGTCGTAGAAGTAACCGGTGGAGGTGAGGTTGGCGGAGTGGATGCTTCTTGCTTCTCGCCGCAACCAGCTAAAGCTACAAGGGTGACGGCACTGAGGACAAGGATTTGATTGAAACGAGCCATGAAAACTCCTAAAAAATTAATACTACAATCTATTTTGTCACAAAAACCGCAGATCGATCGCTAAAACCATCTGCAATTCCTGCAATTAACCGCAGTTAGCAGCCAGCCCAAGAGGATCGTGCTCCTAGCGCTGTCATCTTCGAGACGGGGCGGGGGTTACAGAAACCGAGTTTCGGGAATTTAGGTAATGCGATACCTGACAGGATTTAACAACCTTAAGGAAACATCGAAATATTAGTGTATCGAAACTGATAAAGTGTAACTTGCACCGCCTCGTTCTGTACCGACGACTATCTGATATTTTCCCGTCTGGGGCAATTCTCCCGACCAGCTTCTTTTTTCTTCAGCTAAGGGGTTTGTATTCGGATCGATAACCTTAAAAACAGCATTTCCTTCTACTGATTGGATCTCTAGATTCATCCTTTGACCTTGTTGGGCCCCGATCAAATAAATCATGACTTCGCCCCGGGCTACTCCTCCTTTTACTTCCCCTGAACTAGCACCTCTTTTAAACTTAATTTGCTGCTGTCGCTGAGCCATTAAAATCGCCGATTGTTCCGGGATTGCTGTGGAGGGGACAATGCTGGAGATAGCGTTTACTGAAGCCGGAAAACTTGCAGAGGCACTTAAGCCAATTATTAAAATATTTAGCTGTTTGAAAGTTTTTGCTGGTTTGTTCATGGGAGTTTCACTCTTAGCGTGATATCAATTCCGGTTGCACTCATACATGATGTTAACAGTCAACAGTGAATGTACTATTCCGATGAAGAGAGGATTTGATATGAAATGATTCATTTGTACAATTATAGCTAAACATTTTTGTCGGCGCGCGATCGCCCTTGCAGAACAATTTTAGCTTTTTGTAAACTGCCCTTTCGCCCTCGCCCTCGCCCCAGACTTGATTTGAGATTCTAGATTGGAGATTCAACCCTAGGATGTGGGATAATTTTGGGCGATGGGGAACCAGATCCTATTTGGTTGATTGACAACGATCAGATTTGGTTGGTAGTGCGGACTTAAGTCCGTTCTCCGGCGGCAGACTTAAGTCCGCACGCGCGATCCATTTTTGTTGTGGTAATCGCTGGACATGATATTACATATTACCCTCCAGTCGCCAGCGGGTGCGGTAAAGTAAAAACACCCAGAACACGCAGTTACAAAAAAATTGTATACTTCGTAATTATCACAAACCAAACGATATGACGCAACAGCCAGCCATTACCTACCGCACCGAAAGCGACTCAATGGGAGACAAACAAATCCCATCTACCGTTTACTACGGCATTCAAACTCTGCGCGCCGTTGAAAATTTTCCAATTAGCGGTATCAAACCTTTATCAACTTATGTAGATGCTTGCGTTTTAATTAAAAAAGCTGCGGCGATCGCCAACGGTAAACTCGGCTGCATTCCTGAAGATATTAGTCAAGCACTGATCCAAGCTGCCGATGAAGTTTTAGCCGGAAATTTGCGCGATCAATTTGTAGTTGATGTCTACCAAGCAGGCGCGGGAACTTCTCACCACATGAACGTTAATGAAGTGCTTTCCAATCGCGCTTTGGAAATTATGGGCGATGAAAAAGGCAACTACAAGCGCGTTAGTCCCAACGATCATGTAAACTACGGTCAATCAACCAATGATGTGATTCCGACGGCGATTCGGATCGGCGGATTGTTGGCCTTGGAAAAAACTCTATTTCCGGCTTTGTCTGAGGCCATAGTCGCCCTAGAAAATAAAGCAGAAGAATTCAAAAATATTGTTAAATCTGGCCGCACTCATATGCAAGATGCTGTGCCGGTTCGACTCGGCGACACCTTCGGCGCTTGGGCGCAAATTCTCAGGGAACATACCTTGAGAATTGACAGGGCATCCGATGATTTAACTTCCCTGGGATTGGGGGGAAGCGCCGCTGGAACAGGCTTAAATACTCACCCTGAATACTGTCAAAAAGTTGCTGAAATTCTCTCAGAATTAATCGATCGCCCCCTGAAACCAGCAAGGCATTTAATGGCAGCTATGCAGAGTATGGCACCGTTTGTAAATGTCTCCGGTGCGCTGCGAAATCTCGCTCAGGATTGCGTTAAAATGTCCCATGACTTGCGTTTGATGGACTCTGGGCCGAAAACGGGTTTCAAGGAAATTCAACTGCCTCCGGTGCAACCTGGTTCGTCAATTATGCCTGGAAAATACAATCCTGTGATGGCAGAAATGACTTCGATGGTGTGTTTTCAAGTTATGGGTTACGATAGCGCGATCGCCCTTGCAGCCCAAGCGGGACAATTAGAATTAAACGTGATGATGCCCTTAATTGCTTACAATTTGATTCACAGCATCGAAATTTTGGGCAATACCATCAGCGCGCTAAGCACAAAATGCCTCGAAAAAATTGAAGCAAAGGGCGATCGGTGTCTCGCTTACGCAGAAGGCAGTCTCGCCCTCGTTACCGCCCTCAACACTCATATCGGCTATCTCAATGCCGCCGCTGTCGCCAAAGAATCTCTCGAAACCGGCAAATCTTTGCGGCAAATTGTCCTAGAACGCGGTTTAATGAGTGAAGAAGACTTGGCAAAAGTTCTAGATTTAGAGAAAATGAGTGCGATGCCAACATCATCTGCTAATGCTTAGCCACAAGATGGCAGTATTCTTTCAGAGTCTCAAGTTTAGGAGCAAAATTTATGCGCGCAGGTTCCTTTGGCCAATTAACTCAAGATAAAGAGAACACAACTCAAGTGACATTTCATTATGTGGAAGGTCACACGGAAACCTTTACAATTCCTATCCCGGCATCAGAATTTCAAGAGGAAGTGCTGCAGTTGTTAAATCAACCTTGGTTGACTTTTCATTTAGTCGATCAAACGGTTTTTATCTGCACTGCCCGGTTGATAAAAGTGGAAATTAAACCTGCTATCCCGGAACTTCAGGGCCAAGGAATTTTCTCTAATTCTATGCGAGTTAGTACGATGCAGCGGGCTGCTTCTGGCAGATTGCCGATGAATACTTAATGGAGCATGGGGCATGGGGGATTGAATATGAGGATTAATCATTGGTAATTTGTTGTAATTACCAATTATCAATTACTAATGCCCCATCTCAAATAACAAATAACAAATAACCAATAACCAATAACATCATGTCTTCTGTTAGTTTAATTAAGGCCAATTCATACGATCGCCAAATCCTGCAAACATCTGTAGAAAATTTGCTCGCACCCCTGGGCGGAATGTCGGCTTTTGTCAAATCGGGCGATCGGGTTTTACTCAAACCCAACCTCCTCACCGGTTCTCGCCCCACCAAAGAATGCGTCACCCGCCCGGAATTGGTTTACTGCGTGGCGAAAATGGTCATAGAAGCTGGCGGAAAACCGTTCTTAGGCGACAGTCCGGCTTTTGGCAGCGCGATGGGTGTAGCCAAAGCCAACGGTTATTTGCCGCTGTTAGAAGAACTGAATTTGCCAGTAGTTGAGTTTCAAGGAAAACGCTACGAAACTGTCAGCCAAGATTTCAACCATCTCCGAATTTGCAAAGAAGCAATGGAAGCAGATGTAGTAATTAATATTCCCAAACTCAAATCTCACGTACAATTAACCGTGACAATGGGCGTGAAAAATTTGTTCGGCTGCGTCCCCGGCAAAATGAAGGCTTGGTGGCACATGGAAGCTGGCAAAGATAGCGCCAGATTCGGTCAAATGCTGGTAGAAACAGCCAGGGCAATTAACCCAAATTTGACAATTTTGGATGGAATTATCGGTCACGAAGGTAACGGGCCAAGCGGCGGCGAACCTAAGTTTTTGGGGATTTTGGGCGCGTCGAGTGATGTGTTTGCGCTGGACAGAACTTTAGTGGAAATCATTAATGTCGATCCGGCGCTGGTTCCGACTGTGGCTGCGGCGATGAGATTGGGACTTTGCTCGAATTTAGAGGATCTCGATTTTCCCCTGTCGCACCCGGAAACTCTCAAGGTTTTGGATTGGAAGTTGCCAGAAAGCATGATCCCGATCGACTTTGGTATGCCTCGGGTGATTAAGTCAGCGTTCAAACACCTTTATATCCGCTTCATTAAAGAACAGTTCAGCCCCAACACTTCGCACTAGCAAACAGAGAAAGCGCGGTAAGGTGCGCTGGGGGCGCACCCACAGAAAGTCTGGTGTCGTCCACTCTACATATCGCAGTGCGATCGCCAGATCGGGTATCAATCCCCCAATCCCCCAATCTAAAATCGACTGACTCCTCACCTTTTTGAGACAGACTATAAGTCAGTCCTACCTTTTTATTGTTTGTTTAATTGTGAACAAATGCAACATTATTATAAATAATGTGAATGCTATTGGTGTTACACAAATTTATATAAATCTTTCATAAAGTTTTGGAATAAATCTTGATTTTTTAAATGATTGGTCTCGTTGCCTTCTAGAATGGCGATTCCCTACCCTTCACCGAACCCCTATCACGCACTTCTAGCGTTCCACACTTGTATCAAATTCTATCGGTAAGACGGAAATTATGCACTATATATATAGGGCTGACAAGAATTTATGGCATCTGTCCTGTATTACTGCTAAGTCAGAGCTAACTTCAACCTAATTATGTAGCCTCCCGGCTGAAGCACCTCACGGTGTTACAATAACGTGTAAAACCATTTTTTGCCTTTTGGACTATAAGTTGAAGGCTCTGATAAATCTACGACATAAGTATAAATATCTAAAGTCGCAGTTAGTTTGACAAAAATCAAGCCTAAAACAGCAATAACTTGTTACTTAAGTGGTTAATTGTAAAAGATCGATAAAGTTAGCAAAAACCTCTTGACAGTTATAGGTAATTTCTCGGATAATAGATTCACATAAAAGACGGGCTCGGTTTGAAGTTTAAATATCAAATTCGGTTCAGATAAACCTTTTGACTGGTGTGACGTTCCAGAAACATTAAACATATCCAATAATTCTTGTAGACCTGGCATCCGGCCTGCTGTTTACAGTTTTTTTAGGATGCGCCTATTGTTAATGACACGGACAACGGACGGCCAGAACGCAATAGATCGATCGAACTAGATTTGAAATCAGTCACCACGAGTAATCCAAAGTGATAAGAAGTATCATATTGCTTCTTTACGTTACTTTCCCATGCGATTTTCTGACTGTCTGTTATATTTCGAGGCAACAGCCCATCGAATCTTTAGTGAATTTATCAGTACGTAGAATTAGCTTTTTTAGGAATTAAGTTGAGGCTCCTAAAGCTGAGAGATATCAATCCGCTATCTTAAGAACTTTCAACTTCAATAACAGCAAGGCAAGCTTTGAGTTTCGCAACCGGATTAACGAGTAGAAACTCTAATTTTCTCAATCTCATTTTTTAATTGTCTAGCTTCATGTCGAGGTGGAAAACCACCGGCGATATGTCATTGCTAATATCTCGGTGCAAGGAAGCAATCTTACAGTTTTACATAGCTTCTATCTAGCGCTATCCGAGCAATTACAAGCATTAATGCAGACAAACGACCAAAAGAAAACTCCATACAAAAGAAGGTACATCTATGTTTTCCAACAACAATTTGACTATTTTACAACCCTTATCAGCGAAACTCTTGCCAGAGGGCCAAGTTTTACTCACCCGCAAGCTGGACGAGGCCGTTGTCGAATTAACCAAGTATTGGGATGGTTCGATTACAGTGATGATGGAAGAGACCCAAACAGGTAACAATAATCTCGATTGCAAAGTTTTCGATATCGATAAACTACCATTCAAATTAGAAGTGATTTCCTTCGATCTAATCACGCCTGCTTTGTTGCACAAACACAATACTTCGCTGGTATTGGCAGTGCCAGGATACCGACAAAACCATATCAGCAATATTTGCAACTTAGCTGGAGTGCCATGTATTTACGTTTCTGAATATACTCTGAAAACTCGCAAACAAATTGCGAGCGTGAATACCAAAAACCCGATTGTACGCTTGCGGAGAATGGCTTGGGAAAAAAATCAAGAAATTCAGCAGCGGGCGGCGATCGCAACTGCGGATGGTTTGCAGTGCAACGGTACTCCTACCTATAAAGACTACTTGAACCTCAATCGCAATTCGATGCTTTTCTTTGACACGCGGATTAGCGAAGATATGCTAGCAACTGACAGGGATATTGAAATGCGGACTCACAACCGCTCAGAAGATATGCCTCTGCGGCTGCTGTTCTCAGGCCGCCTGATTAAAATGAAGGGAGCCGATCATTTACTGAATGTTGCTCTAGAACTTAAGAAACGGGCAGCAAATTTTGAAATGTTCATTAGCGGTGCTGGCGACTTAGAAAAAATGATGCACCACACCATAGCAGCCCATCAACTTCAGAATTGCGTGAAAATGCTTGGTGTCCCGGACTTTAAGACCGAGTTTTTCCCCTTTGTTAAGGACAATATCGATTTGTTTGTGTGCTGTCACCGGCAGGGCGACCCCTCGTGTACTTATTTAGAAACAATGTCTTGCGGAGTGCCGATCGTAGGCTATGCTAACGAAGCATTCGAGGGAATTTCAGAAATGTCTGAAACGGGATGGATTGTACCGATGGATAAACCTAAACTGATGGCGCAGAAAATTATTCAACTCAGCTACAACCGAGAAGTCATCAAAGCTATGTCTTTTAAGTCGCTGAGGTTTGCCCAAAAGCACACATTTGAGAAAACTTTTAAAGCTCGTGCAGAACATATGCAGCGGGTTGCTGATAAGTCAATGTCGATGAGAAAAGCTGCCTGAAGAAAACTGTGGGTTCGAGATTTGATGTCGTGTCTGATCTATTGACCGCAATAAGTAGGGTTCGTAGTGCGGACTTGACTCCACTCCTAGGCCCTGGAGTCAAGTCCGCACTACGAACTGTTTTTGTTATGCTAATCGACCGGACATGATTTGATGTCGTGTCTGGCGATTTGATTGGAATTAAGCCTACATTCAGAAGAAATAGTTCTGATTTATTCATCAAAAATAGGACAGTCTTCCTCACTACAAACCTATCTAATTTTTTATTTTTTAGGGCAGCCAGCGGGGGCGACATCCTTTTAGACGCAGTTATTGAGGTGAGGGATAATTATTAGAGGCCGGTGCATTTTTGAATTTGAAAAGTATTAGAGTTGAAAGGGCGATCGCACTTGGGCCATCAGTTCTCAAATCTCCTGCGACCGGTTCCGATTTCTTTGCCACTACCCGGTCTAACAGCAATTCTATCCCGTCGGGCGACAGGCTCATTTTTGTCTCCACTTGGTCGGGCAAAACTAACAGCGGTTGTACTGCAAATGTCTGCAAATCAATTGCTTCAAGGGTGAATTGTTCGGAAAAATCTTTCCCAGGCTTCCGTCTGGTTAAAAAGTAGTAAAGCTGAGGAGTTCTGGGGTCAAACTGACAGTCGATCAATCAATTCTCCGGTGGTGCGGATTAGTTCTTTTTGCAATTCCTGATTTGTTACTAAAAAAATTGACTGTGTAAAATCGCTGTTGTACTTCAGCATTGCCGATTCTCAGCCGTCGGGTGTGAAGCTGAATACTCTCCGAAATGATGGTATGAAGTCTAAAGGTTTGACGTTTGGTGTCAAGGATAAAATGGCGATGCCGTCTGCTTGGGGATTGGCTAAAGTTCCGCTGTCTGGGGCGATCGCAAATTCTCCGGTCGCACGACTAAAAAGCCGCTGCGGAATCCGGGAAGTTTCCGGCCGCAACAACGACAAACCAATGTCCTCTGCATTGCCTCTCTTGGCGCGCTGAATCGCGATCGCTCTTAAGGTGCTGGCACTTACAGACAATTCAAATATATAATGCCGATGCCATTGGAAACAACATTACAAAGCAAGCCAAACAAAATTTCTTGACAACAACCCATTAATTCTAGATTTAAATCGTCACAATTTTTAAGTCGAAAGTCAAAATAATTAATTATTATTTCTAGGTTTGGCTTTTGGCTTTTTATTTGTGAAAATCAACAATTTACAACAGAAGAAATTCAACCATACAAAACTTCTTTCACAGGCGGCGTGGCATCTTTGGGGTCGAATTTTTTGATTTTCAAAGCTTGCAGCAAAAACAGCGAAATATAAAGCGGATTCAACAATACATACCGCTTCCAGAGACGCCTGGGCTCCTTAATCATCCGAAACAGCCATTCCAAACCTATCTTAGATAAAAACTCAGGAGCTTTAGCCAAATTACCCGCGTGAAAATCGTAAGCTGCACCTACAGCAATCAGCGGCATTGATAAGTCATCTCGGTATTCGTAAGCCCAAACTTCTTGTCGCGGACACCCCAAACCGACAAAAGTAATTGCTGCACCGCTGTTGCGAATTTTCTCGGCAATGTCCTGTTTTTCTTGCGGCGAAACCTGCTTAAATTGAGAAGGCTGAGTTCCAGCAATAATTAACTTGGGATAACGCTGGCAGAGATTGCGAGATAAAGCTTCCAGTACAGAAGCTTGAGAGCCGTACAAATAGATAGATAATCCTTCTTCGGCGGCGCGCTCGCAGATTTTTAACATCGCATTTGGCCCGCAAACTCGATCGGGCAATTCCGTATTGTAGAGCAAATTTAACGCCCATCTGACCGGCTGTCCGTCTGGCAATACTAAATCAATGTGATTGATCCGATAGCGGTGAGTGCTGTCAAGCACCCCAGTCATTACCCCGTGAACCGCTAGAGCCGAAACTGACAGTGGTTTTCCGGCGTTGGCTGCCGCAATAATTGTGCTAACAGCCGCTTCATAATTAACGGCATTTACTAATATGCCGAGTACATTTTTTTTTCCTAAATCGATATTGGAAGACCTCTCTAAGCCAACGACACTTACACTCATAAATATCCTCTAAAATTTGTTTAACTTTGTTTTCAATTCTTTATACCTCTTGCACAAATATTCGATCTGTTAACCGCAGATCTTAAGTGGATAAACACTAATCGACGCAGATAATTTAATCTGATCGGCGATTGAATGCAAGAGGTCTTTTACAAAAATTGCCAGCACATTCTTTTTGTACCCGTTCAATCCTGCGATCACTCTTTCAGCCAGCGTTCGCGGTTACATTCATAAATCTCCTGTAGGATTTGTTTAACGTTATATTTCATTTTCCAGTCAGGATAGTGACTGGAAAATTTTGAATTATCGCTAATCCACCAAATGTGATCGCCAATGCGATTTCCTTCAGCATAAGTCCAATTAAATGTACGTTCCGCAATTTCCTCGCACATCTGGATGGCTTCTAACATCGAACAATTGCTGTATCTACCTCCTCCTGTATTATAAACTTGGGCGCTTCTGGGAGCTTTATAAAATTCATAAAATGCCGAAATTAAATCAGCGCTGTGAATGTTATCGCGGACTTGCTTGCCTTTGTAGCCAAACACTGTGTAGGGAGTTCCCGTCACGGCGCACTTCATCAAGTAGGCGAGGAAGCCGTGCAGTTGAGCTCCAGAGTGATTTGGCCCCGTCAGGCAGCCGCCGCGAAAACAAGCGGTGTTTATCTGAAAATATCGACCGTATTCTTGCACTAAAATATCAGCGGCTACTTTAGAAGCACCAAACAAACTGTGCAGGCATTGGTCGATCGACATATCCTCCCGAATGCCGTTTTCGTAAGTGTGACCTGCTTCTATTTCCCATCGATGATCTAATTCAACTAAAGGCAAGTTGTTGGGGGTATCGCCGTATACTTTATTAGTAGATGTAAAAATGAAAACTGCTTTGGGACAGTACAAGCGAGTTGCTTCTAAAAGATTGAGAGTACCGTTAGCGTTTACTGTAAAATCTATTTTTGGGGCGCGAGCCGCCCAATCGTGGCTCGGTTGGGCGGCTGTGTGAATTACTAGCTCGATCGAATCTCCGTACCGCTGAAAAATATTGGTAATAGCTTCGTAGTCGCGAATGTCAACATCTAAGTGATAATACTTGGTTCCCAAAGATTTTTCTAGCTGTTGGCGGTTCCAGTTGGTAGAACCATCGGCACCAAAAAAGAACTGGCGCATATTGTTGTCGATGCCAACTATGTCTAAGCCTTGTTTGGCAAAGAACTTACAAGCCTCCGAGCCAATTAATCCCGCCGAGCCAGTAATGATTGCAACGCTCACGTTTCACCGCCTAAAAAATATAGTTTTTTTTGTTTTGTGCGATCGAACAAATCAGATATCACCCAGATTTTCGATAGACTATATCTTCGCACAATTGAGCAAAGAATTTACCTTTAACATCCCAATCATATACTTCCCTGACGTGATTTCGACCTGCTTCACCCAAGCGCGATCGCAACTCGGCATCGCCGGCTAAATGAGCGATCGCCTCAGCTAGACCCTGCACTGCCTGTTCTGGATTGTAAGCAGGTACTTTTACCCCCGTTTGTGCCGTCACTTGAGTAGCAGGCCCTCCCAAATCCAAGCAGATAATGGGACGCCCCGCCGCCATCCCCTCCAGACAAGTCCACCCCCCAGAATCGTGCAAGCTAGGGTGAATCAGTACATGAGACTCCCCTAACTTGCCCAAACTTTCTTCGCGCGGCAGCCTCCCCCACAACTTAACTTGAGAAGCAATGCCCAATTCTTGCGCTAAAGACTGAAGGCGATCGCCTTCCGGGCCATCCCCCAGCAGCCAATATTCGGCATTCGGCAAGTTAGCTCGGGCAAAGGCCCGTACCGCCAGGTGATAGCCTTTCCAGTGCAGCAACCGCCCCATACTGATGAACCTAATCGGCGAATCCCCTGGCATTTTGCACTCTCCCAGCCGCCCCATCTCTGCCTTTGACAGACCGGCTTCAGAAAGCACCTGCACCTTTTTAGCCCCCATCGCCCGCACCCGCTTCGCCGTGTCATCCGTGGTCGCCAAAGCTAAGACGCTTCTTTGAGCCGTCATCCTGGCAAAGGGATCTCTCTCACCGAGGCGCTGCCCCCAGTCTCGCGCTGTTTCGTAAAGTTTTGCCTTGGAGCTAAAATCTTCCCAAAAAGGTTTAGGGGCTGCTTCGCCACCGCCCACAGGCCCCCAAATAAAAGGAATAGGCAGCAGCGAGATGAAGCTCGGCGACCAAAATTTAACGTAGGTGACGTGGCGGGCGATGTCGAAATTAATTTGGCGGTGGAGATCGCGCGCCTCTAAATAAGCCAAAATTTGCCACAGGTAATAGTGCAATTGCAGCCCTCCCTGTCTACCTTTAAAGTTTTCGCTCCAGCCGAAAGGCTCAATGTAGACGAAGTGCAGATTAGGGTTCGGGTACGCGGCGAGGAAGGCTTCAATAGCGGTACGGTAAAAGGTGCGAGTTATTACCCATACATCGTGATGTTTGGCGGCTTCTACCACCGCATTCCAGCCCACTCCTTCCTCAGATCCTTGTCCGGGTTCGCAAGCAAAGGCAGACAATAAAATTTTCATCAACTTTTCTCCAATACTAGCGAAGTCACATCGGCTATTAATTTCGCAGCATTTTCTGGTGTATGTTCAGCGATCAATTGCTGGGATTTTTTGCCCATAATTACTAACTTTTCGGGGCAATCAATCAAGTTCCGCATCGCATTTGCCATACCTTCCGAATTATAGGGATCAAAAATATAACCATTTTCACCTTCAACGATCATTTCGCAAGCCCCCGCCCATTTTGAACACAAAACCGGCTTACCAAATGCCATCGCTTCTAGTACCACCATTCCCCAAGTATCTTCTAACGTAGGAAAAACAAACGCATCAGCTGCTAGAAAATAAGATCCCAAGTATCCGTATTCGATCCACCCTGTCCAAACAATTTGTTTTTCTAAATCCCATTCTTTTGTAAGTGCTTCTAGTTCCGATCGCTGTTCCCCATCTCCAACGATAATGACTGTGTAATTCGAGTATCCCTGGCTTTGCAAAATTGTGCAAGCTTCTAACAGATTCTTAATCCCTTTGCGAGAAATTACTTGACCCACGCACAGAAAAATTGGGTGGGAGAATGACAAAGAGATAGAATTATTATTGTCTATTTTTTTTACCAAAGCTTTAGCATCAGGAACCATGTAAGGTTGAGCAAATATCTTACTTTCGGCTGCCCCAATCACTTCAACCAAATATTCTTTACCTCGGCGACTATTAGAAACAAAGGTATCCGCAAATTTACCCATCCATCGTCGAATCGTCGATCGCACCTTAGAATCTCGAAAGTCTACATTCGGGGAACTACTTTCATAAACTAAAACCAGTCGCCATTTCCCTATAGGCTTAAAAATTATAGCTACCAATGTCCAGATCGAAAATCCACTAGCAAAAATGACCTGGGGCTTGAATTTCAAAAGAGGAAAAATAATCCCAGGAGTAGCCTTAATATAACCACGACTGTACCCTGTTTTTATCTTTTGGGTGGTGATGAATTGTGTATCTCCCACAACTTCGACTACTTCTGTACCAGCAGCTTCCGGATCGTAGCGCGGCCAGAGGCGACCTGTATAAAAAATCGTGTTCGGAATTAGTTTTTTGAGCTCATGTAAAACCGGCGGCCAATAGGCCCCAAACTCTGCAGAAGGAACGAGCCAAGCGATGCGAACTTCATTTTTGTCAACCATCCTATTCACCTTGAGTTTTGTTTTTAGTCAATCCCAGTTTACTCAACACTGAGAGCCAAACTAACCTGCGATAAGGTAGCAGCCAATAAATTGGCCACAACAACCCACCATGCCGCTGAGCAAATACTTTCCACTCTTGAGCTGGTTGCAGGGTAGTATCTTTGAATGATAAACCTTTCGGTTTACTCATTTTATCTAATCCTTCGCTTAAATTCTCAGCAGCCATTTTGGTAACTTGGGGATTGAGGGAACAAGTACCTAAATAGCCCGGAGCAATCCAAACTGTACATCCTTTCTGTCTGGCTCGTAAACCATAATCCCAATCACCAATATAATGGACAAAAGCCGGATCGAGGTTGCCGACTATTTGCACAACACTGCGGGGAATTAATACGCAGTTGCCGTGCATAGTATCGCACATTTGAGGATCTTTTGTTGGTTCTAGGATACCATATCGGAAGGGGTGCAAAGCATTATTTCGCACCACACCCCCGTAAGTTGTTTGACCAGTTTCTGGGTCGCAGGTTGAACCGCCAATGATTGCTTTTGTTTCTCCTTTTTCTGATAATTTGTGACTGGTTTCTAGCAAGACACTTATTGTTTTTGAATAAATAACAGTGTCATCATTTAACCACAGGTAGTAGTCGGGATCGTGTTTCATTGCTTCGCTGAAAGCCCAGCGCATTCCCCCGTTCCAAAATAGGTTCCCATCTCCGGAAAAAATCTTGACTTGAGGATAAGTTTGCTGTACTGCTTCGGCTGTGCCATCAGTGCTGCCGTCATCTACCAGATAAGTATTGAGTGCAATTTCACTTGTTAATATTTGCTTAAAGAGCGACTCTAGAGTGGCCAAAGTCTTTAACTTGCGGTTATGGCAAGTCATCAGGACTGCTATACTCATCTGCTCCATCTATATTTGAAGATTTGGCTATTGGTGAAAAATTAGTAGAAAACTGCTCTCTGACCATCGACAATGCCGATCGACTTCGAGTGCTATCCAATTATTAACTTAATCTGTCGCAACTATCAAGATATTTACTCGATCGCTGATTTTTTGATTTTTCCAGATTTCCCCAGACAATAATTTACTAATAAATTATTGTATAAATCAACACGCTGCCTCTCCGAAAATATACCAATAAATACCTCAAAAATGGCATAATCAATACCAGAGAAGTTCTGCGTTTAATTAGTTTCACTTACTTAGCAGTATATAAAACTTCTTCATACAGTTTTTGGTACTCGCGAGCTTGCACTTCTAAGGTAAACTTTGCTTCAACTTTCTCTCGTGCATTGCGACAAAGCTTTTGGTGTCGCTCTGAATCTTCTAGCACCCAAGCAATCCCTCGCGCTAAATCCTCTGTTTCATAAGGTTTAGCTAAATATCCATTGGAGCAGTGATCGATCAGATCTGGCATTCCCCCGATCTTAAATCCGACGCTGGGGATACCGCAGGCTGCAGCTTCCATCACCGTGTTCGGCAAATTATCATAAATAGAAGGGGCGACGAAGACATCTGCTGCTGCATAAACTATTGCTAAGGAAATATCATCAGCAAATTTACCTAAGTAATGTGCCTTAAAACCTAGTTCAATCGGGTTGGACGGCTCTGAAGAGCCAAAAACTAGCAACTCTATACGATCGCTCCAGCCCGATTTACTGAGGCTTTGCAAAGCCGATACTAGCAGATTAAATCCTTTCCAGCGATCGCCCGTTCCGCTCGCACAGCCAAAAAGTACAATTTGTTTATCTTGAGGTAAATTCAGAATTTCTCGCACCCACTCGCGGTTTATCGGCTTGTACTTTTGAGTATTGATGCCGTAAGGAATTACCTCAACTCGATAATCTTTCAACAAAGAACTAGAACTAGCGCATTTAGCCAACCAAACACTAGGGCTAACTAAAGTTAAGTTAAGATTTTTCCAAGATTTTGCTTTCCGTCGCCACACCCACCGCGACATATCCCAATCTTTGCTGCTGTGCAGTTGCGGACAGCTACCGCAAGATTCAGTATACCGATCGCACTCTTCGCTATAGTGACATCCACCCGTAAAAGGCCACATATCGTGCAGCGTCCAGACTAAGGGTTGATTAAACCTCGGAATACTCTCTACTTGTAAATAACCCCCACAAACCCAGTGTAAATTAATAATATCAGGCTTAATTTTGGAAATTTGGACATCTAGAGAATCTGGCAACCATTCTGTAGAAAAAATAACAGGCCTTCTCTCAGGGTAAAGTCGCAATGGCGAGTTATATAAAGTTGAAATAATCTTGTCCAACTTATTTGTAATAGTATTCTGTGACGAAATTATACTTGAATCGCCGCTTTTCTTATTTTTCACCAGCATTTGCGAAGACACGCCAATCCCCTGCAAACCTTGGTGCAGCCTGTAAGCTGCCCTGGCTGCACCGCCTTCAGTATCAGAACTATTGAGAAGTACAACCTTCATTTCCCCTGCCTCTCCTCTAGATTGATAGCTAATTTTACCTGATTTGTTTCAAAAATTTACTGACTTTTTTTTGAACCTTCCTTACCAATGGCGGATCGTAATCATATAAAGTGTTTTCTGTAAAATTATCTGCTTGTCTATCCCGAATTGCAAAGGGCGGGTGTTTCATTGGAAATGTTATAGCTTCTACAGGCATATTACTGTAAGGACTGTTCACATCCTCCGTATTAGTTCCCTCTACACCATGTCCGATATTAGAAACTAAATTGACATTGGCAAGAATATTCGTACCATTTTGAATAAAGCTAGCAAATGTCCACTGATAAGCCCAACTCTGTAATTTCTTTTCATAACAAAGCTGAAAAGTATTTGTCCAAACTTTTACAGCATGGGAGTCTCCCAGTACATCCATCAAAAAATTACCATCACGAATTTCTGGCCACAGCTTCATATCTAAATCATAGTGCTGCCAAGCTCGCCTCCAACTCGCCCAAGTCCAGCAGTGATTGTAGCGAGAAAAATAGTAGCTGTAATCAGTTCTTTTCCGCCCAAACTGAACATTTTGACCAGAGATTGACAGAATCCGGTGGTCGTCTCGGTAACGATCTAGCAATTCCTCAGCGAAGCGGAAAAATGTAGGATGAGGGAGACAGTCATCCTCAAGAATAATTGCCTCTTCAACCGTATCAAACACCCAATTCATACCGCTAGAAACTCGCAGCCGACAACCGAGATTTACGTCTGCGTAATTCTTCAAAACTTCGCAGTCCCAATCTACTTGGTCAATAATAGCTCTAGCGGCAGCACATTCTCGATCTTCTCCAGGCCTATCTGGACGCGGGCCGTCAGCAACTACTAGCAATTTCGGGGGTTTTGCCTGACGAATTGCCTCAAACACCGTTTGTGTTTCTTGAGGGCGTTTAAAGATAATCAAGACAATTGGGGTTTTTACTTGCCAGTCATACATTTATTTTCCTACTCTTATGTCTTTAATGATTACTTAGGTCTTCTTCATCATCAAGTTTGGAAAACTTGATCTTTGAACGATATATTGGAAACAACATTTTCTTTTGGAAAAAATATCATCGCTTTATGATATTTTTAACCTGAGATAGTCTACTTTTTATGCCGAATTTTCTCTCTTCTAAAGTATCAACAATTATTTTAGAAATATTAGGTTTTGGTATCCCTAGATATCCGGCAGCATATTTCATAAACTCCTCTCCCACTGGCAAAGTCCAAAACAAGGATTTGGGATTAGATACTTGTAGGAAAAGTCTCTTAATTCCCCTAGTTTTTTCTGCGGGCAGATGCCAAACATCAAGCTGAAAATTTGATTTACTTGCCGTGTAAAATTGCGCTGATGTCCATATCCGTTCAAGATAAGGGTTTGCCGTTCCCGGTGCATACCCTTGCTTGTTATAAATATAGGTTAACATCTGCTCCTCTGTATTAAATTTTGATTTGCCTTGTGCAAACCTTTCTAAAGAAATATTCCAAATCAAGTCAATTTCTTCAGATAATTTTTTAATATTCTCTCCGGTTCCTCCAATAAATTCCGCTCCAAAATAAGGAGGAGCCTGCTCACTATTGTACCCTAGTTCAGAGTAAATTTTTTGCATTTCTGCTCTAGTCAAACCATTAATCGCTTGATCTTCTGGGTAAAAGCGCTCGTAAGTAGCTATCCCATTTTTTTTGATTGCTTCTGTCATTCTATCTACCGAATTAACCCACACGCAATCAGAATCTAGGGACATACATATATCGTTCGAGTCCGAGTTGTTTTTGAGGTATTTAACAATATTGAATTTGAAATATGTACTTCTGAAAGCGTGGAAGTATTCTAGCGGATGCTTATAGGTGAAAGGTAAATGAGCCACCTTAACACCGATGTTGGCAAAAAATTCTTCCATGTTGAAGTTGCCTAGATTGGGTAATTTTTCTGCATTGGTACACAAGATATGATTGGCACTAGGATTATTTCTCACACTCGTAGCAAAAAATACTACAACGCACTGCCAGTAAATTGATTGGAACTGGCATGATGAAGATTTGATATTTAATCCTTGAGGATAAATACTCTCTTCACCTTCTCGATCGCAGCACATTCCAGTGAGTATATACACAGAACCTCTGTTTTTCATTGGATTTTTCCATAAATTTTATATAATGATAACTTCAAACTTGAGTTCCCGGTGGTATTTGGATGTTAAATTTACAAGATTTAACCATACTCCCGACAGTCGGGATTCAAGTGTTATGGCGATATTGTTGAGTGACTGAATCAGACTTGCCACTTCAACCTGACCCATGCCACAGTCTATTTGATGGTTATAGGTCAGTTTTTCTTCACAATCTCAATTAACAACATCAACCATCATTTGAGATTGAAACTTAGACCACTTCAGAACCATCACAGCCGCTATGAATGCCAGTGTATCATTTTTAGTCTGATATGGCAAAAATCTATAGCGATAAGCAGCCATCCTGGAATTGCTTTCTTGGTATAGAACATCTTGGGCAAAGTTCCCCCACCGCTCATCTATCAAATCAATTGTCATGCCAGCATGACCAGAAGGCAGTAGCATATTAGAGCCATGAAGACCAATTACTAAGCGACTTTCTGAATAAATACGGCATATTTCTTTTTCAATTTTTTCATTAAAACTATCGACCCTGTAATCTTCAATCCATTCGGGGAACTTAGTTTTTGTGCCCAGACCAGCCACAGCAAATTTTGCTTCTGGTACTTGCAACCTTATTTTCTCAAAGCACTGCTGAATTTTCATATTTTGCAATTCCAGTGCGATTTCTCCTTGATTCAGCTTTCTCAGACCTCGGCAAAGCAAACGGTTAACTAACAGGCGATCTTCCCGCCAAATAAAAGTAATTTTTATTTCCTCTTTCTCAAAGTTGTGTTTAGGTACTCCACTAAACCGCGTGATGTCAAACCGACTTGGATGAGAATAACCTTCACTGACGTAAATTTCTTCAAAACGTTTAGTTTCTTTCTCAACAAACTCAGCGAAGCTGGGATAGTAATTTTGACCATTTTGTAAAGAAATAGGCACTGTCCAGACTTCAGCAACTCCATCCGGAACCATCCACCTTAAAAACTTAGGAACTATCACCACTAATCCACACTCAGGATTGTCGTCTAAGTGCCTTTGTGCATTTAGCAACTTGAGCAGGGAGTGACCATAAAGATGGTCGATACAGTTTAAAATGATTACTCGCTTGCGCGGCTTAAAAATTTCTTTTGCAATCTCAAGTTTTTCGGAGCGAGGATTTTGGAGAGAGTTGAGTAACGCTTTCCCCAACCAATCCTTTGCGAAAGCATTCTCGGCAAAAACTGCTGCTTTCTTTAAATCGACTTGCAGGGAGTTTATGACTCCATGACCTACTTTCAGCTCGTCGATGATTTCGCTGCCGCATCCGCCGCACTTAGAATCTATAACAATGTGAATTCCCTGCCACAAAAGAGTTTTGGGATTAAGTTCTGTTCCGCAATAGGGGCAATTCGATCGCTGTTGGATGTTGGGTTTAATTTCAATCACTGTATTAATCCTTTGATTCTACGAGCTGCCTCGTATAAGTTGAGAGAGCGCCCGATAAATCTTCCAAAAGGCCGCAATTCCTTAATCAAGAAATTGACTAATATAATCATGTAAAAATAAGTTATTAAAGTAGCCACAGTTGCTCCAAAAGCTCCATACTTAGGAATTAGTAGCAAGTTTAATCCCACATTGAAAAGAGATCCAACCACAGTCAAGTAAAAACTGTAGCGCAACTGACCTTCTATGGTAAAGTAGGTGTTCCGCGCCAACCCAAAGTTACTGCCAAATTGCGCCCAAACATAGAGTGTCAAAACTGCTGCTGATTTCGCATAGTTATCACCGTAAAGCAGATGCACTATTAACGGAGAAAGCAATGAAATCGGGATTGCTACTCCCAACCAAAAAAACATCATGATATCCGAGTAAATTTGAAATTTATTTAGATATTCTTGATAATTATTATGTCTCAAATTCGCTAATTTGGGAAAAATAGAGCTAGATAGTATCATTGGCAAGAAATCGCAGATTTCTGAAATTTTAACAGCCGCAGCATAATACCCCAGTTCAGCATTTTTATTCATAGAACCGAGCATTATCTGATCGGTTTTCGAGTAGACGTAAACTGCCAATCCTGACAAAATTATAGGCCAACTCTCCCAGATCAATTCCTTGCTCCGCTCCCAACTGAATTGCCAATCCTTAATTTTATTGCCAGTAATCTGATAAAAATATACATAAGCCATTCCTACCATTGCCACCTCTATCAATCTAATGCAGGCGAAGGCAAGTAGCGGAGCCTTAAATGTTACCAACCCAATTCTGACAGCGGCGACTAAAAAAGATACCGAATTCTTCGCCAACACTGTATATTTTGACTGGACTTGGGACTGAAACCAAAAATTTATGGCCTCAAAAGAATTAAAAATAGTTCCTGCCGCGATGATGCCCACTAGCCAGCGAGTCAGGCTGTCATTGGGCTTAAGTAGGGAAATCACGGTGACAGTTAACACCAGAGTAATCAGACCACCAATAAATTGCAGTCCGAAGGAAGTTCCGAGGGTCTCATTTTTGCATTCAGGGTTGCGAGCGATATCGCGGATGACGATTCTCCCCAACCCCATGGAGGCCACCGCACTAAACAGAGACACAAAGGCAACGGCGTAGTTGAGCAAGCCAAATTCAGCCGGCCCCAGATACCGAGCTACCCAAAGACCAACCACCAGACCCATAACCATCTGCAAGATTTGGTCTGTGAATAGCCAAGCTATGTTGCTTAGCACCTGGCGCAGACCAGGCCCAAGCTTTTGACTGACCGCAGTTAACTTATCGAGCATCAGAAGATTTTAAGTGTTGATAAAATATAAAGGCGGTTGTGGAAGGCTGGGCTATCCTGCAGAATCAGACTCGTTAGATGATATTATAGCACAGCTTGGCACATCTGCGATACGCGCAAGGAACTTTATTTCATTCGACAGTGCGAGCTACAGAACGCCTTGGAGGGTTGCTGCTACTGTTGGAAGTGTTACTAGCATTATCTAGGGCAAGTCGAACTGTCAACATTACATAACTCAGCCAAGCATTTCCGGTTCCCACAATATAACTTTCTGTGATGTTGCTCATAATAAGATACACCAGAAAACAAATAGGCATTCCCGCTTCTTCCAGCGTGCTACGACTCAAATAACGGATGGCATAAACCAAATTTAGCAGCAGGGAAATCATCATTAAGATTAATCCCGGCCAACCGAAGGCTAACAATATCCCGATCGGGCCATTGTGAGGATTTTTTGGTTGAAATCCATTAGTAGTATAAATAAAATAAGCAGGAGTAGCGGGACCTAACTTATCTTGTTGAAAAAAGCCATCGTATCCGTAGCCAAACCAGGGGCGCTGATTGGCCGCATCAATTAACTGCGGCCAGAATTCGGTTCGCCCAGTTAAAGTCAAGTCCTTGCCTAACCCGCCTACCACAATATCCTCTAGGTTGTCTAGTACAAAAACCGTCATAATTATGCTGACCACCAGGAAACATATAATCGCAGTAAATGCCCACTGAAAACTTAATCTTTTTAGAAAACTTAGCGAGGAAACAGCAATGATTAATATGATAGTAATAACTAGAGCAGCTCCCGACTTATTAGCTCTCACCAGGTAAAAAGAAAAGAATATCATTGCCAAAGAAATCCAGCGTTCTTTCCGAGTTTTAGCTCCTTGAGAATAATGCAAATACCAAAATGCCGTAGATAAAGCTAGCACTCCACCGAGGGAATTTTTAGATTGCGTCATACCTACAAAGTCGCCTGCTCCCGGTGGTTTAATTATAAAACTTCCCAAACCCAGTGCCGTGTATCCCCACCGCCAAAAATGAGATAGATCCTCCCATTTATATTGCGCTGCCAAATAGAATCCGAAAGCTGTAAATACTGAAAAAACTAGGCCAGCTCTTAGTGTTTGTTCAGGAAATATAGACCATAATGTAGACATTGATGGCATTAATATATAAGATAGAAAAAAAGGATTCATAATCAATACTTTGGAAAAATAATCGATAAAATTGCTACAAAATATTTTAATCCTAGATAATAAAATAAATAATACCCACGGGTAAAAAAAATAAGGTATCAAACTTAAAGAACCGCCTTTTGTGTCTTGCAAATTAATAAGATGCAAATAATTAAAGGGAACTTGTATCAAATAGGGAGAGATGAAAATATAAAAAATAGCAAAGGTTTTTTCAAAAACTAAACCTATTTTTTTACGGCTGGCTAATTGAAACAAGAACAACGTCACGATCGCGAATATAGCAATCAAAATTAATGTCAATGAAGAACTTCCTAAGATCAGCCCTTTCAGCATATTCGCTTTAGACACTGGTTGAGTCATAATTGCTTTCCTTTATCAAAAAATAGGTCAAGTTATCTATATCTAAAATATAGCGCTCAACCCGCAACCACGCTAACAAAAAAATTAGTCATAAAGCAAAAATACAGCATCCGCTTTTTGGGCGATCGCTTAAAATAATCAGCTTTTGACCCAGCACTAAAAAGGCTAAACTTATATAAATCATAGTGAATAAAATTAGGTGGCCTATGGTTAACCCCCATTTTCCCAGACAGATCGCCCCGTCGGTTGTGGGTTTGGTCTTGTTTGCTTCCACAGTCATCGGTGACCCCAGAAGCACCCCGGCACAACTGCCCATCCCGCTAGGCGCTGACCAAGCCCAGAATGTTGCGCCCGTTACGAGATCGCCGGAAAGCTATAAACTCGGCGGTGGCGATCGCATCCAAGTAGAAATACTCGAAGTACCCGAACTCAGCCGTGGCTACGAAGTTCTTTCCGACGGTTCAGTCAACCTGCCCCTGATCGGCTTGGTCTCCATCCGCGGCCGCACCTTAGTAGAAGCCACCAACATCATCCGCAACGCCTACCGCCGCGTCCTCAAAGATCCCATAGTCACAGTCAGCCTTGTCGCCGCCCGCCCCCTAAACGTCGGTGTCATCGGAGAAGTCACCCGGCCCGGAAACTTCACCATTACCCTAACTCCTGGCCCGGGAGCCTCGCCGAGTGTCCAGTACCCTACCGTCACCCAAGCGATCAGACTCGCAGAAGGCGTTACAGGTGTCGCCGACATCCGCAACATCCGCGTCCGCCGTCCCCAACGAGACGGCCCCGATCAAGTGCTCAACGTCAACCTGTGGAAATTCTTGCAAGAAGGAGACATCTCTCAAGACATCATTTTGCAAGACAGAGACACAATCGTGATTCCCACAGTCGCCAACTTCAACCAAGCAGAAGCTCGTCAATTTGCGATCGCCAACTTTTCGCCGCCACCAGAAAAACCTCGATCGATCTCCATCGTTGGCCAAGTCACCCGCCCAGGGGCTTACGTCGTTATCGGCGGCAACACCACAAACGACCTCAGCCGTGAAGGTTTTCCCACCGTCATCCGGGCGATTCAGCTAGCCGGTGGCATCACATCCGATGCCGACATCCGGCAAATCCAAGTGCGCCGCGTCACCAGAAGAGGCGAACAAATTATCCCAGTCAACCTGTGGCAGTTCCTAGAGTCCGGCGACGGTGCCCAAGATACAATCCTCCAGGAGGGAGACACGATCGTCGTACCCAAAGCCACGATCGTCAACCCTGCAGAAGCTGGTGTGCTCGCTAGCACTAACTTTGCCCCCGTCGGCATTAACGTTTTTGTAGTAGGAGAACTCAGAACATCCCTCGATCCCTTGAGGCTCCCAGCTAATGCCACGCTGAATCAAGCTTTAATTTCCAGAGGATTTTTTGGCTACGAGAATACCAGAGCTAGAAGGGATAAAGTTGAGCTAGTCCGCCTCAATCAGGACGGTACAGCTACTAAACGGACGATCGAAGTCAATTTAACTCAAGGAATTAACGAAGAAACCAATCCTCAACTTCGTAACAACGACATGATTATCGTATCTCGCAAGGGTCTCGTCAATTTTGTCGATCGCATGAACGCTGTAATCGGGCCTGTCGGGCCAGCTACGGGGGTGTTAAATTTTATAAACGTTCTCCGATTTTTATTCAGGTAAGAATGCGGCCGGCGGGTGAGGGGGATAATTCCTGGCAAAGGCTAGAATAAACTAAACAATAAGATTACCCAGCCGCGACCTGGTAGCTTCAAAAATATCAACCTCAAAAATATCAACCTCAAAAATACCCAGGCTGAATATGGATAACAGACAAGATTACCAACCCTTCACGCCCAAATCTAATGGCAAACTGCCTGACTTTTCGGCTCAGAACTACAGAGATACCTTCGTTCAGGAAACAGAGGAAGAAAAGCTAGACTTGTCCTGGCTTGGAGGAGTCCTGCGCCGCCGCTTCCTGGTGATGGCGGCAGCCACCATTGCTTTGAGTACCATCGCAGGAATAGCAATCGTTGTCACTTCTAAAAGCACAAAGATAGACTATGAAGGTTCTTTTTCCCTGTTAGTAGAACCAGCCACAGTTGAAGGTTTACAATCCAAACAATTAAACAATACTCTCGGTGCAGACTTGGCAAGAATTAATATAGAAGGAATTAGCTTATTAGACTACGAAACCCAAATTAGGATTTTACGCAGTCCCAAAATGATGGAGCCTGTGGTGAAGGAGTTGCGAACTTGGTATCCCAAAATGACCTACACCGAATTGACATTAAAAATGTCGATAGACCGTGTAAGCTACACGAAAGATGGCAAACAGCAAGGTACAAAGATTTTAAGAATTCGCTATAAAGATTCAGAGCCAAAGAAAATTTATGCCGTCTTGGATAAAATTTCTAAAGCTTATCTAGAATATAGCTTGCAGCAGCGTCTGACGGGTATCAATCAAGGCATTAAATTTATAGATATGGAGATGCCCAAGCTCCGAGAAAGAGTAGAAGTTCTGCAACTGCAAGTCCAAAGACTGAGGCAGCAAAGTAACTTGTTTGACCCCCAACTAGAGGGAAGATCTCTGTCAGAACAAGTTCAAAGCATTAGGGGCCAGCAAGTAGGACTCCGAGTAGAGCTAAAAGGGCTGCGTAACCTTTACCAAAGCTACGAACAATTACTTAAAGAAAATAATCCCCAGGGGTTGCTGGTGACCCAAGGACAAGCTTACGCTGGACTGTTAGGTCAAATTCAGAAGGTTGACTCAGATTTGTCATACAAATTAGCTCAGTACAGAGAAGATAGTTTGCCAGTTTTAGCACTGCGTAAAAGTCGGGAACAACTGATTTTAACCGCGAATCAACAAGCAAGACAAGTGGTGATGGGAAATTTAGAGACCCAAATCAAAGCATTTGAAGCGCGCGATCGCGAAATGACTGCTTTGCAAAAGGATCTCAACCAAAAAATTTCTAATTTTTCAGTGACAACGCGGCAATACGACAATTTACAGCGGGAACTGCAAGTAGTTACTAAGAGTTTTTCAGACTTTTTGGCAAAACGAGAAGCTTTGCGGATTGATGCAGCTCAGCAGCAAATACCTTGGGTACTGATCAATCCTCCAGAAATTCCGCTAGACAAATTTGGCAAGTTTGTCACGGCTACCGTCAAACAGACCAAAAAACAGTTAGCGCTGGCGGTAATTTTAAGCAGCCTGCTGGGCATAGCAGTAGGCTTGCTAGTAGAGGTGCTAAATAATGTTTTCCACACTCCAGAATCGCTGAGAACAGCCACAAGATTGCCAGTGCTAGGGGTGATTCCGTTTACCAAAAAAGTTAAGCGGCGACAAACGGCTAGACCTAGGAAACTCACATCGGCTCGATCGCACTCGAAGTCAAAAGTCGAAGTTGTTCAACCTGTCGAAGTCACACCGACTGCTGCGATGCTGGGAGCCAAAAGCATTTTTAGCGAATTCGACTATCAATTTTTAGAAGCATTTCGATCGCTCTACACGAACATTCACTTGCTCAGTGCAGGTAGGACATTTCGATCGCTCTTAGTCGCCTCAGCAGCAGCCGGAGACGGCAAATCTACAGTAGCTTTGCACCTAGCCGCTATAGCAGCAGCAGTCGGACAGCGAGTATTGTTAGTAGATGCAGATTTGCGCTGCCCGCAAATGCACGCTAGGCTAGGACTGCCAAACCTGCGCGGCCTCGGCGATGCCATCTCCACCGATATCAGCCTCAACGATGCGATTCAACGAGCCCCGAACCAAGAAAATTTGTTCGTACTCACTGCCGGTCAAATTCCCCCCGATCCGATCAAGCTGCTTTCTTCCAAAAAAATGCAGTATCTGATGGAGCAATTTCAAGCATTTTTTGACTTAGTGATTTATGACAGCCCGCCACTATCAGGCTTAGCAGACGCTCACTTGATCGCGGCTCACACCGACGCTACGATTATGGTCGTGCAAATGGCCAAAACAGACCGATCGCAAGTTAGCAAAGTTTTAGAAGAATTAAAATTTTCTGGAGCTTCTGTCTTGGGAGTGGTGGCTAACGGCTGCAAAGACTCGAATCACAGCTACCGACAGCGCCCGGTGGGTATAGAGACGCTCTACGATCAAAAGCTCTCGACCTTAGGTACACAAAATCAAAATTAGACAAATTTTGATCCTGGTGGCGGCGGCGCGCCGCCGTCCCTCGGTCGGAAACGCACAACCAAGCAGCACCTTGATTTTTTCACAAAGGTACTATTTGAGAAAGAAAATGATAGACTAACGGACATAGCCTCGCGTGTCAACCGAGATTGCGCGGATATTTGAGATTTCGCGATGATTCTTGAGAAAATGATTGGGAAATCAGCAAACGTGGGTAAACTACATCTAGCAGAGCGCAATCTCGATCGGCAACAGACACCTTTGAAGGCGAACGTTAATGCAAACGTTAATGTGAACGTTTCAACCCAGAAACTTGGTAGGGATTTTTCTATGAGTACAGTTATGGTTGTTGATGATAGCGTCACTCTGCGGGAGATGATCGCCGACTTGCTCAAAGGTAGGGGACTCAACGTCACAGTAGCTAGTGATGGCGTAGAAGCTCTAGAGCAAATCAAAGCCAACCGCCCGGATTTAGTTGTTCTGGATATCGTGATGCCCCGGATGAACGGCTACGAAGTCTGTCGCCGGCTCAAAAGCGATCCCAAAACTCAGAATTTACCAGTGGTAATGTGTTCGAGCAAAAGCGAAGAGTTCGATCGCTACTGGGGAATGAAACAAGGAGCAGACGCTTACATTGCTAAGCCATTTCACCCTCAAGAATTGGTGGGAACTATCAAGCAACTGCTGCGTGGTTGAAATTGAGGAATAGGGACAGAAAAAAATGTTTTGAGTGCTGCCGATTTCTGATCCCGCAGCCTCTCTAAACTACTCGATTGACAATAGTCCAAACATCCCCGTCCGATCGCACGTAGGGAACAGAAATACTTTTAAAACCCGTAATAAAAGGTTTGTAATAAACCTGCCAGTAACTGGGACTAATTTGGTCGGCGATGGCTTTAAGTTCTTTCACTTCAGCAGCCAGTTCCCCCGCCAGTTGGTTAATCCGTTCCGCGTGTCCGCGAGCGAGTTCTCTTCCCTCTTCAACTTGCTGCTCCATCGGACTGATTCTTTGCAAGTTTACCGACTGCTGCTGTTTTTGATTCAGTTGAGCAGACAAAGCTGCGATCGCGTCATCTATCCCTTTGACTTCTGCCGAGACTTCTGCTGTTTCCCTCGCGTGACGGCGGTAAGCATCGGCGATGGCTTGAGGCGAATCACCTGCGGGGACAGCAGCGCCAATGCTGAGCTGCTGGCGTTCCCGGCGCAAAGCTTCGATTTGAGAGCAAATTGCCTCTATGTCTGTCTGAAGTTTGTCCACTTAATTACCGCGTGGTTTTTGGATATTTTAGCATATTAACACAAATTAATCAGTCGATCGCCATTTTATGACAGGTTCGTAGTTAGGACTTTAGTCCTTTCCGAATGCGGACAGTCGTCCTCACTACAAACCAACTTTATGACAGGTTCGTAGTGAGAATTTTAGTTTTTTCCGAATGCGGACAGTCGTCCTCACTAGGAACATAATTACTAATAATTAATTGGGTTATTTTAATTGGCGATCGCTTGCAGCTTCAAACTGACGATCATCTCCACCAAGACATCGGGTTGCCGGTTTAGCCAGATGCCGATCGAAACCAGCTTTCAAAGCCATCGCGCGGTCTTCCTCCCTAGCATAAGCCGTCAGGGCGATCGCCCGCAATTTCCCTCCTTTTCCCCCAGTCAAACAGCGCAGCTTTTTCAGCAGCCAATAGCCGTCTTCCTCGGGCGTTCCAATATCGCTCACCACAACATCCGGCACAAACTCAGCAACAGTCTCCAACGCCTCTGCTGCTGAGGATGCAGCCCTGACAGCCCCCGGAATCTGCCAAGACAAACGTCATAAATTCCCGCGAATCAACCTCGTCATCAACCACCAAAACCTTAACTCCCCGTAAATTACCAGCGCCCGCAAACACCTGCGCTTCCTCGCAGGCGATCGAATTTATCTGAATCCAAAGAAGGCCCAAAGCAAAATTCGAGCCGAGATCCAGTCCCGGACTCTGGGCCAAAACCCTGCCGCCGTGCAGTTCCACCAACTGTTGCACAATTGAGATCCCCAGCCCCAAACCACTATAATTGCGACTAATCGTAGCATCGGCTTGCCGGAAACACTCAAACACCTAGGACAGAAAATTTGCAGCAATCCCAATTCCCCTATCCGTAACAGCCAGCTCAACTTCCCAATCAAGTCGCTTGATTCACGGCGCTGCAAGTAAATCTAAAATCGCCGCGCAAAAAAAGGAGTTTTTATCTATTGATTTAATTTGAGTTTTGGGGTATTATTTAGATAATGAGAGTGGTAAGTTTGATTTAAAAATTTTCACCACTTCGATTATCTAAATAATAACTTCTAAAGTCAAGGCTGTCAAGCTTCTTACCAAAAAAAAGGCGATTTTTTAATTTTTTATTCAAGAAATATTGTTTAAAAGGGGAGAAATTGGTAGGGAAGCGAATCGCAGATAAACAACGAAGATTTACGCGGATGATTTTTAGGGGTAGTTTTCGGGTGCGTCGCCACCCTAAAAGTCGATTTTTTTAAGGATTTTTAATGACGGCGCACCCTAGGACTACTGGTGCATGACTTTTGATAAATGGTATAGCATCAAATCCGCTGGTATCGGAATTATAGTCTGGGAAGAAGACGATCGCACTGCACGGAGAAAATGATGATTTTGAGTGCAGTGTCCGAACAAAATAATTAGGCAATAACAGCGGCTTTCATTGTCAAAATGCGATCGATCGCATCCTCAACTACTTTATCTGGAGTCGAAGCACCAGAAGTAACGCCCACCACAATATTACCATCAGGCAGCCAATTTTGGGTGACCATCAAATCTCCCCCTAAAGGCTTGTGTTCGATGCGATTTCCCGGTAAAATGCGATCGGCAGAATCAATGTGATAAGAAGGAAGAGTTTTGTCGATCGCAATTTCCTGCAAGTGAGTAGTATTAGAAGAATTAAAACCGCCAATCACCAGCATCAAATCCAACTTTTCCTCAACCAAGCTCAACATAGCATCCTGCCGTTCCTGAGTTGCATCGCAGATAGTATTAAAACTCAGAAAATGTTCATTAAGATTGGACGGTCCAAATTTCCGCAGCATCGTCTTTTCAAATAACTTACCAATATTCTCAGTTTCAGTTTTGAGCATAGTAGTTTGATTGGCAACCCCTACCCTCTCCAAATCTACATCCGGGTCAAAACCAGCAGAATAAGCCTTACTAAACTTAGCCAAAAACTCAGCGCGATCGCCCCCGTACAAGATATAATTGCTGACATATTCAGCTTCTGCCCAGTTCAAAACAATCAAATACTTATCAGCAAAAGAACTGGTAGCAACAGTTTCCTCGTGCTTGTACTGACCGTGAATAATCGAAGTATAATCTTTCTTCTTGTGCTTCTCAACAGTATTCCAAACCTTAGAAACCCAAGGACAAGTAGTATCAACAATCTTGCAGCCCTTATCATTAAGCAACTGCATTTCTTGGACGCTAGCCCCAAAAGCCGGTAAAATTACCACATCGCCGCTACTGACAACCGAAAAATCTTTGTGTCCTTTTTCAACAGCAATAAAACCAACCTCCATATCGCGCAAATGCTGATTGACAGAAGGATTGTGAATAATCTCATTAGTAATCCAAATCCGTTGGGTGGGGAAATGCTGGCGAGCCTCATAAGCAATAGCCACAGCGCGTTCCACGCCCCAGCAAAAGCCAAAAGCCTCAGCCAGCCGGATGGTGACGCCACCGCGCTCAAGCCTGTAATTGTTGTCGCGAATTTGCTGGATCAGACTGCTTTGATAAGCAGTCTGCATCACGTCAGCCACCTCAGCTTCGTGTCCAAAACCCTTGCGGTGGTAGTTTTCAGACTGTTGGAGCGATCGTTTAAAAGCTTTAGTATCCATGCGGTATTGAGTTCAAATCTAGGTGAATTACCTTTGATTTTAGAAGGCCTGGGGGGCGATCGGGATTATTTGTTTCAGTAGGGAGGGATGAGATATGCTATTTGTGCGATCGACACAGTGAGAGGGAAGAGGGAATGAACCGCGAAGGCGCGAAGGACACGAAGGAAGAAGAAAGAAGAATGAGAGAATTGGGCGAACAGGTAGAACAGTTGGCTTATAGAGCGATTGGGGCCGCGATCGAGGTGCATCGGCTGTTGGGCCCAGGATTTTTAGAATCAGTGTATCAGGAATCCTTAGAAGTTGAATTTGGGATACGGGGGATACTTTGTGAGCCTAAAAAGCCAGTAGCAATCACCTACAAAAGTCATCAAGTCGGCGAAGGTCAATTAGACTTTCTGGTTGGCGATATCCTGATTGTCGAACTAAAAGCTGTCGAAAAGCTAGCTCCCATCCACGAAGCCCAAGTTATCTCCTATCTCAAAATGACAAAAAAAAACCTAGGCCTTCTCATCAACTTCAACGTTCCCATCCTCAAAGAAGGCATCAAACGAATAATTCTCTCATCTTAACCCTTCTTCCTCCTCTTCCTTCGCGCTCTTTGCGCCTTCGCGGTTCGTTAAAAAAAGCGTAGAAACGCAGATAACTGCATCTCTACACGATCGCACTTACCCGAAAAAATCAGCCTCCCACCTTCTTCGGCGCAAAAGGAGAACCAGATTCAAAGGAACTGAAACCGCCGGCAAAATCCTCACCGTAAGCTTCTTCCCCGTGTTGGCCGATATCCAAGCCTTGGTCTTCAGCAGATGACGGTACTCGCAGTTCCATAAACTGCCCCAAAATTTTCAAAATCACAAAAGTGCCGACAGCCGCAAACACGTAAGTAGCGAGAACACCTATAAACTGGGTCACGACTTGCCCCGGATTTCCAGCAAACAGCCCGTCATTTCCGGCAGCGTTAACGGCTTTAGTCGCAAATACGCCAGTCAGCAACGCCCCTACAGTCCCGCCGAGGCCGTGAATCGGGTAGGTATCTAAAGTGTCGTCAAATCCCAGCTTAGCGCGCCAGCTAACGGCAAAGAAGCAGCAAACCGAAGTGATCGATCCGATCAAAAGCGCCCCCACTGGCAGCACGAATCCAGCGGCGGGTGTGATTCCTACCAATCCCGCTAGGAAACCGCTAGCAATTCCGACTGCTGTCGGTTTGCCTCTGAACACCCATTCGATGATTGTCCAAGTTAAGCCGCCGCCTGCGGTAGCAATCATTGTGGTGACAAAAGCTACTGTGGCTAAGGAACCGGATGCCAAAGCGCTACCGCCGTTGAAGCCAAACCAGCCGAACCACAGCAGTCCAATTCCTAACAAGACGTAGGGTACGTTGTGGGGTGTGTGGGGCTTGTTCAAGTGGTCTTTGCGGGGCCCGATTACCCAAGCTGCGACTACGGCTGATACGCCGGAACTGATGTGGACGACTGTACCGCCGGCAAAGTCTAGAGCTCCGATCGCTCCGAGCCACCCTCTACCCCAAACCCAGTGCGCTAAAGGTGAGTAGATGAAGGTTGACCACAGCAGCACGAACCAGAAGTAGGTTTTGAATGTTACCCGTTCGACGATCGCCCCGGAAATCAAGGCGGGAGTGATGATGGCGAACATCATCTGGTAAACCATGAATACTTGGTGGGGTATTGTCGGTGCGTAGCCGATCGGATCTGGTTTGTCTGCGACGACGTTGTTTAAGAACATCCAGTCCAGGCCGCCAATGAAGCTTTCGATCCCTTTAGCAAAGCCTTGGGAGGCTGGAGTGGAAACGTCAAAGGCCAAACTGTACCCCCACAGCGTCCAGGTGACTCCGATCAGTCCCATCATGACTAAGCTCATCATCATGGTGTTGAGGACGTTGCGCGATCGCACCAGTCCTCCGTAGAAAAACGCTAGTCCTGGTGTCATTAACAACACCAGTGCTGATGACACTAACATCCATGCCGTATCGCCGGTGTCGATCGGATTCGCCACCACCGCAGCCGCCGCAGGAGCAGCAGCAGGAGCATCTTGAGCTAAGGCATTGTCCATCAGCGGCCCGCTTAACAGCCACAGTGCGAGGATGCCGATCGTGAAACTTCTTTTGAACACGTTATTTTTACCTTCTAATACTCAGCATTTTTTAGGGAAGACGGAGCCGATTTTAGATGCGAGGATTTTAGATGCAATAGTTATTTGGTTTTAAGTCCCTGTTTGAGCGGAACCAATCTTCAATAGATAATTCCCTAGTCCTCAACTGCCCGACTTCACACAACTGGATCGATCTAAATTGGTCAACTATCAATCTAATAGCCTATGCCTTTTGGATTGCACCATTTGTAGAAACTATTATTCTGTATCAAGGTATACTAGATATTTCAAAAATTGGATTTCTTAAATATATTTCCCGGTATTTGACATAACCCGTGGAAGCGGAAACGGGACAGGGAAGAAAGCTATAAAGGCTTCCTTCGGCTACGCTGGCTGATAAGTCGCGATCGGGTAAAGAAGGGAAGAGTTCGGGAGAATATAAATTGATCCTCGATCTTTCTCACTGCTGACTACGAGTGATGACTGCGAGTGATGACTAGGGCTTGCCGAATAGAACTAGAAGTTATGACTGCCTAGGGTTTCAAGATTTTTAAACACAAAAAATAGCTCTCGTTATGACCTTTGTCGGCTCAAAATCCTTGCATTTCGGTGGAAAATTGTGGAGTAAATTTGGGGATCCATCTCCGAATCTCCCATTTTTCAAGCTGTTTGGCACCTAGATTCGATTTGTGGACTTTTTCAGCAAGTCCTCACTATTGACACTCCCCGGCCTTAAGGCAAGGGGATTCTTAAGACATTTATGTCTTAATATCCCACGTTTGCGTGGGTTCCCAGGCTGACTACGTTTGCAGCGTAGCTGCGTAGTCATATCTCCTCAAAAATCTTTTGGGCGTAGACTTTCCCCCAGTCCGGGGGTAGGTTTTTATATCTTGTCTGATTTAGTTATTCTAACATATTCATTTGTTAAGATGGATTTGTTGTTTTACTTAACAATGGAAAAAAGCCGTTCTCAAAAGACGAGGTTTTAAACCCAATTTTCTGATAACGTTCGCTCGGAGGGACAGCACTAATGACTAGCCTTCGGCTTCGCGATCAGCTAAAATGACTATTGACTAATGACTATTGACTATTGACTATTGACTAATGTTTTAACTGCATCTGAGCAAACATTTGCAGGCCCGATCGCCAAACCAGATAACCCCGATCGTTAAGGTGCAAGCCGTCTGTACTTAGTTCGATTGGTAAATTGCCGTCAGCATCCGCAAACAGTGGCTGCAAATCGAGATACAAAACATTTTCAGAACTAGCAATTTCTTTGAGCCGCCGATTGATGGAGCGAATCCGACTGTTAGGAATCGCCAGCAGCCGATCGCGATTTTCCCAAGTTGCTTGTTCCCCGCTGTGCGGCAAAATCGACTGCACCACCACTTGTGCTTTCGGGTGAGCCCACCGCAAATCGCGAATAATCTGTCGCTGATTGTCCAAAATCCCTTCGTCGGTGGCGCCCCGCAGCAAATCGTTAATCCCGATCATGACAAACACCGTATCGGGTGCCGTGCGATCTAACAACTGCAAGCGCTTGAGCAAACCCACGGAAGTCTCCCCCGAAATCCCTTGATTGAGCCAAATGCGATCGGGCGGCAACATCTTTGCTGGAAACCACATACTCAAAGAATCCCCAGCCAAAACACTGAGTTTTGGGGGTCGATTCGCCGCCACCGCCTCAGCTTCCCGGCCCAACTGCATCACCCACTCCTGGTAAGTCCATTTGTGTCGCTGTCCGGGAACGGGTACGTCTAGCAATGTCTTTGCAGAGTTTGTCGCCGTCACAGAGCTAATTAGTTCCTCAGTGCCTCCTGCAACTGCAGCACTCTCCGTAGAGCTTTCTGTAATGTTGTGTCCCCTGGCGAGCATTTGAGCGATCGCGGCTATTAGTAGCGCGTTTGTCACCAGAGATAAGAAAGCCCAAACCGGCATTTTTTTCGATCGCCTAACCTCCATCCCTAAGAGGGATTTATGAGTTCTACTTTTGCTAACTCCTCCAAACTTCTCCATAAACTCAAGCTATTTGCAGACACCACACTGAATCATTAGCACTAATTGCTGCATCAAATTTTACCGCTCGATTTTCGCCTCAGTTCTGGTAAGAATCAAGCACTGTAATGTGGGAGGGGGCGAGGGCGATGCAGAACTTTGCTTTTTCATACTACTTTATCTTGACACTCCGGGCGCGTGAACGCGCGGGGATTCTTGGTTCACTGACACACCTTTAAACTATCCATCCTTTCGGCAATATTTCAACCAAAAACCTGTCCGATTGAACGAAGTTGTGAGTCTAATTTGAATAGCCCCAGAGGGCTTGTCTCCCCAAGCGTTAAGGAATCACTTCCCAAGTTTCCGTATGCCCTTGTACATCTAACTACTAAGTTTTTGACTTTTCTTATATGGGTGCGCGGTGGCTACCCTAGCTATGTTTTTGTGGTGTTCGCTACCCACGAGATATTATTGTTTTCTAGCCAGTCGTTTTGGATTCTCGCCCATTGGTGCTAGCGGTTATTCTACCTGTATCTAAACTCTAGTTTACTAGACTTAGGGAAAATACTGTCAAGCCTGAAAAAGTTTTCCAGTATTAAAAGCCGTCCTCAAAGGCTTGCCATGAGCTTGCTGAAGGGACGGGGTTTTAAACCCAGTTTTCTGATGAAAAATCTGGCTGCCCAACTTTCTGGCACACAAATTCGACAATTTTAGATTTTAGATTTTAGATTGTAGAATAATTTACTCCATATAATTTACTCCATAAGGGTTGAGAGCTGTTATACCGTAGCATTTTTTGTTAAACGGGCTCTTAAGCACCAACTTGGTTTGTAAACGTAATTGCAAGGGTTGGCCAAGCAACGCCAGAACGATCGACTCGGATTAAAAGGATCTAGAGGAATCCGGGCTTGCATCCGCAGGCGGTGGCTATTTCAGATTAGGGTTTTTCGGTGAATCAAGCCCTAGATTAACTTAAAAATTGCCAATCTAGGGCCAGAAAGCTGAAGAAAGTCGATCGATCGCACCCTCTCAAGGGGTGCTCTAAAGTTTAGTAGTCCTCCCGCCGGAGCCTCCAGCATAACCGCCGTAGCTGGTCTCACTTCTGTTTTCCAAGCTAGTTTCCTTCACAAAACCGCTGTAAGCTTCCATCCCGTGTTCGCCGATATCCAAACCTTCAGCCTCCTCAGCAGGAGAAACGCGGATACCCAGCAAAGCTTTTAGTGCCACCCAAAAAATCGTGCTCAGCAACACGGTCATCCCGCCTACAGAGATAACGCCCACCAACTGCGCCCAGAGTTGACCGAAACCTCCGCCCACGAGCAATCCGGCTGCCGGGCCTGCGGTATAAAGACCTGTTGTCGGTCCGTCAGCAAACAAGCCCACTGCCAGAGTCCCCCAGATGCCGCAGACTAAGTGAACTGAAGTTGCCCCTACAGGATCGTCTACTTTCAAGTTGTCGAAGAAAGTTACGGCGAAAACTACCAGGATGCCGGCGATCGTGCCGATAATGGCAGAGTTGGGTATGTTGATCCAAGCACAGCTAGCTGTTACCCCGACTAAGCCTGCGAGGATGCCGTTGATAATCATCGAAAGGTCGGGTTTGCCCAGGTAAAGCCAAGCTGTAATCGTTGCAGCAACTCCCCCGAAGGCACCGGCGGTGTTGGTGGTGATGGCGATGTGGGAGATTGCATTTGGATCGAGTGCCATTGTCGAACCGGGATTGAACCCGAACCAACCCAACCACAGAATCAAACAGCCCAGAGTCGCGATACTCATGTTGTGTCCCGGCATTGCCACAGTATCGCCGTCGCGATACCTGCCCATCCGCGGCCCGAGAAATGCCGCTCCCATCAAAGCAGCCCAACCGCCTACCGAGTGAACCACTGTCGAACCGGCAAAATCCCAAAATCCGGCTGTTGCCAGCCAGCCGCCGCCCCAAATCCAGTGTCCGGTAATCGGGTAAGCAATGCCTACTAACAGCAAGCAGAAAATTAAGAATTCCAGGAATTTAATGCGCTCTGCAACGGCCCCAGAAACGATCGTGGCAGCAGTTCCGGCAAAAACTAATTGGAAAAAGAATTTAGCGTTGAGGGGTACTCCCGTCCAGTTTAATGCGGTGAAGATGCCTTGATAAGCATCTCCTGTGGCGGGGCTGTTGTCAGCTACATTCCACAGGAAAAATCCGCCGCTGCTGCCGATAAAACCGTTGCCGTTGCTGAACATTAATGCAAAGCCGATCGCCCAATACGCCAGCGTTGACAGTGCAAAAACAATCAAGTTTTTGGACAGCACGTTAACCGCATTTTTTTGACGGCAAAAACCGGTTTCCAACATACCGAAACCCGCGTTCATAAAGAACACTAGCATTCCCGTCACCATTACCCACATGGTATCCATGCCTACTTTGAGGCTTGCCAATTGTTGCTCGGTGGTTGGGGCGGCAGGCGTTTGGGCGACTGCGGCATATCCCCAAAGCGAGAATACGAGTACAGCTAATGGTATGGAGGCTTGCCAACTCGGGTTCAGGCGGGCGATCGCCCTTTGCAATTTCTGGAACCTGTTGACTTTTGTAAAAGATTTAGCTGCTGGTAAATCTAAAGACTCCCGCCTGAATTGTTTCGATTTTTTTTTCCCGACAGTCATTTTTATCATTTTCGCCCTCTTGACAACTGTTGCGATCGGTAAGAACCCGAAAACTTTCCAATTCTACTACAGAAGTTTATAGATTATTGTTCAGATTGAGATAGTTCTGATAACCTATATTTTCTAGCTGATTTTGTTTATTCATTACAGATTCGGACAACTTTTTGCGGTATGCGAGGACTCGATCTAGCAATTCTGGCTGAGAAACTGCTAATATTTGAACTGCCAGCAAGCCGGCATTTTTAGCATTGCCGATCGCTACTGTTGCCACCGGTATCCCGGCTGGCATTTGCACGATCGAGTACAGCGAATCTACCCCTTGCAGGTGGCGGCTCGGTACCGGCACGCCAATCACTGGCAAAGGAGTTAAAGATGCTACCATTCCCGGCAGATGTGCCGCTCCCCCAGCACCTGCGATAATGACTTTCAAGCCCCGTTGGTGAGCGGTTTGGGCGTATTCTACCATGGGTAGGGGAGTGCGGTGGGCCGAAACGATCGCCACAGAGCAAGGTATGTTGAATTCTTCGCAAATGGCGATCGCATCAGACATGGTAGGCAAATCCGAATCGCTGCCCATAATAATTCCAACTATCGGTTCATTCATGCAATTTTCAGATATGAGATTTCAGATTAATGGTAATTTAAAATTATGGCGTTAACTAAAATTTAGATATTTTGTAGCCAAACTGATGCAGGAGAGCAATTTAGTCACAAGCCAAGAATGCAGCAAGCAAAAAGCTTCGCATCCTCATCACCAGCCCCCAGATCGAGGCGAACAAATCTCAAACTTGTAAGGCAAAACCGAAGGATCTAAAATATGAAATCTCAAATCTAAAATCGGATGCAAGTATTTAAAATCTGAAAACTCACACTTGCATTACGAAGCCGAAATATCTAAAATCTCAAATCTACTAAAATCTCAAATCTAAAATCGGATGACTGAAGTCACAACCCCAACTGCCTCCCCCATCAATATTCTCAATGCTCGCATCCCCGGCTACAAGGAGCTGCAAATGCTTGCTGTTGACGAAGCGGGCATCATTCAAGAAGTTTGCCCGATGGATGCAGTATTTAAACGGATTTGTCCTCCAGATTTGCAAGTGGTTGATGCAGCAGGCGATTGGATTTCCCTGGGCGGTGTTGACTTGCAAATTAACGGAGCTCTCGGTTTTGCTTTTCCCGATTTAGAAAGCAAAGATATTGAAGTTTTATCGAAAATTTCTCAATTTTTATGGAATCAGGGAATAGATGCTTTTTTGCCAACTTTGGTAACAACTTCGCTGAAAAAGTTTAGGCGATCGCTCTCGACGGTAGCTGATTATATCCGCAGTGCAAAAAACGCTGCTCCAGCAACAAATAATACAAAAACAGCGGAAATTATCGGCGTTCACCTCGAAGGCCCTTTTCTCAACCCGCAGAAGCGAGGAGCTCACCCCGTTGAGTTTTTACTACCGCTAACTATAGAGAATGTCAAACAAGTTTTAGGAGATTGTGCCGAAGTTGTCAAAATAATTACTTTAGCACCTGAATTAGATAGCACGGGCGAAGTCATTCCCTACTTGCAAAGTTTGGGAATTACCGTCAGTCTCGGACACTCCCAAGCAACGGCAGAGCAAGCGCAGCAAGCACTTGCCAGCGGTGCTTCAATGGTAACTCACGCTTTTAATGCGATGCCGAGTTTGCACCACCGAGAACCGGGTTTGTTGGGCGCTGCGATCGTTTATCCGGGCGCAAAATGCGGTTTAATTGCTGACGGAAAGCACGTTTCTCCCACAATGATCGATTTTTTGCTTCGCGCAGGCGGCTACGAAAAAGGCATTTTTTTGGTCAGCGATGCTTTAGCTCCTTTGGGTTTGCCTGACGGTGTTTATCCTTGGGATTCCCGACAAATTGAAGTCAGAAAAGGTACGGCTTGGGTAAGATTGGATTACCACACGCCCCTGGAATCTGCTACTTTGGCAGGTACAACTCTGCCACTGTTGGCGGGAGTGCAGAATTTGGTGAAGTGGGGGATTTGCGAGCCAGAAAGTGCGATCGCCCTAGCAACTGAATCTCCCAGAAAGGCGATCGGACTTTCGGGAATTATCGGCCAACCTGCTGCTCAACTGTTGCGCTGGAATTTGAATGAAGCGATAAAACAATTAACTTGGCACAGACTATTTTAGATTTTAGATTGTAATGGGGAATCGCGAATGGGGAATCGCGAATGGGGAATGGGGAATTGGGAATTGGGAATGGGGAATTGGGAATTGGGAATGGGGAATTGGGAATTGGGAATTGGGAATTGGGAATTAAGAATTGGGAATGGGAATTTTTCCTAATGACTGATGACTGATGACTGATGACTAAGGACTAATGACTAATGACTAATGACTAATGACTGATGACTAATGACTGATGACTGATGACTGATGACTAATGACTAATGACTTCTGCTATAATATCAAACCGTTGGCAATAACTCAGCAGCAGGCAGATCGATGAATTTGGTAGACGACAAGACTATAGTTAGACAGTATTTTAACTCGACGGGATTCGATCGCTGGCAGCGAATTTACGGCGACGGCAAAGTCAACAAAGTGCAGCTAGACATCCGCACCGGGCACCAGAAAACGGTGGATACAGTCATCGAATGGCTGCAAGCTGACGGTAATTTGGCCGGGCTGAGTATCTGCGATGCCGGCTGCGGTGTGGGATCTTTGAGCATTCCCCTAGCTGAGGCTGGGGCAATTGTTTGCGCTAGCGATATCTCTGAAAAGATGGTAGCAGAAGCCTACGATCGATCGACAGCCGTTCCCGGCAAGCTGTACAACATCTCCTTCGCCGCCCAGGATTTGGAAGCTTTAACGGGCAAATTTCACACGGTTATTTGCTTGGACGTGCTGATCCACTATCCTCAAAATAAAGCCGCGGAAATGATCGCTCACCTAAGTTCGATCGCCCAATCGCGACTAATTCTCAGTTTTGCCCCAAAAACTTTAGCACTCACCGCCCTCAAAAAATTTGGCGAACTTTTCCCCGGCCCGAGCAAAACTACTCGCGCTTACCAGCACCGCGAAGCAGATATTATCAAAATCCTAGAAAGCAACGGCTTTGTTGTTAACAGAACAGCCATGAACAGCACTAGCTTTTACTATTCTCGCTTGCTGGAAGCTGTGCGGAAATAGGGTCAAAATATCTGCCTCTTCTGAAGCGAGTTTAGAGCATTTATGGG
>NZ_JADEWT010000032.1 GCF_015207505.1 Tychonema sp. LEGE 06208
CAACCAAAGAAACCGGGTTTTTACTGAATCTGTGGGCTATGACAAAGTATTATCGCAAAAAAACCGGTTTCTGACTATTTTTATGGACTGCTCATGATTATTTTAGGGTAGGGAAACGGCATTGCCATATCCGAATTTGCTTGGTTTTGAGATAAACCGATCGCACTCCCTACCATATCCTATTCCCAATAGGACCTTTATAAACTCAATTTATCGTTACCAGGCTCTGCCTGGGAATGCGTATAGCTGGGCGATCGAGTTTTCTTAACTTCTATTTTTGTGGAAGTTTTGCTAGCAAATTTGTATGAAGATATTCACTTTGATGTTATACCTAATCCGGCTTAAATACCTAGAGGGATTAGGCTTGTCTAAGAGCGGTTTTAACCGCCCACTCTTATTAATCGATCGCCCGTGAATTCCTCGCCCTGACTAACAAACCGTGTTTCGGAGCAAAAATCATCGCCAACACAAACAGCAGCGTTTGCAAAACAACAATACATCCGCCCGTCGCCCCATCTATGTGATAGCTGATATAAGTTCCCATGACGCTAGAAAATACCCCACTCGCCATCGCAATTAGCATCATATGGTCAAAATTATCGCTCAATAAATAGGCGGTGGCTCCCGGAGTTACCAACATTGCTACTACTAAAATAATCCCGACAGTCTGAAGTCCAGCCACTGCGGTGAGCGATAGTAAAGATAGCAGCACGTAATAGAGAAACGTGATATTTAAACCGATCGATCGCGCGTGAGTCGAATCAAAACAAAACAAAATTAAATCTTTGCGTAAAACTGCCAGCGTCACTAAGCTGATGACACTAATAATTACAGTTTGAACAATATCCGAATCGGAAATTCCTAAGACATTACCAAATAAGATATGCGTCAAGTCGATCGAACTTCTGACTTTAGAAACTAACACCAAACCAAGGGCAAAAAATCCAGTAAACACTAAACCGATTACCGTATCTTCTTTGATGCGAGTTTTCGCTTTGATAAAGCCGATCGCAATTACGGATCCCACACCAAACACAAACGCCCCCACCGCCAAAGGAATATTCAGCACATAAGCAATCACCACCCCCGGCATCACCGCATGGGAAACCGCGTCACCCATCAATGCCCATCCTTTTAAAGTCATGTAGCACGAAAGCGCCGAACAAACAAGCCCGACTAAAGCACTGATTAAAATTGCTTTTAGCATAAACTCATGCTGCAACGGCGCGGCAAACCACTGAATTAAATCCATTATTTTTTCTCCAAATCGACTTGAGTTAACTGAGATCGGACACCACAATCAATAATCCTATAGGGGCGGGTTCGCGATCGGGCATTAAACCTGCAAACCCACCAAAAAATCCTTTGTTGACATTGCTGCAATATCTCAGGTTGACCGACTTTTGGCAGAGGAAAAATCGCCAACGGAACCGCCAAAAGTTAGCGAAAGATTTTCCTCTGTAAACACATCAGAGGTATTGCCATAGGCGAGAATGCTGCGATTAATTAACACTACTTGGTCGCAAAACGTGGTAATAGACTCTAGATCGTGAGTTGAAACGAGAATTGTATGTCCTGTTTGACGCAGTTCCATCAACAAATCAATCATCAATTTCTCAGTTTTGATATCGACTCCGGCAAAGGGTTCATCCAGTAGCAAAACCGTTGCCTGTTGCGCCAGAGCCCGCGCAAAAAAGGTGCGTTTCTTTTGTCCGCCGGATAACTCTCCGATTTGCCGATCGCGCATCGGCCACATTTCCACCCTTTCCAAGCTTTCTCGCACCACTTGTTTGTCCATCGATCCAGGAATCCGCAACAGATTCATGTACCCATAGCGCCCCATCATCACCACATCGCGAACATTCACCGGAAAATTCCAATCTACCTCTTCCGACTGAGGCACATAGGCAACCAAATTGCGTTTTTGCACTTGACGAATCGGCAACCCATTAATTAAAATGCGTCCGGTATTTGGCTTCACAAACCCCATAATCGCCTTGAACATCGTCGATTTTCCCGCGCCATTCATCCCAACCAAACCGCAAATCGTCCCCGCTTTGAGTTGCAGCGAGGCGCTGTGCAAGGCGACTTTGCCGTGATAGGCAACTGTCACATTCTCAAGATTGATGCCGATTTCATTCATCTTTTTTATTTTCCTTAAGTAACTTTACTTAATTAAACGTAAGATACAGATGGCTAAAAAGCTTGCTGTATGAGAATTCTTCCTTCTTCCGACTTCCATCGGACTGATGACGTTGGACGGAAAGCTCGGGGGGACAGCATTAATAACTAATGACTAATGACTAATGACTAATGACTTCTTCCTTAATTTCCCTGTAACCCTTTTATCAAAGTATTGACATTGTATTCAAGTAACTTAAGATAGGTTGATGCTGGGCCATCCGCTGGAGAGAGAGAATCGACATAAAACACGCCAGCAAATTTTGCGCCTGTTTCCTTGGCTACCTGAAGCTGTCCTTCATTGCTGACGGTACTCTCACAGAATACAGCAGGTATTTGATTTGCTTTGACTGTATTAATCACCCGTTCGACTTGTTTCGGTGTGGATTGCTGTTCGGCGTTGACAGGCCAAATATAAACTTCTTTCAAACCGTAATCGTTAGCAATGTAAGAAAAAGCGCCTTCACAACTTACTATGTAGCGTTTGTCCGGGGGAATGGCAGAAATCGCTTGTTTGAGTTTTTCGTCGATCGCCCGAATTTGTTCACTGTATTTTGCCGCATTTGCGTCATAGGTTGCAGCATTAGCAGGATCGATACTTCCTAAAGCCTTACGAATATTATCAACATAAATCAAAGCATTTTTGGGTGACATCCAAGCATGGGGATTTGGTTTACCTTGATAGGAATCTTCTGAAATATTAACTGGTTGGACTCCCTCGCTCAAAGTAATGTGAGGAACCTTGGGAAAACTGTTATAAAATCGAGTTGCCCAGCGTTCTAAACTCAAGCCATTGTCTAAAATCACATCGGCTTTTTGCCCTCGTGTTAAGTCACTGGGGGTGACTTCGTAGCCGTGAATTTCTGCCCCTGGCTTGGTAATAGATTCAACAGTTGCCTTGTCACCGGCGACGTTCTGAGCCATGTCTGCCAGCACTGTGAAGGTAGTGAGAATGACTTTTTTGTCTTTTCGGGTCAAATCGGTGGCGGTTGGGTCTGAAGCTGGATTTTGGTTGGTTTGAGGCTGGGTCGTCTGAGTGTTGCACCCGCTGAGACAAACTGCCAGCAACAGCCCGAATCCTAGGAGATGATGTTTTTTACTAGGGGGAGAGTCCGGGAGGGGGAGAGGGAAATTTAGGGTAATTTGACGGTTTTTCCGCATATATTCAAAAATTCCAAGTGAACTTCGCTACAGTTTGCTGCTGACGGTACGATCGCCCGCCGCTATTTTTCATAATCGTTTCATTTTTGACTTTACCACAAAATCACAAAGAATGAAAGGATTATGAAAAAGGAATGAATGCGGGCCCGTGCAGCATCAGTCTTGTGTCAAAGAACTCAAATAGTGCTAGTATCTCGCCTGGTCGATCGGCTGTGATGGCGAAGGGCGATCGAACGTTTGGGGGAAAGTTGGGTGAAAATCCGGCGCTGTCCGCCGACTGTAATGGGACGATCGTATGGTTAGTTAGATTGAGATTTTTTTGACCGCAGATATCAGCAGATAAACACAAATGAACGCTGATGGATTTTTGTGATTTTGATGTCAATTTGTTGCAAAAGTTTGCTTTTTTGGCAGTTCAGTGTTATGAACAGGTATGCAAGGGCTGGGAAGAATTTTAACCCTCCCGGAAATCCTTAAATTAATCTAACTTTCTCAATGTCGAAGCAAAAATCAATCTCTATTTCTAAAGTGACTCGCTACCAAAATGCGGCGCTGAATTACTATTTGGGGTTGACGGATTCGCCGTATCTTCATTACGGTTATTGGAAATCTCTACCTGTGCCCGCTGAGGATCTCACTATCGGGCGGCTGCGTTTTGCTCAGCAAGCTTACACAGATAAACTTTTGGATTTTATTCCTAAACAAATTAAGACTGTGTTGGATGTTGGGTGCGGGATTGGCGGAAATGCGGCTTATTTGCTCGATCGCGCTTTTGCAGTGGAAGGGCTAGCACCAGATCCGTTTCAACAACAGCGCTTTCTTAAGTGTACGGGCGATCGGGCAGTTTTTCACCTCACTAAATTTGAAGATTTTCAAGCCACCCATTCCTACGATTTGGTTCTCTTAAGCGAAAGCAGCCAATATATGTCTGCTGTCGATATAGCCAAAGGTGCAGCGGCTGTACTCAATCCTGGAGGCTATCTGCTGCTGGCGGATATGATGCGCTCTAATCCTAATTATACAGAAGGAATGTTTTCTAATTGTCATGTTGTCAAAGAACTTAATGCTGCTTTGTTGCAAGCTGGGTTCACGTTAGTAAAAACTGAGGATATTTCGACTCATATTTTACCGACTATTGATTTGTATGTCGATAGTTTTCGCAGGTACGGACTCAACACAATGATCTATGTTGCGGATTTGATTTCGATTGCGGTTCCGCCCATCCACAAATTCCTGCGCTGGATATTTCGCCGCTGGTTTAAGAAATTGGTGGTTGAAGGCTTGGAGGCGAGTAAACTTTTTGAAGAGCATCTTTGTTATGAAATTCAACTTTGGCAGTTGACAGTTGATAGTTGACAGTTGACAGTTGTTAGTTGTTAGTTGTTAGTTGTTAGTTGTTAGTTGTTAGTTGTTAGTTGTTAGTTGTTAGTTGTTAGTTGTTAGTTGTTAGTTGTTAGTTGTTAGTTGTTAGTTGTTAGTTGTTAGTTGTTAGCAGCAACCAATAACTAATGACTGATGACTGGCCTTCGACTTCGCTCAGGCTAAAATGACTGATGACTATAGCAATCCTAAATGATTCACAAAATTTGTAGATAGTGCCAAGAATGCCTACCCTGGATGGGGGAAACCGAGCGGGGCATTCTCCCTACAATAAATTATACCAATAATCTGAGGATTGCTATAATAAAAGATAACAAATAACAACTAACAACTAACAAATAACAACTAACAAATAACAAATAACAAATAACAAATAACAAATAACAAATAACAAATGACTAATTTCTCACTCCCAATTCTCGAATTCGATTGCACTTTCTACTCCTATCCCTGCGGTTCGCGAGTAGCAATTCAGGACTTAAGCCTCAAAGTCCCCGCCGGGAAGCGCTGCGGGCTGATCGGTCAAAATGGCTGCGGCAAAACCACCTTTTTCTTGTTAGCAAATGGTTTGTACCAACCGCAACAGGGAATCATTCGCTGGGAAGGTGAACCCTTTCGCTACGATCGCAAATCTCTCACGCAACTGCGCCAACAAATCGGACTCGTGTTTCAAAATCCCGAACACCAATTAGTAGCTTCTACGGTAGAAGAAGATATCTCCTACGGGTTGTACAATTTGGGTTTGGCAGAACCGGATATTGCGAGAATGGTGCAAGAGGCGATCGACCAATTCGATCTAAACGAACTCGCCCGCGAACCAATTCACAACCTCAGCTTAGGACAAAAAAAGCGCGTTTCCATCGCCGATATCATGGTTCTCAAGCCCAAACTGCTGCTGCTAGATGAACCTACGGCCTATCTCGATCCGCGTCACACGCGACAACTGATCGGTTTGCTGCAACAAATTCATGCAGCCGGAACCACTATCCTTTTAGCAAGTCACGACCTCGATTTCATCTACCGCTGGGCTGATTGGGTGTTTGTGATGGATCGCGGAAAATTGATTCTAGAAGGAACACCGGAAGCTGTTTTTGCTCAGCGGGATGTCTTGGAACAGTTGCAGCTTGGCGTACCACTGGCGATCGAGCTGATGGAGCAAATAAGGGCGATATTTGAGAAAGATAGTAGCTCACAAATCCCCGCTTTCGAGGAATTGCAACAACAAATTTTAGACACGCGGCGACGGCTTTAAAAATTAAGCAGTTGTGTCATCAGTATGGACTGATCATCCCGTGCATACCGGAATTGATCTTATGCCCCTTTTGATGACGTTACAGACTGTACAATTGGCTGGGAGGGGGAATGTTGAATCAGTCGCATCAATAGGCGCAACCCTTCATTAACTGCGCCAGAATCTGGAAAAATTGTTGCAACATCAGGATCTAGTTGGACTGTTAGGGTGGATTGTTTGCGTCCTTGACCGCGGGCTACAACAGAGAGTTGAGTAAAGTCATATTCGGGGCGCAAATCATCATCCATTTCAGAGGTCTGACTCATAAGCTTTACGTTCTTTGCGGGTAACGGGACGAGCGCTGATTAGGCGCGTGATGCCTGCACGGTCAGTGTAAGCGACAACTAACAATCGTCCTTTGGCTGATTCTCCCATGATAATGAAACGTTGCTCTTGAAAGGAGTGTTCTGGATCACCAAAGGTTAAAAATAACGGATCGTCAAACACAGAAGTGGCTTCATCGAAAGAAACACTATGCTTAGCAAGGTTGCTTCTGGCTTTTTCCTCGTCCCAATCAAACAACATGGGTTCAATTTACAACGTCTGCTTTTTCAGATTATACCAGCATATGTGTCGTCCGACTGCATAAACTACGCCATGCTTCAGCCTTACTGACCAAACGGGGAGAGCGCACTATGCCCGAAAGGCGATTAACTGCGTCTTCCAAAACTCAAAGAATAACAAAATCCCGATCGCCCTGCCGGTGAGAAAAAGTGACAGGCTTTTGTAAAGGTTTGTAAATTGGTAAATTGTTGAGCTAGGGGAAAGAGCGATCGCACTTGCAACCTTCATTTCCTGTTATTTGGTGAGGAGATGAAGAAGTGACGAGGTGCGATCGCTACTCTAATAACTAGCAGTTTGGCTTACCACTAACTTCTCGGCGGTCGGTGTGCATGGGCATTGTTAGGCCGCGATGACTAATGCTGCAAGAACTCATAAACACGGCGCATTCTTAGGAATCGAACAATAGATTAGGACGATTTGTATTCGGGAATGCCCCCAATAGCAATGGCGACCACTGTTGCCAGAGCTAGCTAAGAAAAGCCATCTATAGGCGATTTCATTAATCGCTTAATAGTTTTAGAATTTTCCCAATCCGTACCTAGCGAACCATCAACATCAAGTGGATCTCCCGGATTATGCTTATTCCAGAGGCTTTGGAAGGCTTTAATTCCTAAACTGCGAAGATCGGTCCCTCCCGCAACAAAATCATAATGAGGAGGATCGACAGGTCCAAAATGTCTCCATCCTTGATCTTCGAGGAAAGGTTTCCAAGTCAAGGGTTCATTTATGTCTAACGCTAGGCCACTTTCATGGTTGCTGGTTCCGGGTCGAGCAACAGGATTAGGATTGCACCCACCGAGATGCTTCAGGCGGAACAGTAGGAACTGTTGGGCAAAAGTTCGATACCCAGAATTAATGCTAAGTGTTATGCCGCGCTTATCGATCGCTGCTTTCAATTTTGCTTTAGCGGTAGGTCCCCCTACAAAAGGAACTGCCGCCGCCGCCCTACTGAGAGACACATTGAGATCGTCAATTCTTATGAGTTTACCGGGAGCAACTACATCGAACTCCGCCAGAATCTGATCATTGAGACCCTTAATGATTGGGGTAGAGGGACAAAGACGAAGATTAATTTCTTTGAACAATACCATGATATTTACTCACAAAAAATAATGATTTTGGTTTTTTAGAACTTACTCAGGATCTCGTTCAATCTTTAGCAAGCCCAAAGATTCTAAGACGAAAACACCTGCTACACCATCAGGTGCAAATCCCTGACTGTCTTCAAAATCGATCACTGCTTGTTCGACTTCTTGACCAAAAAGACCATCAATTTGTCCACTATAAAAGTCAAGTTCTTGTAACTTCTGTTGTAGCTTTTCTACATCTGTACCCGTACAGCCTACGTATAAGTTAGGCATCAATTCATTCATTGAATTTGACATGGTTTTGTTCCTCAATTTGATATACCTATACAGTATTAATTCCACCCGGCAAACTTCTGAAACCAACCTGCTCGATCTAATACGTCTTTACCGTAATCACCTCCTGCCGTGACCGAATCAACATCAATTCCTCGATCGAGAGCACGTAAAACGGCTCCAAGTCCGGCATTATAGCTGGCGAGAGTTGCCTTCAGTAGCTGCCTTCCAGTCAACCCTTCACGTTTTTGAACAGCCCTATTATCAGCGAGAAGATCGCAACCATAACGAATATTGGCTCTCGGGTCTTTCCAGTTACCAGTTCTAGCGAAATCATGAGCACCATCATCAATTTGCATCAGCCCACGACCATGCCCAGCATCCCCTGTACCTGCTGCTCCTGGTGGGCTAAGAATTATCCCCCAAAGGGATTCACGCGATCCCACACCGCCAATTACCGAAGGTTGAATGTCAAAGTCTTCAGCCGCTTCCATGATTAAGGTTTCATAACCACGGCTTCTAATCTCATCAAGTTGAGAGATAATTTCACCTTTGGCATAAGATGTTGTGAAAACAAGTCCATCAGGCATCGTAAGTACGTCATAGTAGACATTTGCAGTTTCCTTGCCAATCACACCTCTTAAACTACCGTGATTACCCCCTGGTAGATGAATGTCCTTAAAGCGGATTACACCTTCATTAGATAGATCCAGTCGCTTTTTTTCAGCAAGGTCAAGAAATTTGAAGAGTGTATCTGCATCAAGCAAGTCTGAGGAGCCACTAATTTTCAAAAAGTCTTTCTTGAGCTTGCTAAAGCGTTCTATAGGCAAGTTAGTCATGATTGCAAGCGCATTTCTTTGTTCTTCACTTAGCCCATCACCGATTCCTTCAATTCGTATTGACATACATTTTCCTCAATTTTGAGACTACTGATTCATATTCACTAGAAGCATTTATTTTACATAGCCTTACAGCCGTGCTTTAACGGCTTGTCGAAGGTCTTTTAGCCGAGCTTCTCCCATGCCTGGACAAATTGTATCGACTCGATCGCGGTGTCCAATAATACGGGGAAGACTCTTAGGGGAAGGTTCTCTATCCTTATCAATTGGTGTAGAGACTAAAGTCGTTGGATCAGTAATCCCAATTTTTTTACATAGCTGGGTACACAATGCAACGGTAGAGTCAAATTGCTCATCTGTGATATTGCTTCCCGACAGATGGAAAGACCCTTCCATTGCAATTCCAAAACCATCATTAAATACATCATGTGCACCTTTTTTGCTGTTGGGACGGCCTTCATAGATACGACCACTAGGCATGATCACATAATGATAGCCAATGTCACTAAAGTTTTGGGGAGACTTCATTTCTGATGCTTGAATATCTCTCATTCTTTGTTCTTCAGTGGCTTGACTCGCTGTAACAAACAAAGTTGGAAAGACAGTATGATGTATGGTGATACGTTTCGGACTAGGAAGATCAGCTAAGGAATTGTTCGGTGGTTTTGCTCCCCAAACCCTTCGAGAAATGATTTTTATCTCGCCGCTTTCCAGACGAAGCGTAATTTCTGCGCGATCCTGATCCGACGCAATGACCTCAATCTTGCGATCGCCTGTTTGATTAAAAATCAAGGTAATTTCCCATTTACCTCCTTGGACGCGAGGACGTGCCACTTCAAATTTGTCATCAACTAAGATTAACAACTCATCTCCGTCGTCTACGTTAGTAGTAGTTCCCTTTAAAACAAAGGGTTCGGATGTGTTGGCTTTTGGGGGAAACTCAGTAATTCTTACAGACATAATAAACTCCTGTGAACTTATAGCAGGTCGAACAGTTGATGTTTAAAATCAGCCCTACTCTCAACTCATAAAGATGTTTGAAGGTAAAGAAAGTATGCTTTCTTATAAATTAGAGCTTGAGTAACCGATTTCAATCTAAGTTAATCATGATTTCAGAACTATGGGTCACAAGTTACGCCCAAACAGATGCTCAAGCGGTCTAACTTATAATTGCGTCGCAGATGCAGTAAAAGACTCTTCCTAGTCGGTTTATTCCGCACACCAGCGGTTTATTGAACAGTCTTAACAACTTGTTCTCTGACGTAACTTAAAGAATAAACTACCCCGATCGCCCTGCCGGTGAGAAAAAGTGACAAGCTTTTGTACGGCTGAAATCATCAGTTTTGAATAGCCGGAACACCTTCTGATCTGCCTTAACTCAAAGAATAAACCCCCCCGATCGCCCTGCCGGTGAGAAAAAGTGACATGGTTTTGTAAACTTACGTAAATTCCTCGATCGATAATCGATTTTAGATTTGAGATTGTGGAATTAACCTCCTCCCAAGTCCGGCTTAAATATCCCTCTTACTTCTTAGTCCGCATTGGCGGACTTTGTTTGTGTAAACCTGGTTTCAACCGCCGAATATAAAAGGGACTACGTTGCGGTTAATTAAGTAAATTTGTTTTCTATCCTGAAAAGCAACCCCCACTCAGAATAATCGGTAAATCTACTGAATTAATCAATCAAAATAACAACTATGACAGCAGAAGAAGCGATCGCCCTAATCGACCATCTGTTACACGCGAACAACCAGCAAAAACTCACTGACTTTCAATCCTGCGTCTTTCTGGGAACTTGGGAAGGACATTCTTATCAAGAAATAGCCGATCGCTTAGCCCATCGCTTACTTTATTACGAACACGATTATATCAAACACGTCGGTTCGCATTTGTGGCGAAATCTCTCTCAAATCATCGGCGAAAAAGTCTCAAAGCAAAATCTGCAAGCAGTCTTGCGCCGCTACCAGCATGGCCGCGCATCAGATAACTGCATCCAAGACTGGGGAGAAGCGATCGATGTTTCCGAATTTTACAATCGGCAACAGGAACTCGAAACATTAGAAACTTGGATTAGCGGCAATTCTACTCGTCTGATCGGTATTTTTGGACTTGGCGGTATCGGCAAAACTTCTCTGTCTGTAAAACTCGCTCAGCAAATTCAATCTCAGTTTGAATTCGCGATTTGGCGGAGTTTGCAGCAAGCACCAACCTTAGATGTTATCCTCAGCAATATTTTGCCGATTTTAACTAATTCAGAACACACAAACAATCACTCTATTGATGCTCTCATGGAACAGTTGCGGCAAAAACGCTGTTTGTTAATTTTCGACAATTTGGAGTCGATTTTGCAAGGTGGAAATCGCAGCGGACAATATCAACAAGGCTATGAAGATTACCGACAGTTGTTGGCGCGCATTGCTGACGAACCCCACCGAAGTTGTCTGATTTTAACCGGAAGAGAACAACCGGGCGGGTTTGCTGTGCGATCGGGCGAAAATTTACCCGTGCGATCGCTCAAACTCTTCGGAGTTTCACCGCCAGTATGCCAGCAAATCCTCGCGGCTAAAGGATTAAAGGCAACGCTATTGCAGTGTCAAGATATTGTCAACTACTTTGGCGGCAATCCCCTCGCCCTCAAACTTGCTGCAACAACTATTAAAACACTTTTTGGCGGTGATATTCACGCATTTTTAGTGCAAGGAAATACTGTTTTTAGCGATTTGTGGGATTTGCTCGATCGCCAGTTCGATCGCTTGTCTCCCCTGCAACAAAAAATTATGTACTGGATCGCCATTAATCAAGAAGGAGCGACCCCTGCAAAGTTAAAAACGGAAATTTTGCCCAAAGTTTCGGGAAGGCACCTGATGGAAGCATTGGAGGCGCTAGCTGAACGATCGCTCATCGAAGATCGGCGATCGCTCAATGATACCGCATCAACAAGTTTAATGCTACAACCGGCGATCGTCGAGTATGTCAGAGAATGCTTGCTCCAAACTGCTGAGCAATAAACGATCGCAAACAAACTTACAGCATATTCCAGGTTTATGGAGTGTAGGGACACGGCAATGCCGTGTCCCTACGGGAATCGAACGATAGGCGGGTGTACTTCATAAACATAGAATCTGCTGTAACTTTACGAAAATACTGCGTTTTGGCCCGCAGATTCGGTATAAAAACCCGGTTTCTTGGTCGGATTGCGATCGCGAACTGATTAAGTGCGATCGTACCAACTTTGCAGCGCCAAGCGGTGAACTTCCCGCCAACTAATATTTTTCACTCGCGCAATTTCCGCGCAATCTTCGTATTCCGGTTGCACGTTAACAATCGTTTCTCCAGACTTCGCAACTTTGATCTTGACTTCACCGTATTCTGTTGTAACTGTCTGGATTTCTCGATCCAAAATCGTTCTTTGTTGAGTCGAGATTCTAATTCCCAGAGTAGTAGTCTCCCGAAACATCACAGCTTCGCAAGCATCCTGAAATTCGGGATGACAAATTGCAGTTAACAAAACCCCCAGCCGCGACTTTTTCATCACAACTGGTGCAGTAAAAACATCCAGAGCTCCGGCCGCAAACAAAGCATCAAAAACATAGCCGATCGCCTGCGGACTCAAATCATCAATTTGCGTTTCCAATACCGCAATAGTTTCTATGGAATTGGTAATCGGTAATTGGGAATCGGGAATGGGGAATTGGGAATTAGTAGCCGTCTTTCTCCCACTCTCCCACTCTCCCCCTCTCCCCCTCTCCCCCTCTTCCTTCTTCCCAATCCAGAGGCGCAAAATATTAGGAATTGCCAGATTGCGAGAACCCGCACCCAATCCGATCGCCTGAAGCTGCATCGGCGGCGGCGGGCCAAAAGCAGCAGCGAAAGTACAGGCGATCGCAGTTCCCGTAGGAGTGCACAATTCGCGATCGATCCCGTTGCTATAAACCGGCACTCGGTGCGTTTCCCACAACCGCATCACCGCAGGCGTGGGCACAGCTAACCTACCGTGGGCGGCCTTCACCGTACCCCCACCAGTCGGCATCGGCGAAAAGTAAAACTCGTCAATATCCAACCAATCCAAACCCAAACAAGTACCGACAATATCAATAATTGCATCCGTAGCCCCCACCTCGTGAAAGTGAACCTCGCTTGGGGGTATACCATGTACTGCAGCCTCTGCATCTGCCAATTTGCCAAATACGGCCAAACTCCAAGCTTCCACGCGCGGAGGCAATTTTGCAGAGACGATGATTTGCTCAATTTCTGGCAAATGGCGGTGATGACTGTGGCTAATTTCGGCATCTGCTTCGCCGTGACTGTGAGAATGTTCTTCCCCGTGATGGTGGTGGTGGCGGTTGTCGAAAGTTGGGGATTCAGTTTCCGAGGGATCGAGGGCGGAGTCAGCAGCCGGATTGTTTGATTTTAAGGGCAAATCGGCAGCTATATCGACATAAAATTTAGTTGCTTGTTGAGTATTCCGGTGGACTAATTGGGCCCGCAATTGGTACTCAGTCGAAATGCCGAGTAAGTTGAGTTTTTCGATTAGGTAGTCTAAGGGAACGCCCGCGTGGAGTAGGGCTCCGATACACATATCGCCAGCAATGCCGGTGGGACAGTCAAAATAAGCTATTTTATTCATTATTAGCAATTAATTTTCAACATTGATTGTTTTAGCACATTTGTCGATCGCCCACTTAGCCTACAAAATCTTAACATGGCAATTATTTACGGACTGCATCCAGTTGCACCCCAAAAAGACAGGATCGAGAAGATTGCAAAAGCTCTTAAAGATGGAGCAGTGATGCTTTATCCCACAGATACAGTTTACGCGATCGGCTGCGATCTCAACTCCAAATCAGCCGTAGAACGAGTCAGGCGGATCAAGCAACTATCCAATGATAAGCCTTTAACGTTCCTGTGTTCTTCACTGTCAAATATCACCGAGTATGCGAGTGTCACGGATGAAGCATATCGAATTATCAAGCGGTTAATCCCCGGCCCTTACACATTTGTGCTACCAGCTACCAAGTTAGTGCCCAAATTGGTAATGAGTCCAAAACGCAAAACCACAGGTATTCGTGTTCCCGACCACCCGCTTTGTTTTGCACTTGTGGAAGCCTTGGGAAATCCAATTATTTCCACATCCGCTCACATTACCACTGATGAAGAAGGTACAGCAGCAGTGCCGTCTGGAAAAGAAGAAAGCTTTGGCAAAGCTGAACTTTTTGATTGTTTTTTAAAGTTAGTAGATATCATTGTCGATGATGATTCCGATCCCGGTCATCACATTTCTACCATTCTCGATTTAACAGCAAGTGAACCAATTGTTGTTCGTCGCGGCTTGGGATGGGAAGCAGCCGCTGGTTGGGTAAAAGATTAAAATTTGAGGGGGCGGCTTAAGTGCAAAAATCGCACAAAACCCGCCCCAAATTTTTAACTCATCCACTCGTGTGATATCGTTTCCGATTGCATCGGTATTGTTCAAATATTCAAATATTCAAATATTCAAATGTCCAAACAGTCAACAGCCAACAGTTATTTCTGATTGCATTGATCTTGTCCAAATGTCCAAATATTTAAACAGTTAACAGTCAACAGTCAACAATGATTTCTGAATTCAACCGGAATTGATATCAAGCCTCAACCTTAACTCCTTTCCAAAAAGCAACATATCCTGCAATATTCTTAGCAGCATCTTTTGGAGTAGGATAGTACCAAGCAGCATCCTTATTCACTTCCCCGCCGACTTCCACACTGTAGTAACTAGCAACACCTTTCCAACCGCAAGTAGTGTGAGTGCTGCTATCCTTGAAATACTCGCGGTTGATTGCATCCGCCGGGAAATAATAGTTGTTGTCTACAACTTCGCACTTATCGCTTTCTGCCAAAACGGCACCATTCCAAATTGCTTTCGGCATCGGTTTCTCTGGTTAAATTTAGATTCTCAAATATTGTAACTGTATTTGTGCTCAAAAGACCTAGAATAGGGTAGAAGTCAACAACCAATTACTACAAATGTCAGGGTCGAATCCGCCAACATCTCTCGCGCCCTCATCCCTCGAACAATCCCTCAAACATTTTTTTGGCTATGACTCTTTCCGCACCGGGCAGCGGGAAATTGTCGAAGCTGCTTTACAAAAACGCGATATGATGATTGTCATGCCGACTGGCGGTGGCAAGTCTTTGTGTTTTCAATTACCGGCTTTGTTGAAACCGGGACTGACTGTGGTTGTTTCGCCGCTGATTGCTCTGATGCAAGACCAGGTGGAAGCTTTGCAGGATAATGGCATTGGGGCGACTTTTCTTAACAGCACTTTGAGCGCGATGGAAACCCGATCGCGCCAAACAGCAATTCTCGAAGGTAAAATTAAATTGCTGTACGTTGCGCCCGAAAGATTGTTGGGTGAAAGATTTTTGCCGTTTTTGGATATAGTAGCAGAAAAGTTAGGAATTTCGGCATTTGCGATCGACGAAGCCCACTGCGTTTCAGAATGGGGACACGACTTTCGACCAGAATACAGGCAAATGCAGCGAGTGCGCGATCGCTACCCAAACATCCCCATTATGGGACTCACCGCCACCGCCACCGAGCGCGTCCGTGAAGACATCATCCAGCAGCTAAATCTGCGAAATCCCTACATCCACGTCGCCAGCTTCAACCGCCCCAATTTATACTACGAAGTTCGCCCCAAAACCAAACACAGTTTTGCCCAAGTTTTGCAAATCATCCAAAAAAAAGGCGGTTCAGGAATCATCTACTGTCTCAGCCGCAAAAAAGTTGACGAAGTTGCCTACAAATTGCAACAAAGCGGCATCCAAGCTTTACCCTATCACGCCGGCATGAGCGATAGCGATCGCACAACCAACCAAACCCGCTTCATTCGCGACGACGTACAAGTAATGGTAGCAACAGTCGCCTTCGGTATGGGAATCAACAAACCCGACGTGCGGTTTGTAATTCACCACGACTTACCCAAAAATCTCGAAGGTTACTATCAAGAATCAGGCCGCGCAGGCCGAGACAACGAACCGTCCCACTGCACCTTATTTTTTGGATTCGGCGATGTCAAAACCATCGAATACATCATCGAGCAAAAACCAGACGAACAAGAACAAAGAATAGCCCGCCAACAGTTACGGCGAGTAATTAACTATGCAGAATCCAGCGAGTGCCGCCGCACAGTCCAATTAAATTATTTTGGCGATTCATTTCCCGGCAATTGTGGCAATTGCGACAACTGTTGCAACAAAAAACCAGTTGAAGATTGGACAATAGAAGCAATGAAATTTCTTTCCTGCATCGCGAGATGCCAAGAGAAATTCGGCATGAATCATATTATCGACGTACTGCGCGGCTCAAAAAATCAAAAAATATTGCAATACCAGCACCAGCAACTTTCTACTTACGGCATTGGCAAAGACAGAAGTGCAGAGGATTGGAAAAGATTGAGCCGTTCGCTGATCAATCAAGGTTTATTAGATGAAAAAACCGACGGTTTTCCCATCTTGAAACTCAACGAGAAAAGTTGGGAAATCATGAAACGCCAGCGAACTGTTGAAATTGCCATAGAAGCACAGCGAGAAGTACAGGGAAGAGTGCGGTCTTTGGCTGTAGAAGTCGAAGGTTTATTTGCCATACTTCGCACGCTACGAAAACAAATTGCCGACGAACAATTTGTGCCGCCTTACGTAGTTTTTGCCGATAGAAGCTTGCGAGACATGGCAGAAAAACGCCCGCAAAATCTCACCGAATTTGAGGATGTTTACGGTGTTGGTAGCAATAAACGAAATAAGTACGGTAAGGTTTTTTTAGAGGCAATTCACACTTTTTGTAAAGAACAAGGATTGTCCACAGGTGCTGCACCTTCTGATGTGGTTAATCCTCCCAATCTTGCTAATGTTCCGTCTTATTCGCAGATGCAAACCTGGGAATTGCACAAGCAAGGTGTGACTGTAGAAGTTATTGCAGAAATGCGGGGGATGAGCCAGAATACTATTGCGGGACATTTGGTAGAATTGATGGATACGGGCCGGGAAGTTGATATAAATTTGTTGGTGGAATCGGAACGCCAGCAGGCTATTGTAAACGCTATTGAAGTTATTGGAGATGAACGGTTGAGAGCGATTTATGATTTTTTACAAGAATGTTATACGTTTGAGGAGATTAAGTTTGTGCGGGCTTGGTGGCGGCAAAATTATGTTAGTTTTTAACCGCAGATGTTGGCTGATGGACGCTGACAATTAATGGATTGGAGGGGGAAATGAGCATCAATAAAGTAGATTTTTTATATTTTATGAGAGTGGCTTTTTGAACTAATCTATTTTTCTGATTTTGCCTTACTGGTTGGGGTGTCTGGTGTTGGCAAAATTGAAGTGTTTAAGGGAATTTTGAGGTTGACAAAAATAGCGAATGGTGTTTTGTTAAATGGCTGAGGGCGGGATATTACATTTTCGACAATTGATGAGGATGTGGAGTACAAATGGCAAGGGAAGTTTGAAACAAAAAGTGACGCTGAGGGGAATTGTCGGATCTAAAATCCGGCTGATGTTTATAAAGTTGTGTTTTCTAGTAAGGGTTATGATGAGGCACAGTATTGGCTTTTAGAGGATGAGTATGAAGCCGTGGAAAGGCGGCGCAGAGTGTCGGAGTTGGTTTGAATGATACAGTTCCCAGAGGTCGCGCTTTTTGACAATTTGGGATGTAAGGGCGATCGCTAAACTTATCAGGTAATTATGGTAATCTCAAAGTTAGGTAACTAGGACTGACAAGAATGGAGGAATGTGACAACACAATTTTTCTGTCCATATCTCGATAGTGAGGTTGAACTCACTGAAGAGCGAGAACTACATATTGTCGAGACACATCCCGATTTGCTACAATCTTATCAGGAAAGAATTGCTAAAACTCTAGCTGATCCAGATGAGGTTCGATGTGATTTACGTTTCGGCAATACTCTTCTATTTTCACAGCAGTCTGGTAAGGGTCGCAAGGGTAGGTATGTTGTAGTAGCTGTTGTGAATGATACAGATCCCACACAGCGCTATTGGATCGTGACAGCTTACTTAACAAAAAATGTTACCCAAGGAGAGATAATATGGCAGAAAAATTAACTTTTAAATACGATGCTATTGGGGATATTTTGTACGTCAATAAATGTTCACCTTATGCAGAGCAAGAATCGCAAGAACTAGACTATGGAATTGTAGCTCGTCTCAATCCTGACACGGAGGAAATTGAAAATCTGGAAGTTATGTTTTTCTCAAAGCGGTTGCGAGAAAGTAATGTATTTGAATTACCAATTGTCGGTGATTTGCACTTGAGTTATCAGACTTAAAAAAGAATGGATTAAATCTGTCTAAAATAGTGTATTCTCAACCGAAACGGCACGAAGGCTTGGGATTTTCGTGGCTTTTTTGAAAAACACAGGCGAGGGGCGATCGCACTTTGTGACAATTTGGGATTTAAGGGCGATCGCTCTTTTTCAGTAACTAGGATTTCAGAAGCTAAGGTTTTGGCTTAATCTCTGGTAATTTAAAACTTAATTAGTAATATGGATAAAATCAAGGAGTTTCAGTTTTAATTCTGCTGCTTATTATTACATAATTATTCTGATAATCGGCAAGCTTTTCTTTAGCTTTAACTTCCACAAATGTACCTTGAGGAATAGCATTTAACAAGTTGATCGCCTGCTGCAATTTTGATTGAGCATTCTGCCAGACTTCTTTAGAATGAGGTGGCTTATTCACGATGACGGCAGCTTCCCATGCTAGTTTTTTGGCGGCTTCTAAATTAGTGGCTGCTTTCTGTTCAGTGACGATTCTATTAGTAATCGCCTGATAGTTAGTTCGATAAACACTTAGCTTTTCTTGAGCTTGAGTTGCAACAGGCGAACTGTCTGGAATTGCCTCTAACAATTTGATTGATTCCTGCCACTTCACTTGTACTTGCTGCCAATTTTCTAGTGGATGAGGCGGGTTTTGAGTCATAACGGCAGCTTCCATTGCTAGTTTTTGGGCTGCTGGCAAATTTGTTGCTGTTGGGTCTGGCGGAGAAGCTGGTGTTAAGGTGGGTGAAGGTTCAGAATTTGTTTTTTGCTCTCCAATACTTAGGGGAATTTCAAAAGTTGCTATCGTCTGCTGAACCTGTGAAAGTTGAAAGTTAGTTTTCCAGCCGATATAACCCAAAACTCCTAGAGTCAGTGTGGATAGTATCAGTATCCAGCCACTTTTACCCCCGCGTCTTTGATCAGAAGACATGGTACGCTCAATAGGATTTAGAGATTCTCCTGTCTGTGTATATCTTTCGCTTCGCTTACGACTAGGTTTTTTTTGTTCCTTGTGACGGCGTTCTTCTTCTAACTGTTTAAGAGATTGTTCGACCTGTCCTCTTAACCTATTAGCCCGGTCAATTAAAGCATTAGCTTTTTCTTTTAAAGATACACATTCATTGAAGATAATTTCTAATGTTGTAGTTTGACCCTCGTAAGATATAATAAGCCCATGCTCTTCATCAAACCATTCTATCGCAAACACTGATTCCCCAAAGTAAGAAATCAAAGCTTTTATGCGCTCAATTGGCTCGACATTACGTTCAAGATATTGTACGAGAATATCCAGTTTTGGGTGAACCTGTTTTAGCTGTTCTTGAGCTACCTTTATTTGCTGAACCTGTTGCCTTAAACTTTGCTCTTCATCAAAGTCTATGTGAATTCTTAAATTTTCATCAATTTGCCTTACTTCTTCTGGGATACTTAGAGATTTCCTTTCCCATTCTAGCTGGATCAATAATTGTGAATCAGTTAAAATATTTTCTGCTATATTCTTTAAACCATCGCCCCACTCAATTAAGTTTTCAACATTTTCTATTAAGTCAGCAAGAGACGTTTCCTTATCTGGATCGCCCAGTTTTTCAAAAAGTAAGCCACTCCCTGCCGATACAAGTGCATCTACTAAAAATCCACCAGGTAGGAACAAGCCGGCAACTGCCCCTAACCAAGGTATCGCTCCCAAGAATCCTTTATTGAATCTCTCATTATTTAATACTTCTTCAAGTTCCTTGCCAATAGTATTTAGTCGCTTTATAAGATTATCGATCTTCCCAATTTCACGTCTGATTTCGCTAGGATTGCCAATAGTAAGTTTCATTGCCTCGGCAATTTCTGGCAGTTGGTTTAGAAGGTTTTCAATGTCAGCCATGATTTACTCTCCTTTAGAGTGGGGGAATCCCCACTCTAGTTTATCACTAATGGTTTAACAGCTAGCTAATTAAAACTTCCACTCGTGGTTTGGATCGGCGAGAGCAGCCTGCACAGAAGATAAATTAGCCAGTTCTTTAAACGGGCTAGACTTAGCAAGCTCTGTAATCGAATCTAATGCTAATCCCAGTTGCTCATTATTACCAGATGCTATTGCTCGATCGACCACATCGAAAAGTTGCTGAAAATTTTTCGATCGTTCATCAAAGGAGCGATCGAGGTACTCCATTAACAAGTCACGTTGAGCTTTAATCTTGGCGAGGCTTTCCTTTTCCCAGGCTTTGATTTCACGCCGCTTTGTCCGCTCTTGTTCAGCGATTTGCTTGTACTCAAAGTAATGTGCAGTAAGTTGCTGCAAGGCATCAGCACCGCTAACAAACGCTGCCATTTTGCTCATTGTTAATTTCCTCACATATTCCGGTATTTTGCTTGAATATTCGCCACTGTTGAATTCAGATTTCCTTGGCTGTCTAACACAGGGGTTTTCATAATTTCTACAAGGGCTTTCACTAGCATTAGTGCCTGTTGAAACTTAGCAGCATCTTGAACTATATCAAAGGGTTTTGATTCAAGTTCGTTGAGAAGTAGAGCAACGCGGCTATCTAAATCAGACACCAATTTGCCTAATTCTTTGACTCGCCGTTCGACTTGTCTGATGAAATCTCTAGCCTCTTCAATTTTGGCAACTTCAACGTTAACCTGAGCTTCGTATTCACGTGCTTTCGTTAAAGCTTCCTCACCTTTACCTGCAATTTGGAAACCGCCAACAGCTAAAGCAGGGCCAAGTGCAATACCTCCGAGTACAGCGCCACCTAGTGCCATGCTGCCACCGCCTAACCACGCCGCCACACCAGACATACCGAGTTGAGAAACAGCTACATTGGTACTAAACAAGCCAAAAAATTGAGGAACTGCGACTGTCCCAAAAGTTTGCGCCACGCCTACTGCTGTAGCGCCAGCAGCCGCGCCTGCCCCTGCGGATGAAGTCACACCTTGGAATACTTCCTGACCTTCCAGCGCGACAGTTTTGTATTCTTTGAGCTGCTGAATTGATATGCCTTCTAGTCCAGCTAAAAATTTCATATCACTTTGGGAAGCTTTCTGGCCAATGCGTTCGATGAAAGCCACAAACTGCCCAATAGTACGATGCCTTACACGAATTTGCAGTTGACCGTAAACTTCTGCTAATCTGTTGGCTGCTTCCCAGTCTACTTTTAGATCGCTGACTGCTTTCTCGTGTCGATGTTGGGCTCGTTCTCCTATTTCCTTGGCTTCATTCATTTTGCCCATGCCTTCAGAGCCTTTAACCGATCCATACGCAGCCGCAGCCACAGCTAAAGCGCCCATAATAAACGGAATTACAAAAATCATAAACCACTCCTTTTATTCCCAGTAAATCAATCACCCAAAGACACGTTTAGCTCCCAATTTTTATCCTTCATCTCTTGATATGAATATGTCAAGTCGCCGCGCCTACCGATCTGAATTGTGTAAAACTCTGCTTTTCGTATTCCATTCACTTCGATAGCAAATTGGCAGTGGTTATCAGATATTATTTTACCTGTGCCTAACTCTCCAGTCGCAATAGTTTCTCCTTTATGATCTTTTACTAGCACCTGCCTACCACTTTTAATATCCCCGTAACCTCCTTTTCCATTACAAAACTGACCCACTCCACCGAAGAAGTCATCCTTGAGTGTTAGTGAGCCTTTAATATTGTGATTGAAACCTAAAAAAGGTATTCCTTTAAAGGTTAGAGTTGCTAAGACAATAACTCCTACTACAATCAAACGTTTTTGACGATCGGGATTTTCATTAAGATAATTTTTGCCGATGTCTAACAATTCTTTAAATTTTCGTTCTCTAAGCAAATCAATAATCGGAGTCAATAGATCAGTCAAATTTGCAAATTTATCTGTTGATAATTTTTTTGAATCTGAACTAACCTCTGCCTTTAGCTCAAACTCTCGATTCCAAGCCGGGAAATCTTCACCCACCTGCTGCCCGTAAACCTTCACAGAAGCGATCGCCCCCGCCTTCAAATTCGTCAACTCCCTGCGGACAATCCTGATAGAAACCTCCTCATCAGGAACCCGATCGCCCTCCAACATCACCTGCAAACAACCATCTTGCAAACTCGCAGTCGCCGTAATTCCCTTATTTTGCAACGGCAGATTTAACAGAGATGCGATCGCCTCCACATCCCCAAGCTTAGCCCGTTCCTTCAAGCTAAGCTGATTGGACTCCGTATTATCACTAGAACTTGCCCGCCCCTGTGTGACATTTGCAACAGGCAACTTTAGCCCCGCCACTTCAAACTCTTGACTCCACGCCGGCACCTTTGCGCCCGTCTGTCGCCCGTAAACCTTGACTTTCTCAATCGAGGCAGCCCCCAAACCAGCGATCGACTTACTCACCCACGCCGCCAAAACTTGCTGACTAGGCGCTTCTGCCGCTTCCAGCATCACCTGTAAACAACCATCCTTAAGGGAAGCTGCGGCGGTGATGCCCTTGGCTTGTAGCTGACGGTTCAGCAGAAGCGCGATCGCCTTTGCATCTCCCTGTTTAGCGAGTTCCAGAATATTCGGTTGTGTCATAACAGGTAGATACAAGTAGCGCTTAGCATAATCTTTTGCTCTCTTAAGTATAAATCTTTCCCTAAATACCAAAGCTTGTCAAGCCATATTTAGTCATATTTAGTAGTTTTTTTCCATCCCAACTAGGCCATAAAAAGTAACATTTAGCTGGTTGCTACCGAAAAAGTCATGTTTAGTTGGGTTACAATCAAGTCAAACCCTTGCATCTACGTGACTAATGGATATTGAAGATGCCTTAAAATTTACTGACAATCTAGCTTTAACTACTACGGGAAAACACTTAGATAGCCTGCAAAAAGCTATACTGCGCGGCGCTTGGAACAATCAAAAATATAAAGAAATTGCACAGGAACACCACCGTTCAGAAAAATATGTTAAAGAGGTTGGCTTCAAATTGTGGAAACTTCTATCAGTTGCATTAGGCGAGGAACAAGTATGTAAAGCAAATTTTAGAGCAAAGCTGGAAAATTTACGAGTTGGCAATATCTCGCTTTTTGGCAATGGCTGTATTCATATTGGTAACATCTCTGCTGATAGTTCGCAATCCTCAAAAAAATTACAATCTGAACCTCAAGACAAGGATAAGTTTAACGAACCAACAAGCAATACTAAACCAAAAGTTCGTCAAGACTTATCCGATGCACCAGAACCCAACCTATTCTATAACCGCACATCCGAACTTTCCACCCTCGAAAACTGGATTTTAGGCCGCACCCGTCTCATCACCATATACGGCTTATCCGGTATTGGCAAAACCGCCCTAACACTCCAACTAATCCCACAAATTCAACACGAATTCGATCGCATAATCTGGCGAAGTCTCCGCGACGCGCCACCGCTGGCTTCACTCCAAACCGACTTAATTAAATTCTGTAGGGGCGGTGCCCCCGTGCCCGCGCCCTATCCCGAAGAAATGGCAACCACAGGGAGATTGCCCCTACTAGAATATCTACGATCGCACCGCTGTCTCCTAATCCTCGATGATATCCAAACCATCTTCAGCAGCCAACAACTCGCAGGAAATTACCAACCAGGCTATGAAAATTACGGCCCATTCTTCAAACAAATAGCAGAATCATCCCACAACAGTTGTTTAATCCTCCTGAGTTGGGAAAAACCCAGAGAAATCGCCGCAGTAGAAGGTGAAAACCGCCCCTGCAAATCTCTGCAACTCAACGGTTTAGGCCCGGAAGCACAGGAAATATTCAGAGAAAAAGGATTAGCAGAACCGGAAAAATGGTCACAACTAATCGACCTTTACCGAGGTAATCCCTTATGGTTAAATATAATTGCCACATTAATTCAAGACTTATTCGGCGGCAGCGTTTCCGAATTCCTCTCCTATGATACCCTATTTTTAGGAGACTTAGAATCACTATTGCAGCAGCAGTGCGATCGCCTAACCGCATCCGAACAACAAGTGATTTATTGGCTAGCAAGTGCGATCGAACCAGCAGACATCTCAAAAAAGCCAGACAACCTGCAACTATCACCGCCAGAACTCTTGAAAGTCATGCAATCTTTAGGACGACGGTCATTAGTTGAAACAGTCAAGCAAAACGGGCGATCGCACTTCACGATCGAACCAGCAATCAGAGAGTACATAACAAACAAGAAATGAAAATCGCCACCTGGAACGTCAACTCAATCCGCACCCGCATCGAACACGTTACTAACTGGTTGCAAACCAACCAAATAGACATTCTCTGCTTGCAAGAAACCAAAGTCACAGACAAAGACTTCCCCCTAGAGCCCTTCACCAACCTCGGCTACAACTGTTACATTTCCGGCCAAAAATCCTACAACGGCGTAGCTATTTTTAGCCGATCGCCCATGTCACAAATCAGCACCGGATTTTCCCCCCTTCTCGACACCGAAACCGTCGGCAGCTTCGACGAACAAAAACGCCTCATAGCCGGGGTTATCGACGATATTTGCATCATCTCAGTCTACGTTCCCAACGGTTCCGAAGTCGGTAGCGAGAAATATGAGTACAAACTGCATTGGCTCAAACTGCTGCAAGAATACCTCAAAATAGCACTAGACAAATCGCCCAACCTGTGCATTTGCGGCGACTTCAATATCGTACCGGACGATCGAGATATTCACAATCCCAAAGCTGCTGCAAACTCAGTTGGCCTATCAGTAGCCGAACGCCAAGCATTAACAGAAATCATCGAATTAGGATTAAACGACCCCTTCCGCAAATTCACCTCAGAAGGCGGCCATTATAGCTGGTGGGACTATCGCGCCGCCGCATTTCCCCGCAACAACGGTTGGAGAATCGACCACCATTATCTCAGCCATTCCCTGTACGAAAAAGCAAAAAACTGTACAATAGACATTGCTCCCAGAAAATTAATCAAACCCAGCGACCACACCCCCGTAATTGTCGAAATTTGAATTGTGAGTTATAAATAAGATTAAGGCAAAATAAACCCGGTTTCTACGATAAATCCTAGGTTTAACAACCAGAAATTTAAGAAACCGGGTTTATTTCTATAATCCTAAGCGATCCTTGGCAAAATAAACCCGGTTTCTACGATAAATCTTAGGTTTAGCAACTAGAAAATCAAGCAACCGAGTTTCTAAAACCCCTTGCAGAAAATTGCTCGTTCCATCCGTTACATCCGTTACAAAATCCGCTGCCGAACTTCCTTCTCCCATAACAATAAACCCCAAAAAATTATGTTCTTAGTAACCGGAGCAACAGGCGCCCTAGGCCGCCGAATAGTACGAGAAATCAGACAGCAAGACAAGCCTGTCCGCGCCTTTGTTCGCCTCGCCTCTCGCTACTCGGAACTAGAAAATCGAGGAGCAGATATTTTTATCGGCGACTTGAAACAAGACAAAGATATTAAAAAAGCCTGCCAAGGAGTCCAGTACATCATCAGCACCCACGGCACCGGTGGCGACGTTCAAGCAGTACACTACCGCGCCAACATAGAACTTATCGACTGCGCCAAAGAAGCCGGAGTTGAGCATTTTGTCTTTATTTCTGTACTGGGAGTCGATCGCGGATACGAAGATTCCGCAGTATTCAAAGCCAAACGAGAAGTCGAAAAATACCTGCAAAACAGCGGATTAAACTATACCATTTTGCGGCCCGCCGGTTTTGCTTCCAGCCTGCTGCCACTCGCCGAAAGATTTCGAGAAACCGGACTTTACCTGCTGATTGGCGACGCCAAAAACCGCACCTCAGTTGTCAGTACCGACGACTTAGCAAAAATTGCCGTAAACTCGGCAACAGTCGAAGGCGCGCGCAACCAAATTTTAGCAGTCGGCGGCCCCGATGTTCTGAGCAGAGACGACATTGCCCGGATTTTCGGACGCTTGTTCAATCGTGAACCTGTGGTAATTAATCCCCCCTTGGTTGTGTTTGACGGCTTGCGAAATGTCTTGGGTTTGTTGAATCCTCAAGCTCAAAAAAGCTTAGGAACTTTGCGGGTATTGTTGGGTAACGAGTTTTTCTGCACTCCCGAAGAAGTGCAAAATTTGGAGTCTATCTACAACATGAGAATGGAATCCCTAGAAAGCTTTTTGCGGCGCAATTTAAGCGTTTAATATTTTCTAATTTTCTGGCTTTCTCGTTACCAGGCTCTGCCTGATAATGAATATCTAGAGGCTCTGTTTGGAAATTTGATCGTTTTGCTGGAGACCGATCCAGATGCTCTGCCGGGGTACCAATAAGCCATAGAATACCATTTTAAACGGACAGAGAAACAGGTTCAGCACCACCAATATATTTGGTAACTGCGATGGGTGGAGAACAAGGCTTAGCAATCAAAAAACCTTGAACAAAATCTGCTCCCCGCTGTCGCACCCACTCTAACTCCTCCACAGTTTCCACACCTTCAGCAACAGTTTTAATCTGTAATTGAGCGGCAACTTCTAACATTTTTTCAGTAATTAGTGCCTTATAAAAATCTTGATGAACGTTGCGAATTAATTGCATATCCAACTTTAGAAAATCCGGTCGCAACTGGTGCATCAAATTTAAATTAGAAGAACCGCTACCAAAATCGTCCAAGGCAATTAAAAATCCCGCTTCTCGGTAAAAACTCAGAATTTTAATCAAGTGATCCATATCGGGAGGGTGCTGAGATTCCGCTACTTCAAAAACAATATTGCTGTGAGGAATTCCCGATTCATCAATAGCCTGCACCGTCATTCGCAGGCACGTAGCGGGATCGTAAACAGCAGTCGGAGAGAAATTAATAAAAAGTAGTTCTTCGATCTCGTGTACCTTGGCTTCGCGAATAGCGCGTGTCCGGGCTAAAGCATCTAGTTGAAAAATTATACCTGCTGATTCAGCTTGACCAAAAATCCGACCTGGAGGAATTAAGTTTCCTTGCTCGTCAATACCTCGGAGTAGCGCTTCGTGGGCAAAAATCTTAGAAGTATCTGAGGTATAAACAATGGGCTGAAAATGTGTAGTAATGCGTTCTTCGTACAATAAATCTAACAGCCAATCAGAATTGCTGAAGTTAATAAAAGAGTCTAAGGAAGTGCTGCGATAAAAATCGCTAAATTGTGGCTGCTCAACTTCCCGCATCCACAAAACTTTTGTTTCTTTCAATTCTTGATTTGTCAACACCGAGGCTGCTAGGGCACAAAACTTTTCTTTTGCTATTCCCTCCAGGGTAATGTACAAACACTTGCTCTCCTCTAAAAGCTGGAATTCAAGTTTTGTCTCCCTCAGTGCAGAAATAACCTTGCTCAGCGTGTGCGACACTGGAAACCACAGGTATAAGCCTCCGCGACCCTCTATTTTTTGGGGTACTGTTTCGCAGCGAGAACAGGAGCCGAAGGCTTTGCCACTTCTTTGCACTAGAATATCCTCCGATTTTTGGATAAATTTCACAATTAATATAATATTGGTTACAATTGTAAGCCTATTCAGCTATTAATATATCTACCTCAAGGTGTAAATATTGATTAAGAAATCGTTAAGAATTACTCTGGCAGTGTTTTTACTTGCCTCTGGTTTCAAACCTTGGTAAAATTTCTCAGCATCGATCGAGTACATACAATCAAACACAGTCTCGAATCTCAACAAAGAGAGAATATTCAGACTTGCTCTCTACTGTCTACTGCTGCTCTGATTCTTGACACATTATTCTCTACATTGCTTGGCAAAAATAACCGTTACAGTTGATTTTTAGAGTCAAGAGGGATGAACAGCCCGATCGACAATTTCAGCTCACTACAAGTATAGACAGCCGGACGATCGCCCGAAACAAACTTACTGGCTGCAGAATATCAAATTTAATTTTAAAATCGGGATGACAGGATTTGAACCTGCGACCCCCTCGTCCCGAACGAGGTGCGCTACCAAGCTGCGCTACATCCCGAATTTAGTCACTATATTTTACGATATCACATTCAATTCCAAATTCACCAAGCTCGTATATAATGATTTGTAAAACACTACTCAGGCGGAGACAGGCGTGACAGTTAAGCCCCAGTGGTTGCGAGTTAAAGCCCCCCAGTGGGAGCGCGTCGGCAACGTCAAAGAAATTTTGCGGGATTTATCCCTGAATACGGTTTGCGAAGAGGCGTCGTGCCCCAACATTGGGGAATGCTTCAACGCGGGTACTGCGACATTTTTGATTATGGGCCCGGCTTGCACCCGCGCCTGTCCTTACTGCGATATCGATTTTGAGAAAAAGCCCCAAGCTTTAGATCCGACGGAACCCGAAAGATTGGCGCAAGCTGTGCAGCGGCTAAAACTGAATCACGTTGTGATTACTTCTGTAAACCGGGACGATTTGCCGGATGGGGGCGCGTCTGTGTTTGTCGAGTGCATTCAAGCGGTGCGATCGACAATGCCCGATACAACCATAGAAGTTTTGATTCCCGACTTGTGCGGCAATTGGCAAGCTTTAGAAATTATTCTCGCAGCCCGCCCCGATGTACTCAACCACAATACCGAAACTGTAAAGCGACTTTACCGGAAAGTGCGGCCGCAAGGAAAGTACGATCGCACGCTGGAACTTTTACAGCGCAGCCGCCAAATCGCACCGGGGGTTTACACCAAATCCGGCATCATGGTGGGACTGGGAGAAACAGACAGCGAAATTCGGGAGGCGATGCAGGACTTGCGGGCTGTCGGCTGCGATATTTTGACAGTTGGACAGTACCTGCAACCGACTCAAAAGCACTTGAATGTAGAAAGTTTTGTGCCGCCCGAACAGTTTGATGCTTGGAGAGAGTTTGGCGAATCTTTGGGATTCTTGCAAGTTGTTGCTTCTCCCTTAACTCGCAGTTCGTATCACGCCGAACAGGTGAAGGAGTTGATGAAACTTTACCCGCGCTAGCAATTTAAACTCGCGGTGCACTGGCGATCGATCGGGCGCTAGCTCATATCATGTGCGATCGATTACCATCAAAAAAGGGTTTGTAGTGCGGACTAAATTCCGCAGTCTGAGAACAAACTGAAGTCCGCACGCGCGCTCCAAGAGTGCGTGCGGTTAATCTAGTGCACGCCGTATCAAACCCGATCGACCTCCGGTAACAGCAGGAACAACCAGCCCTTTCCGTCCAAGCGCGAGTGCAAAAAACTCGGTTTCCGATGCCGTTTCTCTTGGGTGAGGTTGAACCAGAAGCCACAGCCAACACCAAAATAATTATCGGCTGCTGTTTCCTCAAAAAAAGCGATTCCGGCAAAAAACCTCGATCGATCGAGTTTTTTCCTCAAATTATCAGTTTAAATCCTAAATTTTTGTCGGGAAACCCGGTTTTTTCGTCAGTCGCAACTCGGTATTGAAAATAAGATCAACTCTGAACCTCATATTCTGCAAGAGATTAAACTTCCATCCACAGCAGGTATTTAGTCGATCGCGCCGAGTTATATAAAGTTTTATTAAAAAAATCCTTAATTTTCCGAAGTGATCGGGAACCAGGTTATTGGTGATGAAGATTAACTTAACTTCTGACGAACGTCACTTGTTTTTAGCCTGTCACTATCTATACTAGCTATACAAACAAAGAAGTACAACGCACTTTTCTGGCCTTCAACCTGTTACATCAGAAAGTTCTTAGGGTTTTCCTGAATCTTTGTAAAAGAAGTGGGGCTGCCAAAGTTCGATCGAACAACAGCAAAAAAAGTCACGAAAGTTAGTAAAGAAACAAACAGCGGTGATGGTTCGTCTTAATAAAGCGGGCCTCATAATTATAAATAACCGCTAAGCGTAGCATCTTTTCACCCGGAGCAACTGAGAAAATCACTATGCCAGCCACCTCTTTTTACGCTGAAGCTGAATTCGACGAACAACTGCAAGTCAATCCATTGCAAGATGTAGATGTGTTGGATGAAGATGCTGAAGAAGCTGGGGACGAACTCATCGACCAACGCGCAGCAGAGATTGAGGATGCAGAGACAGCATCCAAATTGCAAAAAAATGCCAGCCGCCGCACTACGGATTTAGTGCGCCTTTACTTACAAGAAATCGGTCGCGTTCGTCTCTTAGGTAGAGACGAAGAAGTCTCTGAAGCTCAAAAAGTTCAGCGCTATATCAAACTACTGGAATTACGCAGTACCGTCGCCTCTCAGGAAGAAGGGCTAATTGGGCGCTTCGTTCATGTAATAGAGGTGCGCGATCGCCTGTCCGCACAGTTGGGACACAAGCCTTCCCTGGAACGCTGGGCATTAACAGCAGGTGTAGGCGACGTGCCAGAACTAAAACGAATTATGTCCGAAGGCAAGCGCCATTGGGCAGAATTAGCAGAGATGACTGTCGAGGAGATAGAAAGAATTCAAGCTGAAGGCATCGAAGCAAAAGACCACATGATTAAGGCGAACCTGCGCCTAGTTGTTTCGGTAGCGAAAAAATATCAAAATCGCGGTTTAGAGTTGCTAGATTTAATACAAGAAGGTACTCTCGGATTGGAGCGAGCCGTCGAAAAATTCGACCCGACGCGGGGCTATCGGTTTAGCACCTATGCCTACTGGTGGATTCGGCAGGGAATTACGCGGGCGATAGCTACTCAAAGCCGCACCATCCGCCTCCCCGTTCACATCACCGAAAAACTTAACAAAATCAAAAAAGCCCAGCGCAAAATTTCTCAAGAAAAAGGTCGGACAGCTACCATCGAAGATATCGCGATCGAGCTGGAAATGACACCATCCCAAGTCCGAGAAGTTTTGTTGCGAGTCCCGCGCTCTGTTTCTCTGGAAACTAAAGTGGGCAACGAAAAAGATACAGAATTGGGCGACTTGCTCGAAACCGACAGCATCTCCCCAGAAGAAATGCTGATGCGAGAAGCTCTGCACCGCGACTTGCAGCAACTTTTGGCAGATTTGACCAGCCGCGAACGAGATGTAATTCTGATGCGCTTTGGTTTGGGCGACGGACACCCCTACTCTCTGGCAGAAATCGGTCGTGCTCTCGACTTGTCCCGCGAGCGAGTCCGTCAAATAGAAGCTAAAGCGTTGCAAAAACTCCGTCAACCAAAGCGCCGCAACCGCGTCCGTGATTATCTGGAGTCTCTCAATTAAATTAATGGGCGTGCATCTACTGTCGGTTTCTGAATCTAGATAGAAGACGGAAAGCAGAAGTATTGATTTCTACTTCTCAAGGATTTCTATGTCTTCTGTCTGGGGCTTTCGGGCCTATTTGCCATCGAAAAATATCAAAAAATAAATTTTTTCCTCAACCTTTTTTCAATAAGCTCGGATATTTGCACAATATCTCGATCGTTGTGTATGATTGTCAATAGGCAGACTTTCTTGAGAGGGTCATAATGGCACTTTACACCGCGTCTTCATTCAAATCCGAACTCAATGACAAAGGCTGGCGGATGACTCCCCAACGGGAAACCATCTTGCACGTTTTTCAAAACCTCCCCAAAGGCAATCACCTGAGTGCCGAGGATTTGTACACTTTGTTAAAAAATCGCGGAGAAAACATTAGCTTGTCCACCATTTACCGAACTTTAAAGTTAATGGCAAGGATGAGCCTACTCCGGGAACTCGAACTAGCAGAAGGTCACAAACATTATGAAATAAATCAGCCTTATCCGCACCACCACCACCACTTAGTCTGCGTTCAGTGCAACAGAACGATCGAATTTAACAACGATTCGATTTTGAAAACAGGTATGAAGCAAGCTGAAAAGTCTGGATTGCACCTGCTAGACTGCCAGCTAACTATTCATACGGTGTGTCACGAAGCTTTGCGGATGGGATGGCCGTCTTTGGTTTCGAGCAATTGGTCTTGTCCGAAGTCGATCGCCGAAAACGGCCACAACGTTCTGGAGTCAATCGAGTGAAGGTACACTATTTTCGCGTTTCAAGTACAGATTGTTACAATAATTAACAAAAAAACGGCGCAAGTGCGATCGCAGTTACGCCGAAACCGGTTTTTTAAGGAAAATACATCATTTGACGAATGACTCGGAAGTTAGAAACCCGATTTGTTTGATGTAGCGCCCGCAAGTCCCTAAAAAGTTTGTCAACAAATCGTCACTGCTAACGCCGTAACTGCGCTGATCTCGATCGAGGGCATATCTCGTCTGAGCATCCAAAACTCCGCTGACGGAACCCCTGTAAAAGCCGAAGTCTTGCAGTCGCCTTTGTCAGTATTAAATGCTCGATCGACGAGAATTAACAGTGCTGCTAATCGGAACAGCAGGAACAGGCAACCTCCGAGCCAATCTGTTTTGAATTTCGGTCAAAGTTGCCGGAGTGGCAATACCCGTCGCCGGAGACAAATTGCGTTCCTGCTGAAACGACAGCACCGCCCATTCAGTCTCGGCTCCAAATACTCCGTTCATCGGGCCGGGATTTTTGCCAAGACTTCTGAGCGCTGATTGAAGCTGTAGCACCGCAGGCCCTCTATCACCCCGCCGGATACCCCTTGCGACTGGCTGCTGCGCCTTTGCTGCCTGCCTGTGGCCTAGTCGCAAAGCCGATCGAGTGCTGCGATCCACCCGACCAGTCCCGAACATCCCGCTATCTTTCTGAAACCGGATCAAAGCTATCTGAGTTGGTCGATCGAACCAACCGTGAATCTGGCTCCTGTAATAACCCAATTGTTGCAGCCGCCGCTGCACAAATTCAACTTCTCGGCCTGTGTCGCCCAACTCCAGAAAATCTCCAGCATTACTCTGCTCGTCATTTTCTCCAGGATATAAGGTAATTTGATTAGACCTCATCTCGGCATCGATAGCAGTCAAAGTTGCCGTGTCAGCGCAGCCGTCAGAAACCAAATTATAATCTTGCTGAAAACGAGTCACAGCGTAAAGAGTGCGCTCGCGAAACTTGCCGTCAACGTCGCCTTCAAAATAACCCAAAGCTTTTAACTGCCGCTGGATCAAGTCTACCGTCGCCCCTCTGTCCCCGAAGCGCAGTCCCTTGCAACCGCCATTTCCCGAAATATTCCCCCCAGGCGTAGCGGGCGGAATCTGCCCGATGGAGCCAAACAGCAAAGCTAAAGTTTGCCGGTCAGCAACTCCAGTCACCTGCAGCCCATTAATTCGCTGGAAATATCTCACCGCACGGACAGTAACTTCGCGAAAATTTCCTGTGGGATGAGCGTTGAAGTAGCCTAGCTGCTGCAACCTGCGCTGGAGGGCCGAAACCTCTGCACCGGTGTCTCCAAAACTGAGTTCGGTATAGCTATAGTTTGTATAAGTAGTTTTAAAAGGTCGATCGTCCTGGGCTAAACTGTTGAGAGCGATCGCTGTAGCTCGATCGGGCCGGCCAGTCAGCGACAATTGATAGTCTCGTTGAAAGTTAGTCAGAGCTTGTCTAGTTACCGGGCCTAGCTGACCGGTGGAAGATCGGGGAAAATAACCGAGATCCCGCAACCGGTCTTGAACAGAGCGCACATCTGGACTAACAGGATCTATTTGAGCAAAAGCCGAACCGGCCGCGCTCAAAACCGACAGCATCAAGGCCAGAGACAGCAAACGGACATAAGTATGAGTCGATCGATTTTGCCACTTTGGCCCATCAACAATTTTCGACTCTGCGGGTGCTTCGCAAACAAGAGCAAGTTCGAGGTAGGCTAGGGATTCCATAAATTTTTACTGTTAAATTGTGGCTGTGGTGTACGAGCAAACTCAAACTGAGCTTTGGATTGCTGCGATTCTATCAAGACTGAGTTTTACCTGTTCGCGCGAAGCAACCCTGTTTGTCTAAAAAAATTGCCTTCAAAAATAATTACAGGTAACAACCAAGATAGCATCGCTGTTTGTACTGACGCGAGTGTCAGGCAAAAAGTTTGCAGCCACATCTTAACCTCGATCGCCAAAAATGATAAATTTTTGGGTCAGTCCTGACATACTGCCAAGAATACGGTTTATGCCTCTATCACCGATTGGATTGACAGCACAGGCGCGGTTAAGGTTCGTAGTGCTCTCCTTGCATACGCTCCATGAAAACAAACTAAAGTCCGCACTACGAAAAGTTTGTCTTGCGGTCATCGACCGGAAACGATGTTATGGGTATTTTTGACTAAATTTTTATTTTTGATTGAGAAAAATATTATTTATTGAAGAATCGATCCAATATCCCACCCTTGCTGGTTGCAAATAGGGGTGGGATCTTGGATCGAGTTTGATCTATTACAATCACAAAAACCAAATCAAAGGGACACAATATTATTGGTTAAATGTTCGTCTTAAAAATGGGACATTAACTTAAATTAAGCCGAACCGATCGCAAATCAAAGCTACTCCCGCCGCAAAAACAGTAATTGCCAAAGCTACCAGCGGGTTTTGGCCTCTGCTGACTGCAAAAGAAGTGACCACCCCAGCTCCTAATGCCGCAGTTACAGCAGCAGTCGCCAAATCTCGATCGGGACGTTTGTCGTACATATCTTTTATTTTTGGTAGCTATTAAGCTGAAAAGTTACCTCTTGGGATCAAAGCTATCACTGTTGCTTCTGCCTAGGTCACAAATCCCTCAGTTTTGCAACTAAGCTTAAAATTTTGCTAAGTTTCTTAACATACTCTAATTAATTAGATAGCTTTTACTTATACAAAGCCTGGTCTGGGGGTGGGATTTTTGGTTAAAAAACCTTTGCGCTGCTTGGCTTTTATGTCAAATTGCTGATTTTGCTCGGACTCGCACCCACAGTCTCAGAGTCTCTGATTGCCATCCCAAATATTGCAAATAAACTTTGCTTGACTTTTATAAATAAATGTGATATTGAATTTTAAAATCGGAGATTAAGATGAGACTTCTTGCGTAGATTTTCGCTCTCGGAAACCCCAGCTATCAGGCCGATCGACGCTTTCTTAAGGCTGGTAATTTCCCGATCGCGGATCAGGGTTGTCGTGCAGGACTTGAGATCGGCTATTGTCCTATTCACCTTCGACTTTTGCAGTATTGCCGCCCTTTACCCAACCTTCCCGATTGCCATCCTCAACCCGAATTCGCTGCCACTCTTTGTCCGGGGAATCTTCTAAAACTACGACTTTTTCGTTGTAACCGACACCGCCAATCCGGTTTGAGTCTCTGCTCCCACTGTCTCGGAGAATTAAGCCGATCGGCTGAGTCACTAAAGCTCGGTAAGCTCCCGGTTCTAAGGGTTTCGGAGACTGCTCATCGCTAGATGTAGAAACAGGGCTAGCTTGCGCTGTAGACTTGGGTTTTGCGCCGGCAACCTGAACTGCTGTTTTGTCGTTGGAAAACATCGGTTTTTCGGGCACAGTAGTTAGCTTAGCGGCAAAGTAAAGTGCAGCCGCCACGCTAGCGCCTGCCATGAGGACGATCGCTAGCAGAAAACCCACTAAAAACTTGAAAACGCTATATATACTGTTCATATGAAAAAGGAAGAAGGAAGAAGGAAGAAGGAAGAAGTCATTAGTCAGTAGTCAGTAGTCAGTAGTCAGTAGTCAGTAGTCATCAGGAAGACGGAATCGGGAATCGGGAATCGGGAATCGGGAATGGAGGAGTCTGGAATGGAGGAATCGGGAATGGGCGGGATAGACTCTGGGAGCTAAGTTTTAGCTGCGGGTAAATGGCGAATACTGACTATCTGCACAATGTCTTCGAGCGACTATCCCTGAATCCGGCGGCTCAGACTGCCGTATCTAGAAGCAAGGCGAGCTTTCCCAGCAGCGGCCCAATCTTGTAAAAATTGGATTTGCTCGCTCGCCGTTCTGGCTAAGGGTACCATCTGACTGGCTGATTCTAAAATATCATCTGTGGTAAAGTCTCGATTTTGGCTAAACCCAATGTGCATGGCTTCAATCAAAGTTTGCTCGATTTCGGCACCCGAAAAATCGGGAGTTTCGTAAGCCAAGCGCTCTAAGTCGTAATTTTTGATACTGTGCGATCGCAACCGCAATAAATGTACCTCAAAAATTGCCCGCCGTTCCTCCTGACTGGGCAAACCTACAAAAAATATTTCGTCAAACCTGCCTTTTCTGAGCATTTCCGGCGGCAAAGACTGGATGTTGTTCGCCGTAGCGACTACAAAAACCGGTGAAGTTTTTTCTGCCAGCCAAGTAATAAAAGTCCCGAACACGCGGCTGGTTGTCCCGGAATCGCCTTTACCGTCCAATCCCGAAAAAGCTTTATCAATCTCATCAATCCACAGCACGCAAGGGGCCAAGGCTTCCGCTAGCTGAATCATTTGTCTGGTGCGCGATTCCGATTCGCCGACTAATCCGGCAAATAAGCGCCCGACATCCAATCGCAGCAAGGGTAAATGCCAGTGGTGGGCGATCGCCTTTGCAGTTAAGGATTTGCCTGTTCCTTGAATTCCGACTAACAACAGGCCTCTGGGATGCGGCAAACCGTATTGGCGGGCTCGTTCGGAAAAAGCACCGCCGCGCCGCAGCAGCCATTCTTTGAGATTGTCCAAACCGCCGATATCGGAGATGTTTTCGCGGGCTGGGTAAAAATCGAGAATTTGAGTTTGGCGGATTGTTTGGCGCTTTTCTTCTAAAATCAGTTCCGCGTCGTCTGGGTGCAGTTCGCCTCTGGTGGCGATCGCCTTTGCCAAAACTCGCCGGATTCGTTCGATCGACAGACCTTGACAGGAGCGCACTGTTTCGTCCAGCAAACGCCCTTCTATGGCTTGTCCGGTAGACCCTAACAGTCTTTCCACCTCAATTTTTATTTCCGCCGCCGCAGGCAGGGGAAACTCCAAAACTGTGATTACTTCGCTGAGGTCTTCGGGGATCGAAGTTATTGGAGAGACGATGACAATATTTTTGGGCATCGATTTGAGGAGTTTCGCCAAATTCCGCAGCTTGCGGGAAATTGAAACATCTTCTAAAAACCGCTGAAAGTCTCGCAAAATAAAGATCGCCGGCGCGGATGCGGGCAATTTTTCGAGAAATTCTAAAGCTTGCAGCGGGTTGCGCTTGCCAAAACCGGCATCGTTAGGATTTCCTTGGTAGCCGTCAACAAAATCCCAGATGTAGACTGCACGAGAACCCTGTTTTTTGGCGCATTGGGCGATCGCTGCTTCGACGCGCTCTTCTTCCCGTGTGGGAATGTAAATTAGGGGGTAGCGCGATCGTAGCAGCAGTTCAAACTCGTCGCTAAAAATAGTCATTAGTTATTAGTTATTAGTTATTTGTTATTTGTTATTTGTTATTTGTTATTTGTTGTCCGGTAGATTGACCTAGTAAAATTGGAGTTGTGTGGACTTTAGAATACAAAACAATGCGGAATAAAGTCCACACTACGAACCGTTTTTGTTATTGTAATCGACCGGGTACGATATCATTAGTCATTGGTGGCTAGTTGGTGTTATTTTTTTGAACTCGTTATTCCACAGTTCTTAGTGGTTAGCTAGGGAAGCATTTGTTTCGGAGAGTAAAAATATTTTTTGTTTGAGTGCGAGCTAGGACGATCGCACTCACGTGTAAAAGCAAAACTCAAATACTTCATTAGCTAATGACTAATGACTAATGACTAATGACTAATGACTAATGACTAATGACTAATGACTAATGACTAATGACTAATGACTAATGACTGATGACTAATGACTAATGACTGATGACAACTGACTAAGGCAATTGCCGTTTAAGTGCTGCCAAAGAAGCCCAGCGACTGTCCGATAATGTTCCTGAGCTTTCTGTCTCAGCAGCATCATCATCATCATTTATATCTATTCCCGGACATTCAGTATCGCATAGATGTTTGTGCGGTAGTTCCAAACACATTTGCTGGTACACCCAATCACTCGGAGAAAAAGAGCCTGTAGGTGGCAAGTTTTCCACCAAATCTTCTAAATCAACTTCATATTCTCCTGAACTTGCATCGGGCTGAAGTTTTTTTTCTTCCAACCAAATTATTTCAGAAGATAGCAGTTTTAAACGATGATTGTATTGTTTCAAGCATCTGTGGCAAGTTAGAGTAACAATTGTTTCTGCTTTTGCTTTCACTTCAAGATAATTACCTTGGTGAGCAACTTGCAATCGTCCCCGCACCGGAGTGAGAGTTTCTAAATCGGGAATAAATTCTTCAAAATCAATAACCTCTTTCCGCTCTAATTTTGTGAGTAGATGAGGAATATAAATTGTCTCCATAATCATCTTTCGCCGTTTTATGCTTTTCGTCTCCAGGCACAAGTCAAAAGTCAAAAGGAATAGCTAATTTTGGGCTGTTTCCTTTTTCCTTTTTCCTTTTTTCCTTTTTTACCGTCAGCGCCGACGCACTACCAAACGCCGATCGGGTTCATGTCCTTGACTGTAAGTTTCTAGATCTTCATATTCGCTCAAAAAACCGTGAACTTGACGGCGTTCTGCTGAAGACAACGATTTTAGTTCAATTTCAGTTCCTGTCGATCGCGCTTGATCTGCGGCATACTCAGCCATCGAGCGCAATTCCTCTTGGCGGCGGATGCGATAGCCATTGAGTTCCACCGTATAAGGAATGGACTCTTCTGATTCGTTACCGATGTTCGCAATCGCGTTGCAGAGGTACTGAATCGCATCTAGTGCATCACCGTCAGGCCCGACTAAGATTGCAACTTGTTCGGGAGTCAGATTGCTGTGATCTATGGTCATCCAATAGCAATCTTTTTGTTGTTCGCATACCACTGTTGAAGGAATTGCGGACAGTTTTAGCAATTCTTCTAACCATTCCTGTCCGCGCTGCATTTGAGAGTCTTTCATTTTTGTTAAAATCAAGCCTTTTTCTTAGAACGCTTTGGTTCAAAGGGAAGTGCATCTAATCCCTGTTCTTTTTGAGTTTTCGCCTCTGCTTCGTCCACGATTTTTTGGAGATTTTCAGGCAGCGGTTCTCTGGACAAAATAAACGCTTGAACTGTTTGGAAGATGTTAGCAATCAGCATATACATCAACACGCCAGCGGGCAGCGGGAAGAACAAAAACATCCCCGAAAATATGACTGGCGTTAGTTTGTTGACTGTCGCCTGTTGGGGGTTGTCGTTTGGCCCTTGTGCTTGTCCCGAAAGGGTTTGGTTGATGTACAAACTAATGCCGAAGCCGAGGATCATCACCAAAATATCCCAGTGGATCTTACCATCTGGGTCGATCGCGCCAACGCGGCCTAGAGCTTCAATAAACAGGAATCCTTTGTTGGCGGCCAATCCGGGGATTATGCCTTCAACAGTGATTTCACCGGGCGCTAAGGCTGTGATGTTGCCCTGTTCGTCTACGTTGACGAGTTCTTCGCCTTTGATAATTTTCCAGCGGGGTTCAAGGTCTATTTCGGTGTTATTTTCTGCCGCTATGCTTTGAAGAGCCTTGCCCTCTGAGGTTTGAAAATTTATTTTGGTTGTGTCGCCGACTGCGAGTTTGTTGCCACCTGGAATCACGCCCACAATTGGAGCGTGAAAAGTACCTGTGAAGTAAATATTTTGGGGCGGTGTAGCAAAAGCTTGCGGTTGAACAGTTTCGATTTGTTCTTTCGGGACAATTTCAAGGTTGACGTTGTAATTTATGTCAGAAAATGGCGAGCCCCTGAGCGTTGCGAAAAGTGCAAACAGCACTGGCATTTGCAGCACCAACGGGAAGCATCCTGCTAGAGGGTTGCCAAATTCTTTGTAGACTTGGCTCATTTCCTCCTGCTGTTTAGTAGGATTGTCTTTATAGAGTTTTTGAATTTGATCTACTCGCTCTTTCATCAACGGCTGGGCTACTTTCATACGTCGCATATTGCGAAGAGAGCCTGCGTTGAGAGGATAAAGAGCAAAGCGAATCACGAGCGTCAGAGCTACGATAGCTAAACCGTAGCTTGGCACGATCCCGTAGAAAAAATCTAGGATCGGCAGCATTAGGTTGTTGGAGAGAAACGAGATACCAAAATCCATTCGCTTGTTCGTTAATTTAGCTGCTCTTTGTTTGCTGTTGAGAACTATTTTTACCCGCTGAAGGCGGGCCGTCTCACTTTTTAGGCTTTTGTCTATATCTTAGGACATTGCCTGTCGATCGACCGCCCGGCCGGCAGGTTTTTGTAATCAATTGGCTAATACTCGCCCTTACTATCACCCAACAAACGGACACAAGCGCCCGAATTCTGTCGTTAGCAGCCTCTAATTTTAGACCTTTGTTCAACATTCCAGATTCATCGGCAGCAAATAAATCTCAAATTTCAAACTTGTTCACTTGCGTTGTCGAAGAATCTGCAAATGCAAAAATAGACTAATTTGGGCTTCAAACTAGGGTGAAAACGCTGCGGTTATTTAGTTTTAGCCGCGTTGGCTTTTTGAGCGGCTGCGGGCAGTTTTTCGTTAATGTAATCATACATGGCTCGGAATTTCGGAATCGATCGCAATTCTAAGCGGCCGCCATTTTTCATTGTCAGCACCATGTCTCCGTAACTCCCGAAACCGCGAGGTACTGTGACCATTTTGACTATATCGGAGTAGATAACATCTGTGCGATCGCGCCCCATCCAACCGCTAGTTATGGAGACACGGCGGCTGGTGATCCGGTAGCGCAGCCACAGAGCCCGTACAATTGCTCCTACTGCGAGGGGGATTCCCACGACAGTAAGCCCCAGGAGCAAGTTCACGATCAAGTCTCCAAGCGCGGGGCCGCCTTCATAATATACTTCCTCTCGAATTCCCATCTAGTACCTCGGCTTCTACCAACAACTGCTCTAATTCTTGCAGAATTTCTGCATAATTGCACTCTTGTGCGATCGGACGCACGACAATTACTAAATCCCACCCAAATTTTAATCTGGGCAATAGCTCTCGCAAAGCTGCCCGAATCTGGCGCTTAATCCGGTTGCGGACTACAGCGCGCTTGCTCACCTTGAGGCTGATAGAAATACCCGTGCGAGTGGGCGGCACCGATTTCTCGGCTGTCGTTGGTTTGTTTAATTCGAGGCTTTTGGGTTTGCGAAGAGCTCTTAAGCTGAAATGAGCCGAGTTGCGGCGCATTCCCTTGCGGTAAACGGCGCTGAAGTCTTTTCGGTGCTTGAGTCGGTTTGTAGGAGGCAACATGGTAGCTGCGATCGTTGAGGCTTCTCCACCAAGGCTGCAGTGCTAGACTGCGAGGCGGTGGCGACCTTTGCTGCGGCGGGCTTTGATTACCAATCGACCATTTACGGTACGCATTCTGGCGCGAAAACCGGATGTTCTTTTTCTTTTGCGGCTGGTTCCGTGCAGGGTTTGCTGTGTCATTTAGATTTCTCCCGGCTTGTTACTTTACTTTTGATTAATATTCACAATCTGGTAGTTTACCATAGAGTGGTTTTCTTGGCAAACAAATTTAAATTCATGATATTAGTTTGTGGGTAATTCCCAGAAACCCGGTTTCTTTCGAGATATTTCGTATCCCAATTAAGATTATCGAAGAAACCGGGTTTCTTAGCCTGTGGGTAATTCCCAGAAAAAGGTAATATGGATGTAATTTTGGGAGGGTTAGGGATATGACTCCACAACCGAATGGAAAAGTGACTATCGTCCGCACAGAAAGGGGGCTGACGATCGCGGGAACACGCATCACCCTTTATGATGTAATAGATCATCTCAAAGCCCAGTATCCCCCTAAATTCATTCGTGATGTATTTAACCTTACGGATGAGCAGTTCCGCGCGGCTCTTTCCTACATAGAAGCGCACCAAACAGACGTAGAAGCTGAGTATCAAGAAGTTTTGAAATCAGCCGAAGAGACTCGGCAGTATTGGGAAGAACGCAACCGCGAACGCTTTGCTCGCATCGCTGCAACTCCCCCTAGCTCTGAATATGAAGCTGTGCGACTCAAACTTCAAGAACGCAGAGCGCAGCGGGAAGCAACAAAGCAATGATGATTCTGGCTGACTACAATTTGAATCGGCAAGCTCTTTTGCTTTCTGGAAGTCTGGTGACAGGAGGGTGGTTAGATATTGCTCCCATTCGGTTAGTGACATTTCAAGACATTGGCTTACCATCTAATAGCGACGATCGAGTTGTTTGGCGATTGGCTCAATCTAATCAAATGCTTTTATTGACAGCAAACCGTAATGCAAAAGGTGAAGACTCTCTGGAACAGGTGATGCGGGAAGAAAATCAGCCAACTTCATTTCCGATTATCACGATTGGCGATCCGGATCGCGTTAACGAATATGATTACCGAGAGCGTTGTGTTGAAAAGCTTGTAGAAATAGCGATCGATATCCAATACTATATGGGAGCAGGTAGGTTATTTATTCCGTAAACATATCTATTAGACATCTCCAATAATTATTGTGGAACAGGCCCTCGTTGCCTGTTCAAAGCTGGCTATTCGGTCGATGTCTGTTAGAGGAAACAGAACAACAGCACGATACGGATAGCACGGATACACGGATGATATTGCAAGGGATCTCGCCCTTAAACGAAAAAAATCCGATCCCCGCGGCTAAGGCGCAGTCAGCGCGATCGTCGCCGCGAGTTTGGTAGTGTCATGGTAGTCTGTAATGAAGTTATACTATAAGTGTCAGCTCAGCTCTTTCTCATCGATCGAGTTGACTTTTCACCCCCCGCCCACCTCGATAAGGATGAGCGTTTTGCTGCTTTACGTAAAATTATCAAATTTCTTCACAGAGGTGAGTTTTGGATATTATTGAAGTACCATTTAATAGTTTTATTGGAATTGAGAGAGCGAGTCACTCCAGCGAAGTTCTGCTTAAACTGAGCAATTCCCCAAATTACAAAAATCACCTGGATACTGTTCATGCCAGTGCTCAGTTCGCTCTTGCTGAAGCTTGCAGTGGAGAATATTTATTAAGTCGCTTCAAGGGAAATTTATCTGACTACGTTCCAGTGGTGAGAAGAGTTGAGGTTAAGTATAAGAAACCAGCGACAGGAGAGATATATGCAAAAGCTCAAGTCTCCGATGACGAATTTCAGAGGTTTATAAATGCTCTACAAACAAAAAGTAGAGCAATGTTATCTATTAGTGTTGACATCGTTGACTCAAACAATATTGTTACGATGAATGCTTCTATTGAATGGTTTGTTCAGAAACTAAAGCAATAGGGAGCCTAACTTTCCAAAATGAAATTGTAAGGTCGATCGCCCTTAACCGAAAAAAATCAACTCCCCGACTTCTGACGAGAAGTCGGGGATTTCGCCTGCTAGTCGCCCTTAACCGAAAAAAATCAAATCCCCAACTTCTAAATTCATCCGTCTATCCGTGTCAACATCCGTGTTCTTCCCTTATTTCAGTTCAACATTCACTGTAGCAGACATCCCCGGTGCGATCCGAGTTTCGTAGCCTTTAATGCTTTCGGCATCAAACACAACTTTTACCGGAATCCGCTGCACAACTTTGGTGAAATTTCCAGTAGCATTATCGGGAGGCAATAAGGAGAATTGAGCGCCAGAAGCAGGGGAGAAACTATCGAGATGACCTTCAAATTTGCGGCCACCAAAAGCATCTAATTTGATTTCTACTTTTTGGCCTGGTTTCATGTTTGCCAGTTGCGTTTCTTTGAAGTTAGCAATTATCCACAAATCATTACTGACGATCGCCATTAATGGACTTCCCGGCTGCACCCGCTGCCCGACTTCAACCGATTTGCGGCCGATTTGTCCGGCGGCTGGTGCGGTGATATTCGTGTAGGAAAGTTGCAGTTGAGCGTCTTTAACCGCAGCTTCCGATTGGGCGATCGCAGCCTTAGCAGCATCATACTGCGATCGGCTGACTTTAGTTTGTTCGCCCGTAGCTTGAGCTTGTTGCAACCCGCCCTGGGATGCAGCGAGTTTCGCTTCGGCGGTACTGATACCTTCTTGGGCTACGGCGACTTTAGCTTCGGCGCTGGCGATGCCGACTTTAGCTTGCGCTACTTGGGCTTCGGCTTGTTTTACCCCTTCTTTAGCTTGGGCTACTCCTGCTTGGGCTTCGATTACGCCTTCTTTGGCTTGGGCTAAGCGCGCTCTAGCTTGGGCAATTCCTTGTTGGGCTGCGGTGGTTTGGCCTCGGGCTACTTCATAGGCGGCTCTAGCTGCGTCTAGTTGCTGGCGGGCGATCGCACCTTCTTCTTGCAAGCTTTCGTAACGTTTATAATCGGCTTGCGTTTTAACCAGACTAGCTTGCGCTTGTACTAGCTGAGCTTGCGCGGCCGCAATACCGGCTTGGGCTTCCGTCACTTTGGCTTGTGCTTGGGGAATTCCGGCTTCGGCTTGGGCGACTTTGGCGATTGCTGCGGGCACGCCGGCTTCGGCTTGGGCGACTGCGGCTTCGGCGGCGGGTACGCCTTGTTGGGCTTCTTTAATGGCTGCTTGGGCGGTGGAAATGCCAGCATTGGCGGTGCTGATATCTCCTTGGGCTTGGGCTGTTTTGCCTTGGCTGGTTTGAGAGGCGAGGGCAATATTGGCTTGGGCTGCTTCGGCTTGGCGGCGGGCGTTTTCTAAGGCTGCTTGGGATTGTTGCAGTTTAACTTGGTAGTCGCGGGGGTCGAGTTTAATCAGCGGTTGTCCGCGTTTGACTTGTTGGTTGTCTTGCACTAAGACTTCGCCGACTGTACCGTTGATGCGGCTGCTGACTTGGTGGATGTGTCCGGCAACTGTGGCGTTGTCGGTTTCTTCGTGGATGGAAGCGTATTGCCAGTAGTGGTAGCCGAAGCTGCCCGCTGCGATCGCCCCGATGCCCAATACAGCGAAAATTAGTGGTTTCTTGGACTTTTTCTTGGGTGTTTCCGACGGCGGCAGGGGTGGTTGGATTTCTGTTTCTGGGCCGGTTTTGAGCTCGGTGCTGACTTCTGTTTCTGGGGCGGGGATTACTGGTAGGCTTTTGGCTATGGTGTCATCGATCGGCTTTTCTAATACCGCGACTGCTTTACCGTTGCCGTTGCCGTTGAATTCTGCTGGGTTGGTTTCGTTGGTGGGTTTCATGGTAGTTGACTCCTGAGATTTTAATAAGATGCCGTTTGGTTAGAGTACGTAGTTTTTATTTATTAAGACTGCTGTTTTTAAGAGTGCGTAGTATTTTGCGGTTATTTGTAATTTAGTAGAGGTAGATGCTGCTGCGCTTCATCCGTGAGAGTGATTTGTCGGTTTAGGAAAGATTGGCGATCGCAATATCGATGAGTTCTGAGAAGCGTTCTCGATCAACCGGGGAAATTCCAGTCATTGACTTCTCTCTGATAGTCGCTACCAGTGGCGGCAGCACGTCTTGCAGTTCCCTGCCTGCATCTGTCAGCCAAATTCGCCAAATGCGCCGATCGCGGGTGTCTCTCTCGCGGCGGACTAGGCCTCTTTCTTCCATGCGATCGATCACGCCCGTCAGCGTCCCGCCTACCTGTTGCAGTTTGTCGCCAATGCTGGAAGTAGGCAAACCGTCTTCTTGCCACAAGCAGCACAGTACCAGCCAGTGAAAAGGTGTCAGCCCGAAGGGTTCGAGTATTTCTTGCAGCCTGCGAGTTCCTAGCTGCCCCAGCAGTTTGAGCCGGTAGCCCAGGCTATGGGGAGCAAGAACGTCGTGCCACTGAGCTAGATATTTGCGATCGACAGTGGATGTAGTAACCATCGGCTTATTACTTAGTGTTCGTACTATCAGTGTAAAGTGTATTTTGGAAGTTGTCAAGGGGGAAAGTAGAATTTTTGGTTAGGGCAAATGCTGCGCTAAAACTGCGAACCCAACCGGGTTGAAACCCCTGGCGTGGCGGACTGGCGAACTCGCCCGCTGGCCGACTCGCCCACTCGCCCAGACTGTGGCGTTGCAGAGGGTGTCCAACTTTCAACTATCCATCGCGCCCTCAACCACCGTGCAAGCCGGATGTCCTTCTGGGGAAAGGTGTTTACAAATCTTAATTGTTCTTAAACTAGAAAGAGTACATCTTATTTGCGATCGGACTTTATGTTGCTTCCAGACTCTTTGCGTACCAAGTTAGACGACACCGACGATACACTGTTCTATTCCTCTCCTCGGTTTGTGACTCATGTAGATGACGGGTTTATTCAGCAACTAACCGATTTGTATCGGGAACGGCTCAAACCCAATACTCGGATTTTTGATATGATGAGCAGTTGGGTGTCTCACTTGCCGGAAGAAATGGAATTTGCCCATGTCGAAGGCCACGGCATGAATGAAGAGGAGTTAGCAAAAAATCCCAGACTGAATCATTATTTCTTGCAAAATTTGAACGCAAATCCCAAATTGCCGCTGGCAGATGCAGAATTTGACGCAGTTGTCAACTGCGTATCGGTGCAGTATTTGCAACAGCCGGATGCGATTTTTGCTGAAATTCGCCGCATTTTGAAGCCCGGAGGCGTAGCAATTATCAGCTTTTCCAACCGGATGTTTTATCAAAAGGCAATTGCGGCTTGGCGGGAAGGTGCGGAGGGCGATCGGGTACAATTGGTCAAGAGTTACTTTGATTCGGTCAAAGGAGCGAGCATACCCGGATTTAGCAAACCGGAAGTAGTTAGTAAACAGTCTAACTTACCGAGTTTTATGCAAATGCTGGGGATGGGAGGCGGCGATCCATTTTATGCGGTAGTTGCTTACCGCCAAAGTTAGAATTTTTTAGGTTTGTAGTGAAGACTTTAGTCCGCTGATTTTTTTAAGGACTAAAGTCCTTACTACAAACCGAGCCAAGGTTAGGTTCTTTAAGTTAGAATATATTTAACAGTTGCTCCTCAAATATGGAAAACCAACTTTTGCAGCGCATCACACTTGACCCCAATATTTGTCACGGAAAACCCTGTATTCGCGGTCTTAGATATCCAGTAGAGTTGATTCTTGAATTACTTAGTTCTGGTATGAATTTTCAAGAAATAATAGATGATTATGACGATTTAGAACATGAGGATATTTTAGCTGCTTTGCTTTTTGCAGCGCGGCTTACTCAAGTAAAAAGCATATATCGAGTATTAGTGTAATGAAGTTTTTGGTAGATGCACAATTACCAGTACGTCTGGCGCGCGTTCTGCAATCTGCTGGTCACGATACTATTCATACTAAGGATTTACCTCGACAAAACGCAACTCCCGATTCAGAAGTTAACTTGTTTTCAATCCAAGAAGGCAGAATTGTTATCACAAAAGATAGAGATTTTATCGATTCATTTATGATTAAGCAGCAACCTTACAAGGTGTTAATATTGACCACGGGCAATATAAATAATAACCAACTTATCGACTTATTTATAAATAATTTGTCGCAGTTGACTGAACTATTTCAGCAACATTCATTGATCGAAATGAATCGCGATACAATTGTAGTTCATCAATAATAATCAAACAGGTAAAACCTTGATATGAAACCATATCAGCAAATAGCGATCGATGAATGCGGCGAACCCTTAGTGCCAATTCCCACCGAACATTTTGCCTTGGAAACGCCGCACCCCTATCAAAAACTGGGTGCTCCTTATCACAACAGCAAAGCAGATTCGCCTTACTATTTGCGGCAAGGAGTTGTCAATAGTTTAATAAAAGCTAAAACACAACTACAGCAACATTATCCTCATTGGCAAATTCTGATATTTGACGCTTATCGGCCGGTAGAAGTTCAGCAATTTATGATAGATTATACTTTCAATCAAATTGCTGTAGCTCAAGGCTGCGAATTTCCGGTTTCCGAAGACAAACGTGAAGTAATTATCCAACACGTATATCAATTTTGGGCTGTACCGAGTATGGATCTGGCTACGCCTCCGCCTCACAGTACAGGCGCTGCTTTAGATATAACTTTAGTGGATGAAAATAATCAACAAATTGATATGGGTTCTCCGATTGATGAAACATCAGAACGCTCTTATCCCGATTATTTTGCCAAGAGCAAACAGCCTCACAAACAGGAATATCACCTGCACAGGCAAATATTAAAAGATGCCATGATAGCGGCTGGTTTTCAGCAGCATCCTAAGGAGTGGTGGCATTTTTGTCTGGGCGATCAAATGTGGGCTTGGTTGACAAATAACAATAATAGTGGTAAGAAAGTTATCGCTAGATACGGTCGCTATTAAACTATTTGAGATTTTCCATTTTTCGATTTGAGATGACTGAATGCTCGATCGACTATAAATCAATTGGACAGCAACCGCCAAGAGACTGAGAAAGTTTTCGCATTGCTCAAACCCTTGCTTTGATTGCTGCTTCCTTCTTCCTTCGTGCTTCTTTTTACCTCGATTGAAGCCTTTGAAGCCTTCTTTCTGCTATCGAGGCTATTGCCAGCGGGGTAGCGGTGCTTTAAAATTAACCAGAGCGAACAAGTGCAGGCAAATCGAGCCAGCACCGCAAACCCTAAAGGATAACTTAGATTTCACCCCATGAAAGCACTCATCCTCTCTGGCGGCAAAGGTACACGCTTGCGTCCCCTAACCTATACGGGTGCTAAGCAGTTGGTTCCTGTGGCAAATAAGCCGATACTGTGGTACGGAATAGAAGGAATTGTGGCGGCTGGGATTACGGATATTGGGATTGTTATTAGTCCCGAAACTGGGGAAGAGGTGAAGGCGAAAACTGGAGATGGATCTCGCTTCGGTGCAAAAATTACTTATATCTTGCAATCAGAACCGGCGGGACTCGCTCACGCGGTGAAAGTTGCCCGACCGTTTTTAGGCGATTCTCCGTTTATTATGTATTTGGGAGATAACTTAATTGAAAATTCGCTAGATCCGTTTTTAGAGATTTTTCAAAAGCAAAAACTAGACGGTCTAATTTTGTTGCGTCCAGTTGTAAATCCTTCGGCTTTCGGTGTGGCAAAAGTTGATGAAAACGGGCGAGTTTTGCAGTTGGTAGAAAAACCAAAAGTTCCACCGTCGAATTTAGCACTGGTGGGAATTTACTTTTTTGCTCCTACTATTCATGAGGCGATCGATCAAATTCAACCTTCGCCCCGCGGCGAACTGGAAATTACTGATGCTATCCAACAGCTCATCAATCAGAAAAAACAGGTAGAAGCCTGTAATTTAGAGGGTTGGTGGCTGGACACGGGGAAAAAAGATGATTTGCTGAGTGCAAATCAAATCATTTTAGATAGCCGTATCGTAGCTTCATCTGAATTGAAAGTAGAGAGCACAAGTCAAATTATCGGGCGCGTGCAAATAGGCGAAGGAACGGAAATTATTAATTCTACAGTTCGCGGGCCTGTGGTAATTGGAGAAAATAGCCGCATTGAAAATTGCTTTGTCGGGCCTTACAGCAGTATTGGCGATCGCGTGACGATGATTGATGCTGATATCGAACACAGTGTAATATTGCAAGGGGCGAAAATAATTGGCATTCATCAGCGAATTGTTGATAGCGTGATCGGGCAGCGAGCTCAACTGATTAATGCGCCGGCGCGTCCAAAGGCTTTGCGGTTTATGATCGGTGATGACAGTCAAATTGAGTTATAGCATTTCGAGCTCTCATATAAGGTGCCGCTGGGCATAGGCCTCCGTGGGCATACCTCACAACGCGATCGAACCGCTATAGCTTAAGTTGAGATGATGCCAATATCGGAAGCAATAATCATGATTTAACAAGAGATACATTTTCTTGTGGGGTGGGCATCCTGCCCGCCCTCGAACAGCCAAAACGCCTGTTCCGTAATAAGTCATACTACGTTATCTCAAGGAGGTGAAAGATTGGAGTCCGAAGAAATACCAACTCAACAAATTATAGATAAATTGCGACAAACTTTGGAGCCGCGAATTGGTATTGCTGATTCGCTGATGTTTGCAAGAGAAAATAATGCGATCGCCCGAGATGAAGATGACGAGGATATCGCCCTTTTGAAGACTGGTTTCGACATTTACAACGTCCCCATTACTTCTTACCAAAGGCGACTGGGTTCCGCAGTCATAGCCGTTAGGAAAATCGTCCGAAAATTGCTCAGGCCGGTACTCGAACGACAAGTAATTTACAATTTTGCTAATACCCGCGTGGTGCAAACGTTGAGCAGACAGTTGCAAAAATTGCAAGAAAATCAACAAACTCTAGAGAAAAAAATTGTATCAGAGTTCAATGGCTGTTTTCCCGAAGTTAAAGCACAGCTTGAGACTCAACAACAGGCGATCGCAAATTTTCAGTCAGAAATAGAGGAAATTAAAGCAGTGCAGCAGCAACATACTGCTATTTTAGAGATGATTACCGCTCAATTGCGCGATCGACAAAAATAAAGCATCAAAAATGACCACACTGCCAATATGCTCGTTAATTATAGTCAACTATAACGGTCTTCGCCACACGAAAGATTGCTTAAAATCTCTACAAAAACTTGCGTATCCCGAACAGCAACTCGATTTACTTGTAATTGACAATTGTTCTAAAGACGATTCGGTTAATGCTTTGCGCGAACTGTTTCCTAAAGTTCGGATATTTGTTAATTCCGCGAACAACTTCGCCAAAGCTCTCAACCTCGGAATCGGCGAAGCAAAAGGGGAATATATCGCCTTTTTAAATAATGATGCAACCCTTGACAGTCACTGGTTGGAAATATTAGTAAAACGGCTAGAAACTGACGATAAAGTCGGCGCTGCTAGCGGTAAATTATTGTTTAAAGACGGGCGAATTAACAGCGCGGGAATTCAGCAATTACCTGAGTTTTATTGGCAAGATATCGGTTTTGGCGAGAAAGATTCGGGACAGTACGATAAAGAAGAAAAAGTCGAGGGACTTTGTTGGGCGGCGGTGCTTTTTCGCAGGGAATGTCTAGAAGATGTGGGGTCGATTGATGAAGATTTTGTGATGTATTTTGAGGATGTAGAGTTTGCGAAACGCTGCTCTAAACGGGGTTGGAAAATGCTTTATGTTCCCGCAGCTATCGCCCATCACGAGTATCGAGGTTCTAGTAAAGGTAGCAAGCTGACTGAGTATTTCTGCAACCGCAATCGGTTTTTGTATTTGGCGAAACACGAACCTTTGCAATTAGTTAAGGCGATTCATACTTCAGATTTTTTTTCTAACAAACAGTACAATTTGCTGTTCGAGAGTTTGTTTGTGGCGATTAAAAAACTGCTAGATTATCAGAAACCGGAAATCATCGCAAATGTACTCCCGCAGTTGTTGGAAAAGTTGGCGGTGATTTACAGCCGCAGCAAGGTCGATCGCATTTTACCTCGATTGCAGGTGGTTCGGGGCGATCGCAAAATGTCGATCGCCATTTACGATCACGGACTTCATTTTATCGGCGGCGGCCAAAAATACGTCGCTACCATCGCCTCCTTGCTGCAAAATGAATTTGATATTACCTTCATCGCCAACAAACCCGTTGCTGTTTCCGACTTAGAATCGTGGTACGGGCTGAATCTTTCTCGATGCAAAATTAAAATTATTCCGTTGCAGTTTTACGACAAACGCGGAATGCAGTGTATCGATTCCAGCATCATCGTGGAGGACATGGAAAATCCCTTTGATGAAATTTCCAGAGAAAGCAAAAATTACGATATTTTTATCAATGCTAACCAACTAGAAAAAGTGAAACCGCTATCGCCGATATCAATATTTTTTTGCCATTTTCCCAATGTTTTTCGCAACCGTCACTTTGCTGTGGATGACTACACTTTTATTATTGCCAACAGTCAATTTACTGTCAAGTGGCTGGAAAAACGCTGGAACTTGCAGCCAACTTTTTTACTTTATCCGCCCGTGGAAATGGCAACGGTGAAAGTGGCGAAAGAAAAGGTCATTTTAGCTGTGGGACAGTTTGAAGCTGGGGGAACAAAAAAGCAAATTGAACTAATTAAAGCTTTCCGCAGTTTGCTAGCAGATTATCCCGATCGACTTCAAGGATGGCGGCTGATTTTAGCTGGTAGCAGCATTCCAAAAAATCCTTATTTAAAGACGGTTCAAAATTTATTGAGGCAAGATTCAAGGGCGATCGAACTCAAAGTTAATGCTTCTTTTGAGGAGGTAAAATTGCTTTATGCTAAAGCGAGCATTTTTTGGCACGGCTGCGGTTTGGGTGAAGTGAATCCTCAAAGGTTTGAACATTTCGGGATGGCGACTGTGGAAGCAATGCAAAACTGTTGTGCTCCGATCGTCTTTGCTGGTGGTGGCCAAGTGGAAATTGTCGAACACGGGCGATCGGGCTTTTTGTTCAATACCGTTGAGGAACTTTGCCAGCATTCGCATCAACTAATTGTTAATCCCGATTTGTTAGCTGAACTTCAAGCTGGTGCACAGCAGCGCAGTCAGAACTTTAGACTTGCAGGTTTTGAGAAAAAAGTCAATAGTTTTTTTGAGATTATTCACCAAGAATATGCTACAATTCGGCTGCCAAATCCTGCTGATATTGCTCAAATGCTCGATCGACCTTAAGCATACAAATATGGATGCGGCTAAGGACGCGGCAGTGCCGTTTCCCTACGGATCGAGGACGCGGCAGTGCCGTTTCCCTACGGATCGAGGACACGGCAGTGCCGTTTCCCTACGGATTATTCGTTACCCATTAAAATTATTTTTTACTCAAAGCGTGTCCAATCAACTTTTAATCAATTTGTCTTTCTTAACTCCCGAACCTACGGGAATCGGAACCTATGCCGCCAATCTTTTCCCGCAACTACAACAGCTAGAACCAACATTACTCGCTTCCCAGCAAATTGATAATTATAGTTGCTATCAAATCCCCGAAACTCTGACACCGAATCGCGGCCCGAAAGGACAAATTAACAGGCTGCTGTGGACTCAATTTGAATTACCCCAAATTTATAATAAATTGCAGTCAAACCTAATTTTTTCCCCAATTCCCGAAGCACCTTTATATTCAAAATGCCGCTACATTGTTACGGTACATGATTTAATTCCTTTGCGGTTTCCCCAAAAACTTTCTCGTTTGACGGCTTATTTTCGCTACTACATACCGCAGGTTTTGCGGCAAGCGGAACACATTATTTGTGATTCTGAAGCAACGGCGACAGATGTTGCTAACTTTTACCAAATCCCGCGTCAGAAAATGACCGCAATTCCCCTAGCTTGCGATAATATTAATTTTAGATATCTCGACTTGCCCGCCAAAAATTATTTTCTTTATACCGGCAGACACGATCCTTACAAAAACTTAGAAAGATTAATCGCTGCATTTGCGAGTTTAGCCGATCGCGCCAACTACGAATTGTGGCTGGCGGGGCCTCCCAACGCCTACACAGCGCAGTCGATCGCCCAAGTTGAAGAATTAGGCTTACAATCTTCAGTAAAGTTTCTCGGTTACGTTGCCTATGCTCAATTGCCCGTACTAATGAATCAGGCGATCGCCCTCGTATTTCCCACACTTTGGGAAGGATTCGGCTTGCCAATTTTGGAAGCAATGGCCTGCGGTACACCAGTCATCACTTCCAACCTGTCATCAATGCCAGAAGTCGCCGGAGATGCAGCATTATTAGTCAATCCTTACAGCGTTGGAGAAATTGCCCACGCCATGCAAACAATAGCCAGAGATTCCAAAGTGCGATCGAACTTAAAAAAAGCTAGCTTAGCACGAGCAAATCAATTTAGCTGGAAAAAAACCGGAGAAGCAACCGCCAACATCTTGCAAAAATACCTTTAAAACCTCCCTCTCTGCGCCCTCTGCGCCCTCTGCGGTTAAATAAAAAAAAATCCCACCACAAAACCGCAATCTAAATATTATCCCATGTCCAATCCCCAATCCAACCTGCTAATTAATCTTTCCTTCCTAATTTCTCAACCAACAGGCTTAGCCATCTATGCCAAAAACCTATTTCCCCACCTAAATCCTCTCAATCCCACCTTACTTACAGCCCAGAATTTCCCCAACAATAACTGCTACGAAATTCCCGCCAACCTCACACCCGAACAAGGAAGCAGAGGACACATCAATCGATTGCTGTGGACACAAACCCAACTACCCAAAATTTACAAACAGCTAAAATCTAACTTATTATTTTCTCCAATTCCCGAAGCTCCTTTATTTGCAGGTTGTCGCTATATAATTACAGTACACGACCTAATAGCGCTGCGATTTCCCCGCCGCTTCGATCCGCTGACACCTTATCACCGCTACTACATTCCGCAAGTGCTGCGACAGGCTGAACATATCATCTGCGATTCCGAATCGACGGCCAACGATCTCATGAATTTTTGCAAGATTCCCAGTTCTTTGATTTCGCGAATTTTTCCCGGCTATGATGCGAGTTTTTTTAAGTTTCTAGACTTACCAACAAGCAATTATTTTCTTTATATGGGCCGCCACAATCCCCATAAAAACGTGCAGCGAGTTGTATCAGCCTTTGCAGCTTTACCCAAGAATTCCGAGTACGAATTGTGGATAACAGGTTCCGAAGATCGGCGCTATACGCCGCTGCTGAAGGCGCAGGTTCAAGAATTGGGATTGTTCGATCGAGTAAAATTTCTAGATTATCTCCCGGCGGCTGATTTGCCCAAAGTCATCAATCGGGCGATCGCCCTGCTATTCCCCAGTCTTTGGGAAGGATTCGGCCTCCCCGTACTCGAAGCAATGGCCTGTGGCACTCCTGTTATCACCTCTAACCTATCTTCGATGCCAGAAGTCGCGGGGGACGGCGCACTGTTAGTCAATCCCTACAGCCTCCAGGAAATAGCCTCTGCTATGCAAGAGCTTGCAACGGATGCCAAAGCTCGATCGCACTTGCGGCAACTCGGTTTGGCCAGAGCAAAACAATTTAGCTGGGAAAAGACAGGCCGGGAAACTGCTGCTATTCTCGATCGATATCTTTAATGAAGGAAGAAGTCATTAGTCATTAGTCATCAGTCATTAGTCATCAGTCATTAGTGTTGTCGCCTCCGAGCTTTCCGTACAACGTCATCAGTCCGAGGGAAGAGGGAAGAAGGAAGACGGGAGAGCGAAGACGGGAGAGGGAGAGGGAAGAAGGAAGACGGGAGAGGGAAGAGGGAAGAAGGAAGAGGGAAGCAGGAAGATTTTTCCAATCTCCCCCTCTCCCAATCTCCCCCTCTCCCCCTCTCC
>NZ_JADEWT010000033.1 GCF_015207505.1 Tychonema sp. LEGE 06208
GTCCCCATCTCCCCCATCTCCCCTCCGAGTCTGAAAGAAGCAAAAGTTAACACAAACAAAGCAAGTGCTTACGCTCGCAGAGATCCCCGCCTCTGATAAACTTGATGGCTGGGAGTGCAAAAGAGCACAAGGCACGCAGGACTCAGTTGGGAGGATATAGTTCGTGGACAATGTAATCGGTTTAGAGATTATCGAAGTAGTCGAGCAGGCAGCTATCGCCTCCGCTCGCTTGATGGGCAAAGGCGAAAAAGATGAAGCCGACAGAGTGGCTGTAGAAGCCATGCGCGAGCGCATGAACAAAATTCATATGCGCGGCCGCATCGTGATCGGTGAAGGGGAACGCGACGACGCACCCATGCTTTACATTGGCGAACAAGTAGGTATTTGTACTCGCGAAGATGCTAAAGATGTCTGCAACATCGATGAATTGATCGAAATTGACATCGCTGTTGACCCCTGCGAAGGTACTAACCTGGTTGCTTACGGTCAAAACGGTTCGATGGCAGTTTTGGCAATCTCTGAAAAAGGTGGTTTGTTTGCTGCACCGGATTTCTACATGAACAAATTGGCTGCTCCTGCGGCTGCTAAGAATCATGTAGATATTCGCAAAACGCCAACTGAAAACCTCAAAATTATCTCTGATTGCCTCGGCCGCAGTATTGAAGATTTGGTGGTGGTGGTGATGGATCGCCCCCGGCACAAAGATTTAATTAATGAAATTCGGCAAGCGGGTTCAAGAGTTAGACTGATCAGCGACGGCGACGTTTCGGCAGCGATTTCTTGCGCGTTTTCTGGTTCCAACATCCACGCACTGATGGGTATTGGCGCAGCACCCGAAGGTGTGATTTCTGCAGCAGCAATGCGCTGCTTGGGCGGTCACTTCCAAGGGCAGTTAATTTACGATCCGGCTGTTGTCAAAACTGGTTTGATCGGTGAAAGCAAAGAGAGCAATCTCGCCCGCCTTAAAGAAATGGGTATCACAGACCCAGATAAGATTTACAATGCTGAAGAGTTGGCATCTGGAGAAACTGTTCTGTTTGCAGCTTGCGGAATTACTCCCGGAACGCTGATGGATGGAGTTCGCTTCTTTGGCGGCGGCGCTCGTACTGAGAGTTTGGTAATTTCTTCTCAGTCGAAAACTGCTCGGTTTGTGGATACTATCCATATGTTTGACCAGCCGAAATCTCTGCAATTGAATTAGTCATTAGTTAGCGGTTAACTGTTGGCTGTTGACTGTTGACTGTTGACTGTTGACTGTTAGCTGTTGACTGTTGACTGTTAGCTGTTAACAGTCACCCGTGATTGGTAATTAGCGATAAACTAAGAACTAATAACAGGTGACTGTTAACAAGTAAGAAATAAATAGTGACAAATCACAGATATGAATATTGCAGTCGTAGGTCTCAGCCACAAAACAGCCCCGGTTGAAGTTCGTGAAAAACTGAGCATTCCAGAACAGAAGATTGAAGCGGCGATCGCCCAATTGCGCGGCTACCCCCACATTCAAGAAGTTGCCATCCTCAGCACTTGCAACCGCTTAGAAATTTATATTGTTACCAGCGAGTCGGAGCCTGGAGTGCGAGAGGTGATTCAGTTTCTTTCTGAATGCAGCAAAGTTCCCTTGCTGTCTTTGCGCCCTCACCTGTTTATTTTGCTGCACGAAGATGCGGTGATGCACTTGATGCGAGTTGCTTCTGGCCTCGATAGTTTGGTGCTGGGAGAAGGACAAATTTTGGCTCAGGTGAAACAAACTCACAAACTCGCCCAGCAGTACAAAGGTGTGGGCAGAATTTTAGAGCGTTTGTTCAAGCAAGCTCTCACAGCAGGGAAGCGAGTTCGCACCGAAACTAGCATCGGTACGGGTGCGGTGTCGATCAGTTCGGCGGCGGCAGAATTGGCTCAATTGAAAGGTCAGCATTTAGCTAGCAGCCGCATTGCGATTATCGGTGCTGGTAAAATGTCGCGGCTTTTGGTGCAGCATTTGCTCTCGAAAGGAGCGAGCCATATTGCGATCGTCAATCGATCCGTGCGGGGCGGCCAGGAGTTAGCCAATCACTTTAAAGATGCCCAATTGCACTTGTATCTGCTGTCGGAAATGATGCAGGTAATTGCAGATTCTGACTTGGTTTTTACCTGTACGGCTGCTACAGATCCGCTGTTAAATAAAGCTAAATTAGAAGCTGTTTTAATCGTGAACCGCCCTTTGATGTTGGTGGACATTTCAGTGCCGCGCAACGTTGATTCGGACGCGAAGGAAATCGCTCATGTCAAGTCGTTTAATGTGGACGATTTGAAAGCAGTGGTAGCTCAAAATCACGAAAGCCGCCGCAAAATGGCAATGGAAGCTCAGGGCTTGCTGGAACAGGAAGTAGAGGCTTTTGATGTCTGGTGGCGCAGTCTGGAAACTGTTCCTACTATTAGCTGTTTGCGGGATAAGATAGAATTGATTCGGGAACAAGAGTTAGAAAAAGCTTTGTCGCGTCTGGGCTCTGAATTTTCGGAGAAACATCAAGATGTGATTGAATCTTTAACAAGGGGGATTGTAAATAAAATTTTGCACGATCCGATGGTACAGTTGCGCGCTCAGCAGGATATTGAGGCACGCAGACAAGCGATGCAGACTTTGCAAACGCTGTTTAATTTGGATGTGGATGTCAATCAGCAGTACAGCTAGCTGGTCATTAGTCCTTAGTCATTGGTCATTAGTCATTAGTGCTGTCTCCACTCGCGAACGTTATTAGTCATTGGTCGCTTGTTATTGTTGAAAATTATCAATTATTCTCAACTAATGACTATTCCCAACTAATGACTAGCCTGCGACTTCGCTCTTCGGCTAAAATGACTAATGACTAATGACTAAGGACTAAGGACTAATGACTAATGACTAATGACTAATGACTACTGACTAATGACTATTTTCAAATAATTATTAATGACTATTAAGCGAATTTATCAATTAATTTTATTGCTTGTAGGGCTGTGGTTAATTTTTGAATTTTCCTCTCGTATTGCGGCAGAAATTTTCTGGTTTCAGGAAGTGGGATATCTTCAGGTTTTGCTGTTGAAGCTGACAACTCAAGGGTTGCTGGGGACGATCGCAATTACGGTTTCTTCTGCCTTTTTGCTGGGAAATTTGGCTTTGGCGCGCCGCCTGCAACATCCGGCTGAGGAAATCAAATCGCCGGGGGCGGCGGGGCTATTCACTTCGCCCTGGGCGAACAAAACGGGGAAGAATTACGACGAATTACCTGTTGCTAAATCTCAAATTACTTTTTATTGGCTGCTGTTGGCGGTATTCGGATTGAGTTCGATCGCCACTTTGACAGTAATTCACTGCGGGCTGTTAGCTGCCAACAGCCTCACCTATCTGGGTATAGGGGGCAATGTGCCTCCACTGCCCATAAAGTTAGGAATTGAGTCAATTCAGCCAGGGCTGGTACAGCTATTTTCTGGGCGGTGGCAGTTGGGCTTGCTGGTGGGGACAATGTTAGCTGTGGCAATTAAGCCGGATTTTTGGCTGCGGGCGATCGCTCTTTTTCTTAGTGTGGCGATCGGGATTGTTGCCGTCAGTCGCTGGACAAATGTTTTGCAATATTTCCACCCTACTAATTTTAATACAACCGACCCTATTTTTAACCAAAATATTAGCTTTTATGTATTTATTTTTCCAATTTTAGAGTTGCTAAGCTTAGGGCTGACAGTTGTATTTTTGTACGGTTTAGTCTCTGGTGCTTTAACATATTTGCTGTCGGGAGATAGCCTGAGTAAAGGTAGATTTTTGGGGTTTTCGCGATCGCAGCAGCGCCATTTGTACGGCTTAGGTGCAGCTTTCATGTTAGCCACCGCACTCCGGTACTGCCTGGGGCGGTACGCATTGATGTACTCGCGCGGAGACGTTACCTACGGAGCGAATTACGCTGATGTGACGGTGCGGCTGCCCGTCTACGGATTGTTGAGCGTGTTGGCTGGGGCGATCGCACTTTTGATGCTGTACCAGGTTTGGCAATTCAAAACTCCCAATAAACTGATTAAAAAGATTATTTTAGTGTGGATAATTTTGAGTGTTTTGGGAGGTTGGCTGCTGCCAAAAATTGTGCAGCAACTGCTAGTCAAGCCCAACGAAATAGTGCGAGAACAGCCGTACATCAAGCGCAGCATTGCCTTTACTCAAGAAGCTTTCGGTCTCAAGCAAATCGAAATAAAAACTTTCGATCCGGCCGGGAAACTTACATACGAAGACTTAGAAAGAAATCAACTAACTGTTAGCAACATCCGGCTGTGGGACAAGCGGCCGCTGCTGGAAACCAACCGACAGTTACAGCAAATCAGACCGTATTATACATTTCCTGATGCGGATATCGATCGCTACACGATCAAAAAGAAAACCGCAAAAAAGGGAGATACTGAAAGCCAACAAGTAATTCTGGCGGCGCGGGAACTAGATTATGCAGCAGTTGCGCCGGAAGCTCAAACTTGGGTGAACGAACATCTGGTGTACACGCACGGTTACGGCTTTACTCTTTCTCCCGTAAACACAGTCGGTGTCGGCGGTTTACCCGATTATTTTGTTAAAGATATTGGAGTTCCAGCCGAGAAAGGAGAGACTGCTTTAGATATAACTAGCGATCGAATTAGGGTGAGTCTCCCGATCGGCTATCCGCGCATTTACTACGGTGCCCTCACAGATACAAACGTGATGACACCGACACAAGTCAAGGAATTCGACTATCCCAGCGGCGAAGAAAATGTTTACAACAATTACAACGGCAGAGGCGGAATTGCGATCGGTTCTCTGTGGCGGCGCTGGCTGTTTGCTAATTATCTCAAAAATTGGCAAATGGCGCTGACTCGCAATTTTACGCCCGAAACTAAATTATTGTACCGCCGAAACATTAACCAAAGAGTTCAGGCGATCGCTCCTTTTTTGCGCTACGATTCCGACCCCTATTTGGTAGTAGCAAACGCCAATCTGAGTAAAGATGATATAGAAAAAAATAACAATAAAAATGGTAATAAAAATCAGCCATCTTCCTCAAATACTAATAGTGACGATCCTCCTAACTATCTTTACTGGATTATCGATGCCTATACAGCGAGCGATCGCTACCCGTATTCAGATCCGGGTCAAAATGAATTTAACTACATCCGCAACTCAGTAAAAGTAGTCATTGACGCTTACCACGGCTCGGTTGACTTCTATGTTGCCAATCCCTCAGACCCGATTATCAACAGTTGGGCTCAGATATTTCCCGGACTATTCAAACCCCTTGACCAAATGCCTCTGGCTATCCGCAAACATATTAGGTATCCCGTAGATTTGTTAAACGTTCAATCAGAACGCTTGCTAACTTATCACATGGAAGACCCGCAGGTATTTTACAATCGGGAGGATTTGTGGCGAGTTCCTATGGAAATTTACGGCAGCGAACAGCAGCCGGTAGCACCGTACTATTTGATTACGAAACTGCCGACGGAAACTTCCGAAGAGTTTATTTTGCTGCTGCCATTTACACCAGTAGGGCGCAACAATTTAATTGCTTGGATTGCAGGGCGATCGGACGACAAAAACTACGGAAAATTGCTGTTATACCAGTTTCCCAAACAGCGATTAGTTTACGGGCCGGAACAAATAGAAGCATTAATCAATCAAGATCCGGTTATTTCCGAACAAATATCTCTCTGGAATCGCCAGGGTTCAAAAGCAATTCAAGGAAATTTATTAGTCATTCCAATAGAACAATCTTTGCTGTACGTTGAACCTCTTTATTTAGAAGCTGAGCGCAATAGTTTGCCAACTTTAGTCAGAGTTATTGTTGCCTACGAAAACCGCATCGTCATGGCCGAAAATCTAGACTTAGCACTCAAGGCAGTTTTTCAAGAAAAATCTACGAATAAACCGCCAATTATTCGACCTGTAGAATCACCAGTTCCGGCGGTGAATTGAGCGGCGATACCGGGAGGGAAACGGTCTTAAATCCTGTCCGGTCTAAAATTGATTGGTTCGCAGTGCGGACGACCGTCCGCTTTTTTACAATACTGTTCACTTAGGATCGACAATGAGATCAAAAGAAACAGCATTTTTAGGGCCTGGTTCAAAGCCCGCCGCACAAGATATATCGATCGCGAATCAGTGGCAAACAGGCGCTCTCCCAGGGCTGTAAGGAACCACAGCAGCCGAATTTGCCACCAATTCAATCTCCCCCTTAGCATTAATTATCCAGCCTTGAGCCTCCACAATCGGCTCCTTCACGGCCTCAAAATTATGCTCGCTGCTGACTCGTTCCCTGGGACTAGGGGGCAAACCGCCGCGCCCGGTGATGACAAACCGACTTGTCCTTTGGCCTCTAGTTTGACAAGTTTGTGCAGGTGCCGGGGGAACTCCGAGGATTTCTGGTTGATTTAATCCTTTTACGGGGTCAGTATCGGGTGTTCTGAGTTCGACATTGCCGTCAATTCCTAATTCTGAACTGGCGTCGATGTCGCTGTCTAAAGATTGAAAAATGCCTTCTGCAGTAATGATAATATTTCCGCCTCGGCCTCGGACTGCGTTAGCGCGGATGTCGCTATTTTCTAAAGCAGCTACAGCCCCAGCTTCGATATTAATATTGCCGCCAGTCGCAGTTCCAGACGCATTAGTAGTAATTTGACTGTTACGACGCATTTGCAAATTTCCAGTTTGCAAGGTGATGTTGCCAAAGTTTCCGGCTTGAGTTGTGGCTGATATCGTGCCATTATTTAAACGAATTGAGTCTGCCGCAACTCTCAAATTTCCGGCCGCTCCTTTGCCGTCCGCACTGACAGTAACTTTAGCTCCATCTCTAACTATTAACTGGCCGGTTATAATATTTAAATTGCCGCCTGCACCTGCGGAATCTTTCCCCGTACTAGCAAATAGTCCGCTAGCGGCACCTTCATTGTTACCGACGATGTTTGTATTGAATAGCGAGGCTCGATCGGGGAAGTTGTGATCGCTCCCAGAGAGAACAATTTTATCAGCAGCATTCACTGTCAAATTACCAGCTTGACCGCTGCTGCGAGTTGTGGCGATCGCCTGTCCGCCACCACGAGCTTCAAAGATATTGGAGTTAATGGTGATATTTCCCCCAAGATATTCGTTCTGGGTTTGAGAGTTAACAACCGCTCCATCTGAAACTCGAAAAATATTAGTATTAATTGTAATGTCTCCACCTCTGCCACCAGCCCCTGGTTCTGTTGGAGCTAGCAAAGCACTAGATGAGTTATCTGAACCTACCCCATCAACAGTAACGAAATCAGCAGCATTCACTGTAATATTTCCAGCTCGCCCCTGCCCTTCTGTTCTGGTAACAATAACACCACCATTTGCGATCGACAGAGAGCCAGTGGTGACGCGAATATTTCCACCTTCACCGACTCCTGTTCTTTTGACACTGCTGAACAAACCGCTGGATTGTTGGAATTGAAGCACTTCGCCAGATGCGTAAATAATTTCCTGTAACGGCCCCAATCCATCCAAAACAGTATCGTTGCGGACGTAAATCTCGACATTTCCTGCATTGCCGCGTCCTTGAGTGCTAGCTGTAATCACAGCACCGTTTGTGACGAAAAGGGAACCAGTCGAGATGTTAATATTTCCTCCATTACCCACTGCTTCGTTAGCTTCCGCTCTGCTGTAAACGCCGCTGAGGTTGCCGTTAGTATCCGCACCCTCAAAGGAGCTGACATTGCGAATACGAATGTTAACATTGCCGGCATTTCCCTCTCCTAATGTGCTGGCTTTTACTTGAGCTCCATTAGTTAAAGAAAGTGTTTCGGCTGTGATATTAATATCACCCCCTTCACCAACAGCTTCGACTGTCACCAGATTGTACGCACCGCTGGGTACATCGCTGTTACCGACTCCATCAAAAGTGATAGCCCCCGTCGCATTAACATTAATGTCTCCCGCCAAGGCATCAGGCGCACCCAATATTTCCGCTATCCCCGCCTGCAGTTTACTTCCTTCTGAAAAATTCAAGTTATGAGTGTTGACAACTATATCCCCGCCACCTCCAGCGCGTACATTCACGTCAGCGCCGTTTGTGAGAGATATATTGGCTCTGGCTATCTGCGCCGGAAAATTTAAACTCACATTGTTACCGAAGGCATTCAGCCCGACAGTTTCCCCTGCTGAAACGGCCGCGAGTTCGACTCGGCCGCCCGGTGCCAAGATTTTTCCGCCGTCGAATCTCACATCGCCGCCGGCAAGTATCAGACTGTTGCCCGATCGCACTTGCAATCCGTCGGTCGATCGATTTACTATACTTCCAGAAGACTGTCCGTATTGCAGGCCCAGAGGCACGCTAACGATTAACAAAGGCGTATTTTGTCGAGCAAAAGTGGCCGAGAAATTCGCCCCACCGCCAAAATCTACAGCATTCGCCGTAGTCGCCAAAAACGAACCGCCAATATCTAACGAAGCATTCGGGCCAAAAATAATCCCGTTAGGATTGAGCAAAAATAGATTTGCAGCCCCGTTAGCCTTCAACTCGCCGTCAATATTAGAAATCGAGCCGCCGGTAACGCGGGTAAAAATATTTTGGATGTCTGCGGAATTGTTGAAAACAGCCGTGTTTCCCGTCAAAACCGAAAATTCTCGAAAACTGTGAAATAGGTTGCTTCCGGCTGTCGTACCGCCCTCTATCGAGCTGTTTTTGCCGCTGACTGTCACAGTAGAATTGACTGGCAGCGTGGCATCGGGGACGATTTGGGCTATGCTGGGGGTGATGCTGGGGGCGATCGGGTTAAAGCTACAAAATATTATACTGAACCATAATTTGCGAGTTCTCAGTTTCATTAATTAACTATTTTTAAATTAACCTCAAATTGTACTGTTTGGTGTGTTAATTGTATATAGAAATTTTGGCGGGACTTTGATTTTTTTTATAAACCGCGAAGACGCAAAGGACGCGAAGGAAGAAAAGAGAAAAAGCGTTAGATTTTTTTAGCAATATGAAAGGCGGAAAGATAGGAAGCTTTGATGCTGTGGCCGCAGTTTTTTTCTAGCGCTTCTCCCAAATTTGCTAACAAAGAATTTCTATTCTCTTCTTTCGCGTCCTTTGCGTCTTCGCGGTTCGTTCAAATTACTTATATTAAAATGCGAAATTATGCTTGAGTTTCTGCTTCAGTAAAAATAGGCGGCCACAGTTGACAAATTGGCAATTCCCAACCGGGAAAAAGTTCGGCTACTGTCAAAACATCTTCGTTTCCCAATACAATAGTTTCGCATTCCTGACGGTACTTTTGTGAGAACCGCTATATTGGAGCGATATTTTACTCTGAAAACCGCAGATTTTCAGCAGATGTAACGCGGATAAACGGAGATGATTTTAAGAAAATTTGGTTGCGAATGCCGTGGGTTTCTTGGAGATTGAAGAATTGTCTGCGACTGACTGCTGTTTGATTATTCTTTTGCAGAAAAGGAGTTGCCGCAGCTACAGCTTTGGGCTGCATTGGGATTGTGGAACCGGAAACCTCCGCCCATCAAGTCTTCTGAATAATCTAAGGTTAGTTGATTGAGATATTTTAAGTGCTGGGGGTCGATCGCTACTTGAATTCCCTCGGACTCGTATACAGTGTCTTCTGGGCTGGCGGCATCGTCAAATGCCATTGTATAGGATAAACCGGAGCAGCCGCTCGATTCTACGCCCAGACGAAATAAAGCATTGCGGTTTGAATGTTTTGACTTGAGGCGCTTTACTTCTGTGGCTGCTGTTGGGCTCAGATTAATCATGATTGGTTATTAGTTATTGGTTACTGGTTACTGGTTATTGGTTACTGGTTACTGGTTACTGGTTACTGGTTACTGGTTATTAGTTACTGGTTATTGGTTACTGATTATTGGTTACTGATTTGTGCGAATAACAAATAACAAACAACAAATAACAAATAACAAACAACAAATAACAAATAACAAACAACAAATAACAAATAACAAATAACCAGTTAATCAGTTACTTGGCTTTTTCGGTGCGGGCGTAATCGTCTTGAAAGCGGATAATATCATCTTCTCCGAGATATTCGCCGTTTTGTACTTCAATTAAAATCAGGGGAATAACTCCGGGGTTTTCCAAGCGGTGAGAAATGCACTGAGGAACGTAGGTAGATTGATTTGTAAACAAAACTTGTTCTGTTTCGCCGCAGGTAACTTTTGCGGTACCGCAAACTACGATCCAGTGTTCGCTGCGGTGGTGGTGCATTTGCAGGCTGAGGCGGTGTCCGGGTTTAACTTCGATTCGCTTAATTTTATATCCAGGGCCTTCTTCTAGGGTGGTAAACGAGCCCCAAGGGCGCAATTCTGTAGCGGCTATTCCGTTGGATGCTGCTGATGCCAGCAGAGTAGATATTTGAGAAATTTCTTGAGTTTGAACCATGATTTTGACTCCTTGAGGATTGCTTTCTGAATCCTTTGGTAAACGACGTTGGGTTTTGAGGGCAGCTAATTTGTTGTTAAAATCGCAGCCCACCCGCGCGGACGAGTTAGCGAACTGTACAGTTTTACCGAGAAATCTTATCAGCCCGATCGACCTGCCTTAACAACCATAGCAAAATTACCCTAGCTACTGTCACCCGGTATGCGATCGAATTTACCAATCTACATCAACTCTTCACAGAACTTACGCATTTCAACATAATTGTGATTCTATACGCAGTCAAGGCTACGTACATAATCTCACAATTGCTGTGGATTTAACAAGGGCGATCGCGCCCAGGCCCCGCAAGCTACTGCTTTTTTTCACATCAAAGGACGGTTAACTCGAATCAATTTACCACTCAAAGTATTCAGGGTAGAAATAGCATCATTAATTCGCGTTGCCAGCCTTTCAAAATTCGGGTCTTCCGTGCAAACAACAATACCACTATGGTCAGAGTTTTGAAGGTGTAATCGCATGAAATGACGGCGATTTCGCGTTAAAACTGTTCGGTAATTGCTTGCAGCAAAAGCTAACACATCTTCGTCAGGAATTTGAAGATTTGCATTCCCTGCTTCCCTCGCTGTTAATACATCGTGACCCAAAGCCCGTAATAATTCTACGACTGCTAGCGGGAAGTTTTCATCTGTGTAAAAACGTGCCAACTTTTAATAAACCTCGCTTTCTTCCATAACTTCATCATTTTCTTTAATTGCCTGTTCAATTTCCTCTGGATAAGCATCAGCATAAGCCCAAGCATTTACCAAGTCAGCGGCGGTTAGATCGGGAAATGATTCTAGGATGATACCATCGGAAGCACCTAAACGTCGATCGCACACCAGTGACCAAACTGGTATGCGAGTATTGCCAACACAGGCATCGCCGCCACACACGCCGGGAGTCTTTTTAATGCCTAGAGAACCGTTGGTTAAAGTTTGAAGTAAAATTTCTATAGCGGCTGCTTTGTCGGCTGAATTTAAGGAGGCTAGATCGATTTTTAATTGGGTGAGTGTCATTATTTACTATCCCGTTTTTACAGATAGAATATTCTAGCTAAATTATAACGTAATAGGACTTACGCATAGCCCCAGAAACCGGGTTTTTTACAAAAAAACTTCGTTACTGTACACAGATTCGGTAAAAACCCGGTTTCTTTGTCGGAGTCAGTAAGTCCTGAACTTTACTCTATCGGAAAACCAGGAATCAGTCGCTCTATTTCTACCATCAGTTCCATAGTTTCTTTGAGCGCCACCACCACCTTTTGATAGTGCAGCACATCATCAAAGGACAAAGTGCGTTTGGCTTTTTTGCGGTCTTTCAGCCATTTTTCCAACACCTGATAACCGCCAATTTGAAACTCCCAAACTTCGGATGCGATGCCTTCAAGATAGTGGGTTTTGTTAATGTAAACTCGTTGTCCTGCAGGTTTATAGGTAACTTCGGTAACGGCATTGTCACCATCGCCATTCATTTTAATAATCAGCTTGTTCAGCGGTTGGGAAAAATTGCAGACAATGTATTGCTTAAAGCTATGCACTGACAATCATAACTTGTTCTCTGGTTGCCATTGCTAAAATGGCTAAAACTTTGGGAGCTAAAGGCTTCCAATCTGCCAAGCGATTGGATGGTGCTTGCATAACAATGACCGAAATATCGAACTGTGGGAATTTTTGTGCATAGCGATCGCCCTTAACTACAATCTACGAAATATTCTCATAATAGCGTTGAATATTATCTGCAAAAACCGGAACTTCTTCCCTCAACCTGACAAGTAATTCATCAACAGTCAGGGGTGGATTTTTCAAATCCTCAACTTGTTTGCTGACTACATTAGCCATCTAATCCGGTGCAACCTCATAAAGACGATTCAGAAAAACATCGGGGTGCATAGCTGTAATTCCCCAAGTATTTAAAGACTCTCGTGGAAAATCTCTCAGGTTGGATGTAACAATAACTTGAGCTTTAGCAACTACCGCAGCCGCAGAGACATGGCGATCCCCTGGATCGTTAGTCATCTGTTGAATCAAATTCTCTGGAACTTCAACCATTGCATTAGAAAAAGCTGCCTTAAGTGCAGCCTCAAAACGCGCCGCCCTCTCACTTTTCATCCTTCCAGTATTAACAAGATTGCGAGTTGCACCGTCTAAAATTTCTTGCGACCAATATAAATCATACAACCCAATCTCCGCAGCACGAAATAGCGTATCGCGCAAGTGCATAGGAAATATCACGCAGGAATCCAAAACAACAGGATAAGGAATCAACCTGCTAGCTGTATACTCTGGTCTCATGCAATTCCTCTTCTTGGCTAAACTCAGCTAATTCCTTGAGAATTTCACGGCGCTTAACACTGCGCTGCTGTTTGTACGCGATCGCACTTGCCAAACTAATCCGTCGCTGATTTCCTACTTTTCCATAGGCAATTTCCCCGTCATCGAGCAATTTGACCACAAATTCTGGTGACACATTCAGCAAACTAGCAGTTTCTTCAACAGTCATATCTTGCTCAATTGGCACTAAAGATACTGCTTTACCAGCCGCCATCAAATGTGTGGCTTGACACAACAATTGATAGAGAGATTCAGGAACTGCGATTTCTTCCCCGCCCACTTCCACAAGTTTTACTTTTAATGTCTCAGAATCACCCTTTTCTGTCTTGAGAGATAGCATTTTATCCAACAACTTGATAGCTATTGTTTCTGCTTCTGTCGGCAAAACCGGATCTAGGAGTATTTTTTGCCCGTTCATGAAAATGTTTCCTGAATAAGTTTAATGGTATTATAATAATGATGCAAGATGTCAGTTGACATCCTAATTATTTCTCTCCCTTCTCTGACTCTGCGTTCTCTGCGTTCTCTGCGGTAAAAAAATCATTCCAATCTAGACGCGCTAATAATTAGATATTTTTTCAGCATAAATATTTAGCCCGGAGTTCCTAACACTTAACTCATCGGTTATAAATATTTTTGCACGATCGATCGCACCAGCAATAATTTTTTCCTGCATCTACCCAATGCAGTAAATCTATATATAATACATCATACTAGATCGATCGCCATCCCACGCTCTGCTCTAGATCGCAATTTTTTGATCACTTTGAGAGACTTATCCAAATGAATAGCAACGGACTGCCAGCAAAACAAGGCCTTTACGATCCGCAGTTCGAGCACGACGCTTGCGGAGTCGGGTTCATCGTACACATGAAAGGAAACAAATCCCACGAAATCGTCGAACAGGGACTAACAATCCTGCTGAACCTCGACCACCGGGGGGCCTGCGGCTGCGAACCCAACACCGGAGACGGAGCGGGAATTTTGATGCAAGTGCCGCACAAATTCATGAAAAAAGTAACGGCGGCCCTCAACATCCAACTTCCAGAAGCCGGCGAGTACGGAGTTGGCGCGATTTACTCATCGCCAAATCAGACGGAACGGGAAAACGGCCAGCGCATATTTGAGGAAATCGCGGCAGAAGAAGGCCAGGAAGTGCTCGGCTGGCGCGAAGTTCCCACAGACAACTCATCCCTGGGCGACACCGCCAAATCTAGCGAACCCTTCATGCAGCAAGTGTTCCTCCGGCGCGCCGCAGGTATCGACGAGGCTGCCTTCGAGCGGAAACTGTACGTCATCCGCAAACGCGCTCACAACGCCATCCGCAGGACGGAAGTAGACCCCTATTGGTATAATTCCACACTCTCCTGCCGGACGATCGTCTATAAAGGTATGTTAATGCCCGTGCAAGTGGGAGATTACTATCCCGAACTGCACGACCCCGACATGGAAAGCGCTCTAGCCCTAGTTCACTCGCGCTTCAGCACCAATACTTTTCCGAGCTGGGAACGATCGCACCCTTACCGGTACATCGCCCACAACGGCGAAATCAACACCATGCGCGGCAACATCAACTGGATGCACGCGCGGCAATCCTTGTTCGAGTCGGAGTTGTTCGGAGACGATTTAAAGAAAATCCCGAATTTAATCAACATCGAAGGTAGCGACTCGACAATCTTTGACAACGCTTTGGAATTGCTATATTTGGCCGGGCGTTCTTTACCCCACGCCGTAATGATGATGATTCCCGAACCTTGGACGGCCCACGAGTCCATGAGTGACGAGAAAAAAGCTTTCTACGAATACCATTCCTGCTTGATGGAACCTTGGGACGGCCCGGCTTCCATAGCATTTACCGATGGTACATCGATCGGCGCAGTGCTCGATCGCAACGGTTTGCGCCCTTCCCGCTACTGCGTCACCAAAGACGACTTAGTAATTATGGCATCCGAAGCCGGAGTTTTGCCGATCGCCCCAGAAAGAATCCTATCAAAAGGCCGCCTGCAACCGGGGCGGTTGTTCCTAGTAAATACTGAGGAAGGCCGCATCGTTTCTGACGAAGAAATTAAGACCAAAATCGCCACAGAACACCCGTACCGCCAGTGGATTGACCAGCACATGGTCGAGATTGCCAAACTCCCAGATGCGCCAGCAGTCGCAGAATCCGACCCCGAAACATTGATCCAGCGCCAAATGGCCTTTGGCTACACCTTTGAAGAACTGCGGTTGCTGTTAGCGCCGATGGCAACAAACGGCGTGGAAGCTGTCGGGGCGATGGGCGCGGATACGCCGCTAGCCGTGCTTTCCAACAGACCAAAGCTGCTTTACGAATACTTCCAGCAACTGTTTGCTCAAGTTACCAATCCGCCGATCGATTCGATCCGCGAAGAAATTGTCACTTCTGCCGAAACGACGATCGGCGCTGAAGGCAATTTGCTCAAACCGCAACCGGAAAACTGTCATTTAATCGAACTGAAAACACCAATTCTCAGCAATGAAGAATTGGCCAAACTCAAACAGGTAAATACAGGTAATTTCCGCTCTACTACACTGCCAATTTTGTTCGACCCAAAAACCGGAGTAAAAGGTCTAGAACAGGCATTAGAAGATGTATTTGCAGCCGCAGATAGCGCGATAGCCTCTGGGGTGAATATCATCATTTTGAGCGATCGGGGTATCAGTCCAGACAAAGCCCCAATTCCGGCGCTGCTGGCAGTTGCGGGCCTGCACCACCACTTGATCCGTCAAGGTACGCGCACGCGGGCGGGACTCGTTCTCGAATCCGGCGAACCGCGAGAAGTGCACCATTTTGCAACTTTAATCGGCTATGGTTGCGGTGCAATTAATCCCTATTTGGCCTTCGAGACGATCGCCGATTCGATCAAACAAGGTTTGCTGCTAAATGTCGATTACAAAACAGCTTGCAAAAACTACATCAAAGCCGCCACCAAAGGCGTGACCAAAGTTGCCTCAAAAATCGGGATTTCCACAATTCAAAGTTATCGCGGCGCGCAGATTTTTGAAGCAATTGGCTTGAACAAATCCGTAGTCGATAAATACTTTGCTTGGACAGCTTCCCGGATTGAAGGTGTAGACTTGGAAGTCATCGCCCGAGAAGCAATTTTGCGCCACACCCACGCCTTCCCCGAACGCCCCAGCAGCGGACATACTCTCGATGTCGGCGGCGAATATCAGTGGCGAAAAGAAGGCGAGGCGCATTTGTTTAGCCCGCAGACAATTCACGCGCTACAACAAGCAGTTCGCGAAGGAAGTTACCCGCTTTTCCAAAAGTATTCCGCCCTGGTAAACGAACAAAACCAGCAGCATTTTACCTTGCGCGGTTTGTTGCAATTCAAGCAGCGGGAATCAATCCCGATTGAGGAAGTCGAACCCGTAGAATCTATTCTCAAACGCTTCAAAACTGGGGCGATGAGTTACGGTTCAATTTCCCAAGAAGCCCACGAATCTTTGGCTGTAGCGATGAACCGGATTGGTGGTAAATCGAACACTGGTGAAGGCGGCGAAGATCCGGAAAGATATACTTGGACAAACGATCGCGGCGACTCGAAAAACAGCGCGATCAAACAAGTTGCTTCCGGGCGTTTCGGCGTTACCAGCTTGTATCTTTCCCAAGCCAAGGAACTGCAAATCAAGATGGCGCAGGGGGCAAAACCCGGAGAAGGCGGACAGTTACCGGGTAAAAAAGTATACCCGTGGATTGCGAAAGTACGGAACTCGACTCCTGGTGTGGGTTTGATTTCGCCTCCTCCTCACCACGACATTTATTCGATCGAGGATTTGGCCGAATTGATTCACGACTTGAAAAATTCCAACCGGGAAGCGCGGATTAGCGTCAAATTGGTGTCGGAAGTGGGAGTCGGGACGATCGCCGCTGGGGTTGCGAAGGCCCACGCCGATGTCGTGTTGATTTCCGGCTACGACGGCGGTACCGGCGCATCGCCGCAGACTTCGATCAAACACGCCGGATTACCTTGGGAGTTGGGATTGGCCGAAACTCATCAAACTTTGGTACTCAATAATCTCCGCAGCCGGATTGTTGTCGAAACCGACGGACAAATGAAAACAGGCCGCGATGTAGCAATTGCTGCCTTGCTTGGTGCGGAGGAATTCGGATTTGCTACCGCGCCGCTGGTGACATTGGGCTGCATCATGATGCGCGTATGTCACCTGAACACTTGCCCGGTGGGTGTTGCAACCCAAGATCCGCTGCTGCGGAAAAACTTTACCGGCGATCCGGATCACACGGTAAACTTTATGACCTTCGTCGCCCAGGAAGTCCGGGAAATTATGGCGCAGTTGGGTTTCCGCACGCTGAATGAAATGGTGGGGCGGACTGATGTTTTGGAACCTCAGCAAGCTGTGGCGCATTGGAAGGCCAAGGGTTTGGATTTCTCGAAAATCCTTTACCAGCCGGATGTTGGGGCGGATGTCGGGCGCTACTGTCAGATGGCGCAGGATCACGGGTTGTCCAAGTCGATGGATATCAGTGTACTGCTGGATTTGTGCAAAGGTGCGATCGAAAACGGCGAAAAAGTGCACGCCAAACTGCCGATTACCAACATCAACCGCGTTGTCGGCACAATTCTCGGCAACGAAATCACCAAACGCCACTGGGAAGGTTTACCCGATGACACGGTACACCTGCACTTCCAAGGTAGCGCGGGACAAAGCTTTGGCGCATTCGTACCCAAGGGAGTCACCCTGGAGCTCGAAGGCGAAGCCAACGACTATTTGGGCAAGGGCCTCAGCGGCGGCAAAATCATCCTGTATCCGTCGCCGGCTTCTACCTTTGTCGCAGAAGAAAATGTGATTGTCGGCAACGTGGTGCTTTACGGAGCCACCGCTGGCGAGGTTTTCATCCGGGGGATGGCGGGCGAACGTTTCGCTGTCCGCAACTCCGGCGTTAACGCAGTAGTTGAAGGTGTGGGCGATCACGGTTGCGAGTACATGACTGGCGGCAAAGTTGTAGTTTTGGGTGAAACCGGGCGCAATTTTGCAGCGGGTATGAGTGGCGGTGTTGCTTACATTTTGGATGAAGCGGGGGATTTTGCAACTCGCTGCAATATGTCGATGGTGGATTTGGAAAAACTGGAGGATGTTGAGGAGATTGCTGATTTGCGGCTGATGCTTCAAACTCATGTTGATTTGACTGGAAGTGCGAAAGCATCGAAGGTTCTGGCTGCGTGGGATGAGATGGTGCCGGTGTTTGTGAAGGTGATGCCGCGCGATTACAAGCGGGTGTTGCAGGCCATTGAAAGGGCGATCGCATCGGGTTTAAGCGGTGATGATGCGCTGACGGCTGCGTTTGAAGAAAATGCTCGCGATGTCGCCCGAATTGGCGGCAGCTAGGGTTTAAAATGAGGAATGGGTAATGAGTGTTACTAACAACCCATTACCTATTCCTCACTAGCGATCGATTACTAATTATTAATTACAAACTACCAATGTTACAAAATATCAGTAATACCGAGGATGCGATCATTGAAGAAATTCTTAAACGTTGGCAACCGCGATCGAGTCGATGTGGTCGCCTAGTGCAACGGTTCGATAGCGTTTTGCATTGGCATTACAGCGTTACTCTATCGGATGTGTTTGCGATCGGTTGGGGGCCGGAGCGATCGGGCAGTCCATCAGATAGAGGACGCTTGGCTATCGAAAAGCTAGGGGATAATTTTCATGATGCCCTGAAAGTTCCCTATCTCGATAGATCAGCAATTCTGACCAATTTAATTGCTTCTGTCCCGGCGTTTCACGAGCAATGGAACTATGGTGTTCAAGGCTGGAATTGCGAGCATTGGGCGCGTTTAGTAACGACCGGGCAACCGATTTCGTATCAAATCAAACATCAAGGTTTTGGACTTTTCGACCTATTTGGTACGTTGTACAATCGCGGGGAGGCGATCGCCCACCTCAATGGTCACAGAGACTATGCGACTCAACGAATCCGCGCGATCGCTGACAATGGTTAAAGCCTATGTAGGGTCCGTCAGACATCAAGATTTTCGGGCGTATTTTCTCTCGTTTCCAGGATCTGCCTCCATTTCCCTCATTTTTTTCTTGAGATATCTAGAAAACCTCAGAATGATAGCTAAATGCACGTTATCAGTCGGAAACAATTAAGAGAATACAGTCGTCACACAGATTTCTATTATGCTTTGTCAAAGCACTAATGACTGACAAATCATTATGGTTTACAATGAAGTTGTACTACTGTGAAGCACTCTTCCAAAATGCTTATGCCCATCCAATTTCGGTTTCATCCAGAGAAAGCTATTGAAGCAGCAGCAGTGCTTTTAAAGCTGCACGGTAAGCCTATGAAATATTTAGGCTTACTGAAGATGCTTTATATAGCTGACCGTATTTCATTCAAACGCATAGAGCAACCGATTACTGGCGATCGTTATGTATCGATGGATTATGGTCCTGTCCTCAGTGGTGTTTACGACCTGATTAAGGGGAAGCCCATTGATAATGCCCTACCTCTCTGGTCTAAGTTCATTGCCACGAAAAATGAAGATAATGAACATCTTGTTTACCTGTTGAACGATCCGGGGAATGCAGATATTTGTGAAGAGGAGGAGGAAATTATTCAACAGGTTTATCAAGCTTTTGGACATCTCGATCCTTTTCTGGTTGCTGAATGGACTCATGACCTTCCAGAATGGCAAGATCCTCACGGTTCAGCCATTCCGATTGCTGTAGAGGATATTCTAAAAAATGTGGGTAAAAGTGACGAAGAAATAGGTGAAATTCAGCAGTCAGCCATCCGAGAGGCATATCTAGATAGAGTTTTGATGGCTAAGAGTGATGAGGAAATAGGTGAAATTCAGCAGTCAGCTATCCGGGAGGCATATCTAGATGAGGTTTTGAATGGCTAGCATCATCATTAATTTGGGAGATGCTTTTTTGCTGGATACACCTCCTAACAGCGAACATCTATATATTGCCATTGCACAAACTTCTGAAAGCAGCTATCTCTTCGTTAATATCACTAGCCGCAGACCTAATTCTGAAGATGCCTGTGTTCTCCTACCAGGTTCGGGTGTACCAAGCTTTATAGTCCGTGAGTCTGTAGTAGCTTACCAATTTGCCCGTGAGATAAATGCTACTGAACTAGCTGGATTAATTACGGCTGGTAGTCCTATTCCAAAAGGCTTTTGTTCAGAGGCTGTTCTGGCACAGATCCAGCAGGGTGGTTTGATTTCCAAACGGTTGAAGAACAGGTATAAAGTCGCCCTCAAAAGTTTCTTGGGAATATCGTGAGATTTTGTTGAGCGTTTAATTATGAAATTTGAAATCTTACACTCCGATCGCGAATTTATAAGCTGTGAAGCAGAGGAGGGCTAATGTTAGATATTGCATTTTATTCGCACAATTTCCTAGAATCCTAAAACAGCAATAGTTGACTATGAATCAAGAATTTTGGAACTCGATCGAGTCCAAGTATCCACTTGGAAAACTAATATACGGCAAAGTTGAATTTCATGCACCTTTTGGAGTGTTTGTCAATCTTGGTGATGCAGAAGTAAAAGGACTTATTCAAATTTCCGACTTTCTCGATACCGGATCGATGACAGCAGAAATGTATCCCGATATTGATTCGCCTGTTGGTGCTGTTGTCATTGGCTACACTAAAGACGATCGCAAACAAGTTTGGTTGAGCGTGAAACCCAGTGTTCTACAAAAATCCCTTGTCAAGTTAAAAATTCCTGTGGCAAGTCAGCTATAATACTCATTTATTTTAGTCTATAATAAGCCTATGCCCAAGCTAGACATCATCCACTACGCTGTCAAAAACGCACTGATCAAAGACGGCTGGACGATTACTGACGATCCCTATGTAATTCAGTATCGCAGAACAACGCTGTACGCCGATCTCGGTGCGGAACAACCCATTGCTGCTGAACGGCCGGGACAGAAACTTGTAGTTGAAGTGAAAAGCTTTATCGGTGCGTCAAAAATACAAGATTTAAAAGAAGCTCTCGGTCAATAGGACATCTATCTTTACTTGTTAGAGGAAACTGCACCCGATCGCAAACTTTACGTCGCAGTTAGTGCGATCGCATATAAAAGTTTCTTCACTCAAGATGTAATTCAATTAATTGTAAACAGACATCAACTTCCGCTAATTATCGTAAATACAGAAGTAGAGGAAATTGTGCAATGGATAAACTAATCGAGTATCCCCAATTAATCAAACGTATTTTGACCGAGTATATAGAATTGTGCCGCCCTTCTCAACAAGACATCGAGACATTCTTGATTACCGACGAAGAAAACGGTCATTATATGTGGATGAATCTGGGCTGGCAAAAGGGAGAACGTATTACCGGGATGACTGTTTACGTTCGGATTCGCGATGGTAAATTCTGGATCGAAGAAGACTGGACAGAAGATGGGATTGCAACGGATTTGGTGCGTGCAGGGGTTCCCAAGGAAGATATTGTGTTGGCATTTCACGAGCCTGGAATGCGGCAGTACACAGATTTTGCAGTAGTTTCCTAGTAATTTATCAAACTGTGAATTGCTGTTGACCCACCCCTTTGATATAATGTTGTTACTAGATTGTAGAATAGCAATCAAAAAAAAGAGATCATTATGACCGTCGAACAAGCCATTTTGGAAAATGTGAAGGTCTTATCGCCAGACCAACAACAAGAAGTCTTAGCTTTCATCAAATTCTTGCAGTCCGATAAATGGGAAGATATCTATAAAGGACGCTTCAAAGAACTGCAACAAAAAATTCGTCAAAACACTGATATCGATCCCGATGATGACCCCACTGAAACTGTCATCGAAGGGATTCAGCAAGGCTTCCATGAGGCAATTACCGGACAAACTCTCCCCTTGTCTCAACTGTGGGATGGCATCGATGACAATTGAGCGACAACCGATCCAAATTGAACTCACCCCCCGATTTCAACGAGACTTGCGAACTTTAGGCAAACGCTATCGCAACATTCGCAACGACATTCAGCCTGTAATCGAACAACTTCAAGCGGGGAACTTCCGGGCGATCGCATTCCGGGAATGGAGTACGAAATTTTCAAAGTCCGAATTAAAAACAGCGACATTCAAAAAGGCAAAAGTGCTGGCTACCGTGCTATTTATTACCTCAAAACTAGCGATTCGATCGTTTTGGTGACTATCTATTCTAAATCAGACCTATCAGACATCGCCGCCGAAACAGTTCGAGAAATTTTAGCCCAATACGAGCAAAAATTTCCTGAATCAGAATAATTATGAACTATCGACTTTATTCGGATGTCATCTTGCTGTGCAACCTTCCAGAAGAAGGACTTGATACCGGCGATATCGGTACAGTTGTGGAACAGCATCACGTTGAAGAACTAGAAACAGGTTATAGCGTTGAATTTTTCGATCTGTTTGGAAATACTGTAGCAGTTGCGACACTACCTGGAAGTTATTTGCGATCGCCCACAAGTGCAGACCGACCTACAGTTAGACTGGTTAATAGTTTGGCTGCGTAAGTAGAGGCAATTGTGGAATGGATAAATTAACAAATTAAAGCCACTTGAATAAAATGACAAAAAAAGGTGCAATAAGTGGCAGACCCTTCAATCCATCAAAAGCGGGCGGAAAAATTCTCAACTTATCTTATCAAAATGTTAAAATTACTGATAAAGGCGTTTCCTTAGTTGAAGCTCATGTTCGCAGATTTAATCCAGTTGGTGAAGCTGAGCTAAAAATGGTAGAAAGGTTAAGAAGTATCGCTACTCAAGCCCTTGTTGCTGAGCCTGTTGATTTACGCTTCTATACTCACGAGTTGCGCGAGTATCTGAGGTATAAAAAACTAGGCTATCCAACGGGACAGCCAACAAACCCCGACGATGCTTATGAACTTTGGAACAATGCTCATACAGCTACTCTTGAAGATTATAAATTAAAAGAAGGATTCGGTATTTTATTTCATCCAAGCGTAGAGGACTTTTAATGAAAAACCTAACTCAATTAACCCAGCTAGAATTAGTGCTGCTGGAATTAGTAGCTAAAGGTCAAGGAAAGTGGAGTTGGTACGAACTCGCGAATGCACTTTCTCGTCGAGATGTACCGCGAGAACCTGACATGATGGTGGTCTTAAAAAAACTGGCTGCTGATGGCTTTGTTAAACGATATATCGAAACAGGTTCGCCGCGCGACAGATGGGAATTGACAGCGGAAGGGTCAATTTTGCTGACAGACGCAGCCGCAAATCGGCAGCGCGAAAGTATGCGTTATGCAATTGCGATTAAAAAAGCCAACAGCAATTATTCTGCTTACGTTCTAGATTTACCGGGATGTGCGGCAACAGGTACAACTCTCGAAGAGGTAGAACAGCAAATTAAAGAAGCAATAGTCTTGCACTTGGAAGAGTTGCGACAAGCAGGTTCGTTTATTCCTGAACCGAGGACTTTGTGCAAATATGTTGAAGTTTAACTTAGAAACTAATTTTGTAGTTTGCATTAACAATCAAGATTATCCAGTATCCTTGGAATTGCGAAAAATCTATCAGGTGATACCGGATATTCGCGCTGCGAAACATCAATATATCCGAGTTATTGATGAATCAGGCGAAGATTATTTGTATCCAGTTGCATATTTTGTGCCGCATTGCCGAAAGCCGTAGCAGCCGTATTTGCATAGCCCACCCGGCGGTTGAAACCAATTTTTTGACTTTTTAGACACTACCTGCAGTCATGATATTGCCCGAAGGCGATCGCCCTCAAAATATTTACAACACTAAATCTGGTAGGCGATTTATATCTAGCTGTTATAATAGATAAACCTGAGCATTAAAATCGCAAATGTATGACAGCAAAAATACACCTCAGCAACTTGGATAATTCCTTAGCTTTGCCAATACCAGACTATATTGTAAAATTGTTCAACCTGAAAGCAGATGATTCAGTAATTTGCAGTATAGAAAATGGAAAAATGGTCATAGAGCCTATAAATCATAAAATTTCAAAATACACCTTAGATGAACTATTAGCAGGCGAAATAGAACCCAGCGAAGAAATCTCTTGGGGAAAACCAGAAGGAGAAGAAGTTTGGTAAACTACATCCCCGAACGAGGTCATTTCATTCGCCTCAATTTCGATCCTCAAGCAGGACACGAACAAATGGGTACTCGACCTGCACTGGTTGTGAGTCAAACTAAATTTAACCGAAAAATGGGGTTTGTGTTTGTCTGTCCCATTAGCACCACACAACGCAAAAATCCGTTTTATATTCCCATTCCAGAAGGTGAAACGGTGACAGGTGTAATTATGACTGCTCAACTCCGTTATGCAAGATTATCGCGCAAGGCAAGCAAGTTTGATTGGTGAATGTCCAGAAGATTTAGTTAAGGAAGTATTGAAGCGAATTGAACCTATTTTGTTTGAAAATATGATTCTTGATGAGTAGTTAATCATCAATAACCAGAAGCGATTTAAATCGCCAAGTTATCTCTCAAAATTAATAGGAAAACCATCCTGAAATACCAGCAATTCTCCCGGCTGAATCTGCGTCCAAACTTCATCATCCGTAAGCGGCAAAGTGGCAATTACAGCCACGCGATCGCCTTCCTGTGTCAATTCCCGGAAATCGACAGTTACATCTTCATCGATCGAGTGCGCCCTAGCAAAAGGTGCTTGTCGCACAATATAATGCAGATTAGTAGAACAGTGTGTAAATAAATGTTCTCCATCAGAAAGTAAATAATTAAAAATTCCGTGCGCTGCCAAAGTTTTAGTAATTTCGTTCAGAACATCGTAAATTTCCGTCAAAGCAGGCTTGTTTTGAGGGAAACTTTCTCGCAACTTTTCTAATATCAAACAAAATGCTTTTTCGCTGTCAGTTTTGCCTACAGCTTGATAAAATCCCGCACTTTCAGGATGAAAATTTTCCAGATTACCGTTGTGAGCAAACACCCAATAGCGTCCCCAAAGTTCCCGACTAAAAGGATGGCAATTTTCCAGAGAAATTTCGCCTTGAGTAGCTTTGCGAATATGAGCAATCACGTTAGTTGAATGAATGGGATAGCGGCGCACTAATTCAGCAACCGGAGAATCAATAGCAGGTTTAGAGTCTATAAAAAGGCGACACCCCAAACCTTCAAAAAAAGCAATTCCCCAACCGTCTTGATGAACGTCAGTTCTGCCACCTCTTGCAGAAAAACCCTCAAAAGAGAAGCAAATATCGGTTGGAACATTGCAGTTCATTCCCAGTAATTGACACATGGCTTTGACCTCTCTGGAGTTGGGATTGATGGCGCAGCTCTTGGCAGCTACAGATTGGTAATGATAGTATTATAGTATAAATTGATTTAGTTTCATAAAATAAACAGAATAATTTGGATTGTTTAACCGTAATGCTACTGAAATCAAAACAATGGGTGAATCGAAGCTATCTGGTTCGCTTGGAAGCATCTCCGGCTTGGCAAAAAGCATTTTTTTACGACTTGCGAAAGGAACCGCTGGCGGGCATTGTATAGCAAGCAACCGGGGAACCTCGCACTACAAATTCTTTCGGATAGATGCAGCCCTGCTATTTGTCCGTTTTTTTTATTCAATTCATGTAAAAGTAAATTTTAGGGAGGGAAATCAGAAAATTGTTTGAGATTGTTTAAAACTATTTGAGGCTTACCTTTGTATTGTTCTATCTTACCGCTGATATACACATATCCCCGTCCCATACCCGCATAACGCTTCTCGATTAGCCGCTTCAAGGGAGCCTTTTCATCAGTTTTAGCATCAGGTATCCACAAATCTAATCTATGATACGAGGAACCCGCATAAATTCTAGCATGACCGCCGATCCATTGATTAATTCCAGACAGTAAATCGCAGAAAATAGTAATAGGTTTAGCTGTCTCAGAAGCTGCTAAAATTTTCTGGTAGTGCAACCTCACAGAAAGCGCTTCTGTAGTTGCTTCACACAAGCGGAAATCTTCAACAATCGAGCCGCGCATCGACCACCAAGGCAGTAAAATAGTATAGTTGCGACAGGGAATTTTGGCATTGGTAATCGGATTCCAAATCATCAAATTGTAAGCTTTTGCAGCCGATTCTGCTTCAGTCATTGGTCGGTGATACAATCGGGAGCGCCCGTATTTGACAAAGTAGGGACTCCAGCCTTGTTGAATCAGTTTGAGGTTGTAATTTTCTCCATCTTTATGTACGTAACAGAGGAGACGGCCGTAGTTGTCGCGATGTTTTTCTAGAGCAAGTTTAACCGGATCGTCTGTATCAAATTCTATGTCAATTTGAGCAAATTTACCATCTGCTGTAGTGAAGTATTTTTTAGCCATTTCCGAAGCTGCTTTGCCGGCTGCTGTAACAGGTTTTGAACTGTTGGAGTAACTTTCTTCTGTATCGACGCAAATTAGCCGCAGAGACTCGGTTTTGCCGTCGAGAGAAATTTTGATGCTGTCGCCATCAACTACTTGAGTTACTTGCAGGTTCTGAATTCTGGTTGCCATATTTTGAACCTTGTTGGACTTGAGATTAGATTCGCATATTTAGGCTAAATTGTACATGAGTTTGCTGCCCAAAGCAATTAGTGAGAACAGATCGCAGTCAAGTGCACCCAAAAACACCCTACTGATTAGTGTTGGTATTTTTGATATTGATTTTTGCAAGTTGCTGCGTAACTTATTAAGTCTGGGAAAAAAGCCGTAAAATCTGATTCAAGCTGCTGATAATTAACTGTCAAATCTTCCACTCCACCTGCTAAGTTATTTGTCCGCTTGATTCTTGCCGACATTCGATGGAGAGCAATATCTATTCCGCTAATTTCCTGATAAGAACCGAGCAAGTCGCGGGCGATTATTTGCGGCATAATCCGCTGAAGTGATTCGGGCAATATATCGCGGTTGTCTTGCAGGACTTTGTAGGCTAGGCGGGCAAAATCGCAGAGTGGAACTTCTGAATATTCCAGCCAATTTTTAGCTAAAAAGTGGTCGTAAAATACGTCTATCAAAACTCCAGCAAACCTGCGTCTCTGGGCGCAAACCAGGCTTGTACTCGATCGCACTACTGCATGAGAGTCCGTGTAGCGATCGACTTTCCGGTGCAAATCGATGCCGTTTCTAATTTCCTCGGAATAAAGATTGACTGCCGAACCCTTGACAAAATCGCCTAAGAGGTTGCCAATCAGCGATGCTGGCGTACCGTCTGATAAGAATAGATGAGCCAAATAATTCATTGCTACAGTAAAAAAATCTAAGATAGCATAGGGAGAAAGAGTAATGGTTATTCTCGAATGTGTAAAACCGGGTGCTAAACTCGGTCAAATTATTCTGGCCGTCGATCTGACTGTTGCCGGTTCAGTCGATCGCGTTTTAGCAAAAATTCAACACTTAGGATATGACCCAGAAATCCGTCATGTCAACTATCCGTCTGGAGTTCACGTCTTAGCAATTCTCAAAGACGAACAGCATTCAGAAGCAGTCGATGATGACTACTTGCTAGAAGATTGGCTGCAAGTAAGGTCGGAAATTAACAGCGATGCCGTTCATTTGTGGCGAGGTAAATAAGCGAATTAACAATTAAACCGCAGATGAACACAGATGTAAATCTTATCTGCGTTCATCCGCGTTTATCTGCGGTTACACAGCCCTAAGAACCGCCGCGCAACTTATCCAAAACAGTCCGATCTTCCAAAGTCGAAGTATCCCCAGAAACCTCTTCTCCGGCGGCTAAAGAACGCAGCAAGCGGCGCATAATTTTACCGCTGCGCGTTTTCGGCAAAGCATCGGTAAATCGAATTTCGCCGGGACGGGCGATCGCCCCAATCTCCTTAACAACGTGCTGCTTCAATTCCTTCTCCAATTCTGGACTCGGTTGCTGCGAGTCATCCAGCGTCACAAAAGCGACAATTTCCTCACCTTTAATCTCATCCGGTTTGCCAACAACCGCAGCTTCCGCCACCGCTGGATGCGACACCAAAGCCGATTCAACTTCCATCGTACCGAGTCGGTGTCCGGCGACATTAATTACATCGTCAACGCGGCCCATTACCCAGAAATAACCGTCTTTATCCTTGTGGGCACCGTCTCCAGCAAAGTAGACAAATTCGCCATTTTTGGGGTGCAAATATTCCCAATAAGTGCGGCGGAAACGATCGGCATCGTTGTAAAGTGTACGCATCATTCCCGGCCAAGGATGTTTGACAACTAAATAACCGCCGCTTTGATTAGTTACTGATTCGCCATCTCGATCGACGACATCGGCAACAATTCCGGGAAAAGGAAGGGTGGCAGAACCGGGTTTTGTAGGAATTGCACCGGGCAAAGCGGCAATCATAATTCCGCCTGTTTCTGTTTGCCACCAAGTATCGACGATTGGACAATTTGAGTTGCCAATTACGCGCTGATACCACATCCAAGCTTCTGGATTGATCGGTTCGCCGACTGTTCCTAACAATCGTAAAGATGACAAATCGCGCGCCTTGGGCAAGTCTTCACCCATTTTCATAAAGGTGCGAATTGCTGTTGGTGCGGTGTAGAAAACAGTGACGCCGTATTTTTCAATTACGTCCCAAAAACAGCCGGGATTCGACGCGCGGGGCGCACCTTCATACATTAAAGTTGTTGCACCGTTGGAAAGCGGCCCGTAGAGGATGTAACTGTGGCCTGTAATCCATCCGACATCGGCAGTACACCAATAAACATCGGTATCTTGCAAGTCGAAGATCCACTTGGTTGTCATGTGGGTATAAAGGTTGTAGCCACCGATTGTGTGGACGACTCCTTTCGGTTTGCCTGTGCTGCCGCTGGTGTAGAGTACGAATAGCATATCTTCGCTATCCATTGGTTCGGCGGGACAATTTGCTGAGGCGTTTTTTTGCAGTTCGTGCCACCAAATATCGCGCCCCGGTTCCATCTCAATTTGTTGTTTGGTACGCTGAACTACGAGAACGTTGGTAACGCTTGGTACGGCGTTATTTGCTAATGCTTTATCGACTTGTGCTTTGAGGCCGACGGCGGTATCTTTGCGGAAGCCGCCGTCGGCGGTGATGACGAGTTTTGCTTCGCCGTCCTTGAGGCGATCGCGCAATGCTTCAGCGCTAAATCCGCCGAATACTACGCTGTGTACTGCACCGATTCTGGCACAGGCTAGCATGGCGATCGCAGCTTCGGGAATCATGGGCATATAAATGCCGACGCGATCGCCCTTTTGCACTCCCAATTCTTTGATGACATTCGCCATTTGGCAGACTTCGCGGTGGAGTTGCGCGTAAGTCAGCGTGCGGGAGTCACCGGGTTCGCCTTCCCAGATGAGGGCGGCTTTGTTTTTGCGCCAAGTGGTTAAATGGCGATCGAGACAATTGTAAGAAATGTTAATTTTGCCATTGACAAACCATTTAGCAACAGGTGGCTGCCAGTCGAGTACGGTATCCCACTTTTGGAACCAGTCTAATTCTTGGGTAGCGAGTTCGGCCCAAAATGCTTGGGGGTCAGCAGCGGCTTTGTCGTAGACGGCGCGGTACTCTTCTAAGCTTTTGACGTGAGCTTTTTGGGAGAATTCAGCCGTGGGCGGGAATAGGCGTTTTTCATGCAGAATTGATTCGATCGTATCTTGTGACATCGCTGTTAGTTTTTTCTTGAGTTACTCTTTGTAACTATTGTTTGCATAAGTTGGGGCCAAAGTATGTTTATTTTCCTTAAGACAGGGGCAATTTTGTCAATGTTGGGGATGTGTGAGAATTATGGTAGCGGTAAATGCTCAATTTTATCTTGGTACTCATCATCAAACGATCCTTGATAAATCAAAATCAGTTCCTCAATATTTTGACCGATACTCAGCTTGGAATTCAGGATAAATATTCCTGGGATATGGCGATTTTGCTCTAGATGATCTGTTAAATGAACGGGCATAGAGCGGCGATTGTTGGTAACGAGAATGAAATTGTGGATTTCGCACCAAATGAGAATTTCTGGGTCGAGAGTCCCTTTGGAAGGTGCTGTTAGTTCTGCCACTGCGAGAACAACCAGATCGGGATTGCGCCTGCGAATTTGGTTAACATATGCAGGATCGACATTTTCATCAAACAGATACTGGATTGCCATCAGCTTTTCTCATTGCATCTCTTGCTGCTCTCAGTTTGCGGATTTTTTCATACACTGGACGAGGATTGCGGCGCTGTTCTTCTCGCATTTTTTCGCCCCATTCCAGCCATTCGGTTATGTACTTACCGACTGCTTCTTTGTTGTGCAGGTAGTACAAAATTGTTGCATAAACTTGTTCGAGGGTGAGGGATGTATAAATGTTAGCTATTTCTTCGGGAGTTCGGGCGCGAAACAGGTATTCGTAAAGAATGGTTTCGATGCCGATTCGGGAACCTTTGATCCGAATGTCGTCAGGTCTTAGGAAGTTAAAATATTCTTCTAGCTGCATGGCTGGTTCTGGGTGATATCTGGTATGATTGTATCACAAGTAATTGTCTGTTTGGGGATTGATATTGTTTACGGTTTTTTCGGAATGATTTAACCGCAGAGAGCGCAGAGAGCGCAGAGGAAGAGAGAGATGAATGATTCTGATACCAATGGGTTTTAATGGTTGCTCACACATCATCGATTTATCCCAATTTTAAGATGAGATTATACCAAGTTTGCAATATACTTGACATGAACAGCCGATCGCACTAAAGCTATGACTCAAAATTTAGAAGCCAGCCAACTTTCGTTAAATGACGTTTGCCGCCTTCTCAAACTGGAAGAACGAGAAGCAGATGCCTGGAACGATTTTTTCTATCGGGAACCGCTGAGTGAATTTGAACAGCAGCAACTCTTGCAAATCAGCAATGACTTTTGGGGATACCTAGAAGTGGGGAAGGTTTAGGAATAATTGGTTAAGTTTTTATCACTTTCACCGTTGATGAGATTAACGGAATTTTTTAAAGTTCCTGTTGTGCTGACAATGGAAGATAGGATTCCGATCTAAGTTTAAGATGGAGATACTTTGATTAAAGGGCGGTTGGATATTTTCACTGTGAATTGGCCGGAGGCGGAGATTGGGACGGCAAAGTAGACTTGAGTTGCAGAAGTCACGGGATTGATACATAAACCGCAGATTTCTGGTAGATCAATACTGATTTAGGCAGATAATTTTAGGGTATTTTCCGATTTTTTAAATTAAATGCTACTGATGTCTGCAGTCAAAATCGAAACTTTCAAAAGCCCGATCGCCCGCAACCCCTTGTCAACTCCTCGAATCCGCGTCGCAACATTGAAATAAGATTAACAAAAGTTCGATCGCGCGCAAGTACCAAAAAATCGGCAAGGAGTCGCACCAGTGGCAGAGGGAGAAGGCACACCAACACCAACACAGACAGACAATCGGGACTATTCCTGGCCATTTTGGCCGATCGTCCCCATATATCCCTACGGCAAGCGGCGCACCATCCGCAAAGAAATAGTCAAAGACAAAATCTGGACTTTTGACCAACTGCAAGGCATTTTCTACGTGATTGTGCCGGTGCGGATGACGGTTATTAAACTAGAATCCCAAGGCCTTCTAGTCTACGCCCCCGTCGCACCGACTCGCGAGTGCATCCGCTTGCTAAACGAGTTAGTAGCAGAGCACGGCGAAGTTAAGTATATTTTGCTGACAACCGGTTCCGGCATCGAGCACAAAGTGTTTGTCGGCCCGTTTGCGAGGTTTTTTCCCGCAGCGCAGGTGTTTGTCGCCCCGCAGCAGTGGAGTTTCCCCATAAATTTGCCCCTGAGTTGGCTGGGTTTGCCGGCAAAACGCACCTCTGTACTGCCCCGTGACAGCAGCAACACCCCCCTAGCAGGTGAATTTGACTGGGCAATCCTAGGCCCGATCGACCTCGGTTTGGGCCGCTTCGCTGAAGTTGCCTTATTTCACAGGCAGTCGCGCACGCTGATGGTAACAGATTCCGTCGTTTCCATTCCCGAAAACCCGCCCGCGATTCTCCAACTCGACTCCTACCCGCTGCTGTTTCACGCCAAAGACACCGCATCGGATGTGGTGGCAGACACCGAGGAAAATCGGCGTAAAGGATGGCAGAGAATCGCCTTATTTGCCATGTATTTTCGCCCCAGCGTGCTGGAAGTGCCGCCCTGGTCGGGGGTGTTTGACAGAGCTATCAAAGCGCCAGAACGCTCTAGAAAAGCTTATTTTGGGTTGTATCCGTTCCAGTGGAAACCTGGTTGGGCGCGATCGTTCGAGGCTTTGCGGGGTGGAGGGCGGTTGTTGGTTGCGCCGGTTTTGCAGGCTTTGATTCTCAACCGCGCGCCGAGGGAAACTCTCGATTGGGCGGATCGAGTCGCGAGTTGGGATTTTGAGAGGATTGTACCTTGTCACTTCGATCGCGCGATCGACTCCCGCCCCCGCGAATTTCGGCAAGCATTCTCGTTTCTAGAAAAATACTCGCCTGTTAATTCTTTACCCGAAGATGATTTAAAATTGCTCAGGGATATTGATGCCGGTTTGAATAAAACGGGTTTAGTTCCGCCTGCAAAAGACAAGGTTTAATGGGATAGTTACGGACGCATTTTGACCCAAAAAACCGGTTTTTTTAGGCAGCATCTGAGTTTTGCATTTAATGATAGTGCGATCGTCCCCGCTCGCACTATAATAAATACAAAAAATGTTTTTACCATGTAGCAAATGCTCCTGTTTATTATTTAATTTGGGGCGATTGCGAAGGATTTGTGTAAAAAATCAGGTTTATGAATGCAGGTTTCCGAGCTAAATTTGTCCCAAGTTGCAACCACACAAACTCACGATTTTTTCAACTTAAATTCATCAAATTTTACAACATTTGACTTGGGTTTCCGCGTATCAAAATAATAGCTGCTAACCGTACCGTTCCCAGTTTCAAAAATACTGAAAGCCGTAAGATCGTTGCTCTCAATATACGGCAGCGGCAGCCCGGTTTTCCCCAACAAAGGCGCTACAGTCGGCACCACAGGTTCCAATCCGTTCGGGTCTCCAATAGCGCTGTAATCCTCCCGATATGCCGGCGGCACAAATCGGCGCTTTTCCCCTACAAACGCACCGTAACTGTTGCCTACATTAGAAGTCTCTAAAAAGTGCATTCCAGTCGAACTCACAAACCGATTCCACAAATGCGAGTGTCCGTACAATACCAACTGCACGCCCGCTGTTTCTAGCAGCGGCACCACATCCCGAATAAGATAATCTTGCTGTTTCGGATATTCGTAACGCACCATCTTAATCTCGCCATCCTCAGTGCGATCGACTATTTGTACCGGGTCAGTATAAGCAGGTACAATATTGTCGCCGAGAGAATGCGGCGGGTAGTGAAACATCACAATTTTATATTTTGCCTGCTGAAATTGGACACTGTTTAATTCTTTTTCCAGCCAAGTATATTGATCGCTGCCCTTGACAATTGGCTCGAAAATATGCTGTCCGTATCCCCATTTTTCGGGACGGTCAAAATCTTCGTCCCGTTCCCGATACCTGCCTCTGGCCTCCGGGTCTAAATTCGGAGTCCGCCAGATATTTGTAACATACAAAGTCACTAACCGCACGTCTCCAAAAGTCACGGCATAATAATTTTGGTCGCTTGGTAAGCTAAAAATTTCGTTGTAGGTATCGCTGTTAAAACTATTATTTTTTAACAAAATATCTTTATTTTTTACCCCATATTTTTGAGTGAGGTATGGATATATTTTCTGGACTGCAGCGCGGGGGAAAGAGTCGTTAAACTGGTCGTTCAGGGTGCTGGTAGTTGAAAACCTCCCCATGATTTCATGGTTCCCAATTGCCGGAAATAAGGGCGCGTGCTGGATCAGTTCGCCGCCGCCGTACACTGTTTTGATGCCGTTTTTGTCGAGTTCCGAGAAGGCGCGGCCTTGCAAAGCGGGGAAAAAGGCGCGCCCTCGGTAGTCGTCGAACCATTCGGAAGCGCGATCGGCTATATTAATTAAATCCCCAGCCATGAAAACCGCGTCAACTTTATCAATTGTTTCTGTTACTTTCTGGAGATTGGCTGCTGTCATCGGCATCAATTGATGGTCGGAAGTGAGAAGAATTTTGAGGGGTATTCCTGCTGCTGGTGTCGGAGAAAGTGTAAAAACTTTGCTGCTGACAGATGTGCCGTCTTTTTTGTAGCTGGTTACTAGATAAGGAATCCGCACATCGGGCGTTAAATTGCGGACTTCTGCTTCGTGCCGCCAGATGTCGCGCACAATGGGATTGTTGTTAGTTATTCCCTGTTTCATTTCATCGGGAATTTGCGAGTCTTTGTCTTCTCTGGTGCGGCTTAGCTTGGTAGTATTTGCTGCGGCAGTTTTATTTAAGTTTTTTCCGTAAGTAACAGTGTTTCTAGTACCTAGAAACTCGGTAAACCAAACAACTCGCACCGAGTTGGCTGTGGGAAATTGCAGAAACGGGTCGGTTAAAAGTTGGGGTTTGTTGAAGAATGATTGTACAATCAAACTTAGTAAGAGGACAATTAAAATCAAAACAGCAAAAAACCACAGGTTGCGAGAAGAACCTTGGGAAATTTCTGATTTATCGGGTAAGGGTGTTAACATAAGTTATTAGTTATTAGCTTGTAGGAAAGAGTTTCACCGGATAAATAGAAATCCCAACCCAAATACATCTAAACCTGCCTTGAAAAAAATAAACTGCCAACGCTATCAAAAAGTTGAAAAATCAGTAAAATATCTCACATATAACAAACCTCAACCATCTTTTCACATCTTCTCATCTCTGCATTCCCTTTCTCTGCATTCTCTTTCTCTGCGCCCTCTGCGTTCTCTGCGGTTCATAAAAAAAATACTTTGCACAAATTATTTAGACTTGCTACACACAAATCTTACCACCATCTGACACCTAAAATATCAAATAGAACAGACGGTTTATGGGTTGTAAAAGTTGGCAGGTTTCAAAGAGGAAGATGCTGAGGTTTTGTGTTCTATCGCGGTAATTTTTCGGATGGCGCAGGCTGTCAACAATCCCCAAAAAAAGTTCGCGGAATGGTGCCCAAGTCTATTTTGCCGGAGGTAAAAATTTGTGAGCGCCAACTCTGAGGTAGTATGATAGCACGCGACTGACTAAACAAGCTCGATCGCGATCGCACGAATTACACAAATTTATCACTGCGGTGGGTCGATCGCGATCGCACAAGCGTTAAAAATTCAGCTTAAGATTGGGATAAGCTGCAAATTTTATCTCAATCGAACTCAGCATGAAAAACCACACTGACGATTTTGCCAAACAGGATTTAGTCGATCGGGCTTTTGGAAGTCCAAACATCCCCGATCCCACAGCGTGGGTAGACGAACATTATTTTCTAGCTAATTTCGCCAATACTCTGGCCCACCTTCAAGAACATTTATCAGATGACAGTCGAGAAATCGGCGAGAGTGGCGACTCTGGCGAAGCGAGATTGTCGATCGACGGTAAAATTAGAGATATGTTGAAAGCTACTTTTAGCGATGACTGCTGGCAGTATGTCGAAGGTTTATTGTGAGTTGGGTCAACTTGTACCTCGATCGCTTTAGATCGCAAACTAAGCTGTACTGCATTTCAATTGTACATTAGACCAGATTGCAAAAATCCTCAACTCTTCAGGAAATTATTTGCGTCGATCTCGGTTGATTTGCTTGAAATGTGCGATCCTGTGACTTATGCCAGAGATGATTAAAACTCATCAAATCATCTGCTGTCTTGACCTCGGACATTTTTAAAATCCTTGTGATTTATTATACTTTAGGTTTCTCGTAAATTAAGGTCGTCAGGAATTTTAATCGATCGCAAAAACTCGGCACTTTCCTCCGGCAAAGCACTATTGATAAACATCCCGCTACCCAACTCAAACCCAGCCTGCTTCGTGACTCTGGGAATAATTGCGATATACCAATGAAAGTATTTGGTTCCTTGTTCGGCAGTGGGAACCGAGCGAATACTATAATTATAATCTGGATCGTTCAATCCGTAATAAAGCTGAGCGAGTACAGTTTTCAAAGTATCAGCAAGACCAATAATTTCCTCATCAGTAATATCATCAAACGAAGACGAATGCCGACGCGGAAAAATCCAAATATGAAAGGGCGAAAGTGCAGCAAAAGGGATACAAGCGACAAAATCTTTGCTTTCAAAAATTACTCTTTCACGCGCCGCCAACTCATCTTCCAAAGTCCGGCAAAACAAACATTCTCCAGTGTCGTCAAAATATCTAATAGCTTCGTCTATCCGCCTGCGAAATTGGTTAGGCACAACGGGCGTAGCTGCTATTTGCGAGTGAGGATGTTCGATAGAAGTTCCGGCAGTTGGGCCGTGATTTTTAAAGATCACAATTGTTTCAATATAAGGATATTTTCTAATTTCTAAATAGCGCTGGCGGTATACTAAAAGTATGCTGGCAACTTCTTCAACGGTCAACAAAGCAGTAGTCAAATCATGTCGCGGGTGTTCGACAATTACTTCGTGAATGCCGATTCCCGACATCGTGCGGTAAATTCCTGATGATATCCTGAGCCGTTCTGCTGTCGGGGAGAGGGCGGGATATTTGTTAGCCATCGATCTGACTTTCCAGCCAGCGTTCTCATCCCTCAAACGGCAAGTTTCTAAGGTTCCGTCTTCTTCGTTTCCCACGCAAAACGGGCAATCGGTACGGTATGGCGGCAGTGCTACAATGGATTTTTTTGTGTTAGCAAATTCGTCCGGTCTTTTTGCCCGTTCGGTGGCGATGATTACCCAATCTCTGGTAATTAGATTTTGTCTAAGTTCAGACATTTTATTACTTTAATTTAGAAGGTTTAATCGTTTTCAAGTATAAATAAAAACTTGCCTTATGTCAGTACCTACTTGCGGATATTTAATAAATCTTGATATTGAGGTGGGAAGGTATTAAAGAGATGGTGATGAATAAAGTTAACTAGAGCAATAGTGAATTGCCAACAATTATGATAAAATAGATTCATCGCCACAGCTAGGAACTAATCTATGGTTCTCCAAATTAATCCCGCGAAACAAGAACCGGGGGCAGAGAAACCGGGTTTTTCACCTAATTAGTCGGCCCAAACCAAATATGTTCCCAAACAACCCGGTTTCTCAACCTCCGAGTGCATAATTTTATCTAAAAAATTATTGCCCATTCCTCCCAATGTTTCTCAGAACTGTAAGTAATAGTCCGCCTCACCGAACCCGCATCCAAAACATAAATACACACCGAATCCTCCACCTGCTTAATCAACATTTAAATCTTCTGCTGAAGCTTCACAAAGTCAAAAAATACTCAAAAACACTGTACTGCGTCCACCTTCGGTATCCACACAGCAACTTGTGCAGCCTAGTCCGCCGCTTGGGGAGCACCAGCGGAGACTGTTAGCGAGGGTTCTGAGGGACACAACATAGATGAGTTTTTCGGGAGAATCGAGGTTGAGAGATTGGCTGAAGAGAAAAAGGGCGATCGCACTTTCAGTTTTTCCCGAACCCGTCGCCGCCCTCAGCAGCACATTTTCGCGGTTGAGGATTTGGCGGATTGTTTCTATTGGGAATTGTCGGGGTTGAAATCCAGTCAGGGCGCGAAAGTATTCGTTGATGTCAGTATCTGTATAGAATGTCTTCAGGGGCAAAAATCCCGTTTGTGCGATCGCGCACAGAAGCTGATATAATCCTAAGTTTCTGTACGCCATATTATATCCGCTCAACTACCATAATAAAAACGGTTTGTAGTCAGGACTTTAGTCCGCATCAATGCGAGCACTTTAGTCCTCATTACAAACTAATTTTATGACGATCGTGCGAGCAGATATAATATAATTCCTCAAGAATCTACAATCAAAACCCCAAAATTGATATGACTCAAAACTACCGCATCACTCTTTTGCCGGGAGACGGCATCGGCCCGGAAATTATCGCTGTAGCGGTAGATGTCCTGAAACTTGTCGGCAAACAATTGGACATCGGCTTTGAATTTCAAACAGCATTAATAGGCGGCGCTGCTATTGACGCAACAGGCAATCCGCTGCCCGAAGAAACTATGGAAAAATGCCGCAACAGCGATGCAGTATTACTAGCAGCCATCGGCGGTTACAAGTGGGATAATTTGCCGCGCGAACAGCGCCCGGAAACAGGATTATTAGGAATGCGCGCCGGATTGGGATTGTTTGCAAATTTGCGTCCTGCAACTATTTTACCGCAATTAGTCGATGCTTCTTCCTTAAAAAAAGAAGTTGTCGAAGGCGTTGATATTATGGTAGTCCGCGAACTTACAGGCGGCATTTATTTCGGCAAACCCAAAGGCATTTTTGAGACAGAAACCGGGGAAAAACGCGGTGTAAATACAATGGCTTACACCGACTCGGAAATTGACAGAATCGGGCGAGTCGCTTTTGAGACTGCCAGGAAGCGCGGAAAAAGGCTATGTTCCGTTGATAAAGCGAATGTTTTGGATGTTTCGCAACTGTGGCGCGATCGCATCATTTCCCTTTCCCAAGAATACCCTGATGTCGAACTTTCTCACCTCTACGTTGACAACGCAGCAATGCAGTTAATTCGCTGGCCAAAACAGTTCGATACCATAGTCACCGGCAACTTATTCGGCGACATCCTTTCCGACGCGGCAGCGATGTTAACTGGTAGTATTGGAATGCTACCTTCTGCTAGTTTAGGAGCAAGCGGGCCTGGAGTTTTTGAACCAGTGCACGGTTCCGCGCCGGACATCGCCGGACAAGATAAAGCAAACCCCATCGCTCAAGTTTTAAGCGCGGCAATGATGTTGCGCTATGGGTTAAATCAGCCAGAAGCTGCTAATAAAATCGAGCAAGCAGTTATCAAAGTTTTGGATAAAAATTACCGCACGGGCGATATCATGTCAGAAGGCATGAAACAGGTCGGTTGTCGGGCGATGGGCGATGCTTTAATTGAAGTTTTGCAAGGTTAATCTAATTGGCTCGTAGGGGCGGGTTTATGAGATTATTTGTGGGTTTCATAGATATCGGTGAACCCGCCCCTATAGGAAGTGCGGGTTTAACCTTCCGCAGTCAACATATTAAATTGCTCCGTATTAATGCGATTTGCTTGATACAATATTTGAGCAATTTCTGAAAGCGCTAGCACAGAATGTGCGCGATAACCGTTGACCTGCAATTTATCTTTTACACCCTGTTCGTGGTCGATCAAAACCACAATATCTTCTACATTTAACCCCGCAGATTTTAACTTGCCCGCACCTTCCATCACGCTTTTCCCACTAATCAAAATATCATCGACTACGACAATCGTTTCTCCCGCTTGAAAATGCCCTTCAATTAACTTACCCGCACCGTAAGTTTTCACTTCTTTGCGCGGAAAAATCATCGGACGTTCCATCCGCAATGCTAAACCAGTTGCTGTGGGTAAAGAACCGTAGGGAATTCCGGCAATGCGATCGAATTTTAAATCCTTGAGAATGTCTGCATAGGCGCTGACAATTTGATGAAAGATTTGCGGAATTGAGATGATTTTTCGCAAGTCGATGTAATAGGGAAATACTGCGCCCGATGCTTGTACGTGGTCGCCAAAAACTAGGCAGCCGATGTCATAAAGTTGCAAGATTAAATCGCGGTTGGGTTCTGGTTGCAAAAAACACACGTCGGGCAGCCACAATTCGCAAGTTGGACTGCCTGCGATCGCCCTCCGCCTCTGTTCGTTAATTCTATCCCGCAATTTTTCAATTTCTCGGCGCGGCTCTTGTTTCGCGAACAAACTCGGAGGAATTGGCAGCAATAAATCCTCACCATTCTTGCTTAAACCGGCCGCCAGCAGTTGTACGAGGTCGTTCTCTTCTGCGATGTCATTTTCTTCGGCGATGTCTCCTTCAACTAAAATCAGCCGTTCTGGAGCCGCTTGGCGGATGCGCGCCAACAAATCGGGCATTACTCCTACTTCCAAACCGAGTTTTTCGGGAGTTCCCCAAGTCTGAGAAAGTCGGACTAATTGCAAGTACAAAGGGTTTTCTGCAGTGGGGTATTCTTGCAAGGCGGCGGCTGACGGGTTGGCAGTGGCACAGAGGACAAAAACAGTTTTTCCGGCATATAGTAAAAATGGTGCTACTTCGTCGAATCCGGCATAGGGACTTAGGGTAATAGCGTCAAATTGCCAGTCTTCAAATACGGTTTTGGCAAACACTCCGCTGGTGTTTAAATCGCTGTGTTTGGCATCTAAAATTACGGGAATATGACGGGGAATTATTGTTAAAATTTGTTGCAGCAGTTCCCAGCCGGGGATGCCGAGACATTGATAAAAACCGAGGGTGAGTTTGCAGGCACAAATTAAATCGGCTGTTTGGTCGATCGCACTTTTGAACCTTCCCAACAAATCAGTCACAAAACTTTGAGTTTCTTCTCCAGTCATCGAAACCAGCGCCGGCAAGGTTTCCGGGTCTGGATCTAGGGCTAAATACAGCAAACTTTGATTGCTTTCAACAGCCGCTAACAGTTTATCGAAAAAGTGGCTTTTATTGGTCATATTTGGTAGGAGAGGTAAGGGGAAATACAAATTTGACTCAAAAACTGGGATTGGTGTTGTGCCGCAATCAACCGAGTTCCGTTGAAGTTTAAATTAAGAATCTTTTATCATTGTAGAAGGTAAAGACCATGAAATCTGTAACTTTTGGAGCAGTTTCATTGGGACTGATTTTCGGGTTGGCTGCAGGGGCGATTGCAGGTAATCTTCAGCAAGTAAATTAGTTGCTGTCAACTAACCAGTGTCGCGGCTGCGATTTGAGAAGCATTCCCCAGCCGCAAGCTAGTTTAGTAAATGCCGATTTGCAAGGGGCGGATTTGATATCGTTTCCGGTTGCATCGGAATGATGTTAACTGTTGACTGTTAACTCTTGACTGTTAACTGTTAATTTACTATTCCGATGAAGCGAGGATTTGATATGAGAGGTGCAAATCTCAGAGAAGCTAATTTATCCTGGGCAAATTTCAGCGGGGCTTTTTTGCGACAAGCTAATTTAATTGGGGCCGATGTTACCGGGGCAAATTTGGACAATGCTAAGCTAAAAGGGGCGACTTGGGTTGACGGTAGTATCAAATAAGCTGTACTGTATTTAAATTTAACTTTTGGCCTGCGTCGGAATACCTAGTCCACTCATTGTTAAAAAAAAATAAGCGTACAAATAGAACTAGAACCTAAAGCAATATCCGCCTTAGAATGTGGATGGTAATGAATGATAAATTCGATCGACTTTTCGACTTGGGACGACTTGCTGCAACGCTACGTTGATGCTGGGGGCCGCGTTAATTATCGGCGCTGGAAAGCTGAGGGGGCAGATGTTTTGAGCGCTTGGCTGGCAACTTTGGCAGATGTAGATTTAGCTGCTGTTACGGATGCGGATGCGCGGCTGGCGTTGTGGCTGAATGCGTACAATGCGATCGCAATTTCTCAAGTTCTCGAAGTATACCCGATCGCGTCCATCCGTCCCAAAATTTTAGGAATTCCGAATTGGCTAGCTTTTTTGGATTTCTTCACCCGTTCAAACTCGATTATTGGCGGCAAAAAGTACAGTCTCAATCAAATCGAACACGCAATTTTGCGGCCCTCCTTTGCGGAAGCGCGCATTCATTTTGCCTTAGTTTGCGCTGCACTCGGATGTCCGCTGTTGCGTCGCGGCGCTTATTTTCCCGAGTCGGTGCGGGCGCAACTAGAGGCTGATACCAGCAGTTTTATTCGCAATCCCGATAAGGTGCGGTACGATGCTGCGAAAAAGACGCTTTATTTGAGCAAAATTTTTGAGTGGTACGGGGAGGATTTTGTGCAGGCGGCGGGTTCGGTGGCTGAGTATGTGGGCGGTTATTTGAGGCCGGAGGTGGCTGTGGATGATGAATGGGCGATCGTTTTTTTGCCTTACGATTGGAGTTTAAATCAAGTTGAGATTTGAGATTTTCCCAAAGCAGCAGTTATTTTTTGATGGTTGATATATAGCCTTTCTCAGAAAGATGAGGTACTATCCGGGATTGGGCATTGGCCAAACAGGGCATTGGCCCGCGCAGGGCATTGGGCATTGGCCAAACAAGGCATACCTCACTTTTTTGAGAACCGCTATAGAACCCATTTGAGTATCTATTCTGCGTAAATCTCAGAAACCAGTTTCTCTCTATATTTCTCGTCACCCAACCCAAAAACTCAAAGATATCAAATGGGTTCTATAGACAAAGCTGCATAAATATTTGATTGATGAGTTAACCCCAGATTTCAAGCGGATAAACACTGATGGACGCAGATAATTTAATATAGTCGGCCAATGAGTTTCAACAGTTGACAGCTTGCTTGTTGACAGTTACCTCTTCCTTCCGCGAAGAGGTTTGCGGGTGAGGGAAATTAATTTTTCCGTTCTTCCGACAAAGGGGAAGCTTTAAACCCATTTTTTCTGGTAAAAAGCAGGATTTCAACCTGCGCTACAAGAGTTATTGGAGATGTCTAATGAACAAATCTACTCTCGCTCGATCGCTCTTTTTCCTAGCTGTGTTCGCCTGCATCCAAATTCCCGCCGCAGCATTTTCGCAACCTGCAACTCGCTCTGGCTACGAAACAATTAATCCTAAACAGTTCATAACCGATCGCAAAATTACGGTTTCCAACCCCAAAGATATCGCAGCCAAACTCTTTATTCTCGATCGAGAATCTGAAGGCAGAAAAAGCGATGGCATTTTGGTTGAATATCCCACGCGAGAAACCGCCGTAATTGTTCATACAGTCGTCGGCTTGGCTGACGATTCTGTTGCGGGAATGCGCCACCGCATCGAACTCAGGCTCAGGCAAAATAAGTGGGAAATTGTCTGGATTGGCCGACAATCGAAGTGTCAGCCAAATCGCGGACACCAAAATTGGGCAAGCGGCCGCTGTAAGTAGAAAGATCGATCGGCTTTTTGCTGATTATCCCTGCTACCGAAAACTGCACCCCAAAAGTTTGAGGGTTTCTCAAAAAGTACGATCGCCCTTCAACATCGCATCGAATGAATTGCCCACAATTAAATTGGTTTGCAGTCAGGACAAAGAATGCTTACCGACTCAAAGGCGGTTGAGAAGACTCAAATCCTCACTACAAACCGATCGAACTTCTCAGTTTACTTGCACATGATCAAATTTCCAGCCGAGATAAATCCCGGAACAGGCCCTGAAATCTCAACCCAGTTGCGGTTTTCTCCATTCTTGTCTTTCACTAACTGGAAATTCGGCACAAGCGTTACTTGACCGTTAGCTGCTACGCCACCTTTAATCGCAGAAGTCTTTGAAGGCTCGGTGCGAATAGCCAGACCCTTGGGCGCTACCCGAGGTTCTACCTGGCGGCACAGACTGACGGGGCCTGTCGCTGCGGGCGCTGGTGTCGCTGCGGGCGCTGGTGTCGCTGCGGGCGCTGGTGTCGCTGCGGGCGCTGGTGTCGCTGCGGGCGCTGGTGTTGGTGCGGGCGCTGGTGCGGGTGCTGGTGAGGGCGCTGGTGCGGGCGCTGGTGAGGGCGCTGGTGCGGGCGTTGGTGCGGGCGTTGGTGCGGGCGCTGGCGTTGGTGCTGGCGCTGGCGCTGGTGCCGGTGCTGGTGCGGGCGCTGGACTTGGGGAAGGATTTTGACTAATTGTGCAGGAAGCTATATTAGCCTCGTTGTTGGGGTATCCGGTAGCAATGTATCCTTTTACCGGAGAGGTAATTTGAATCCAGAGGCGACCGTCGGAGGCTTTAACAGAAGTGGCACCTTGGAACAGTGTTATCTGAGTATTCATTGCTACACCGCCAACTCTTGGGGATTTGGGGTCTGGGTTCTGACGAACGGTCAAACCTTCTTTGGGAGTGACTTTGCGGCAAAGGGGGCCAGTTTGGGCTATTTCAAAGGTGGCGCTGTTTTCAAAGGAAATATTTTCAGCATCCTGACTGGTGGTGGATATTGGTGGGGCAGCATGACCGATCGCCTGAGCCTGCAAACTTCCGGCTACAAGTGCGATCGCGCCCAGCAATACAGCGGGCTTGTTCCAGCAATTCAAGTTTTTCATCCGTTCAACTCCTCATCTCATCAAAACCATTATCTTTATTGGAGGTCAATATAGCAAAAAAATCGATTTGTATTCCATAAAAATGTTTTACATAACATTGTTTATCCTTTTTACTAAAATTTTATTCAAAAAAATTAATCTTTGCTGAATTAAGCCAAGACAAATTAAGGTGCTGCACCTGTCAATTGCTGGCTATCTTAGAACCGGAGAGGGAAAAGGGAAAAGGGGGAGGCTCAACAGTCAACAGTTAACAGTAGCTTAAATGCGTGAGTGTCGATCGCACCTCAGTCGATCTAGCCACCAAAAGTCCCAATCGCTAGCATTCCTGAAAATTCCCTAATCTGCAGATATAAAGTCAACTGTTTAATCGCCCATCACAAATCACAAATCTAAAATAGACTGTTGAAACCCGCCAAATCTGGTATTTGGAGTCTATTCTAATAATTTCCAATCTAAAATCTAAAATCTAAAATCTAAAATAGATAGACTGATGTTTTTTGTTTCAATCTATCAAAAGACTGATCTTTTTAAATAGAGCGTCGTTGCATAAGCTCTATCTAGAGAATGGTTCAGTCGATCGCTGCGATAGGGTAGAAATAGAATGTCAAACTTCAATTTTTAATCTATGAAACTGAATTATTTTACCAAAGGGCTTTCGACTGTCGGGCGCTATCTAGCTGCAACCGTGCTTTGCGTATCAGCAATGGCATTTGTTTGGCAGGGTGCGTATTTCTCGAACACCGCAGCCCTAGCCTCTCCTGCTATAAACTCCATCGCAGCAGCAGATATTGGCGATAACGTGCAAGACAAAGCCAGCAAAGATGCTGGACGCACCAAGAATTTCATCAAAGATACAGAAGAAAAAGTTAAGGACGCCGCCAAGACAAATGCCGCCAAAGTCGATCGAGCATCGGATAATGGTAGTTTCGTAGAGCGCAAAGCGAAGGAAGATGCAGCTACGATTGAGAAAAGAGCCGAAGAAGATTCTGCTCGCACTCAAGAAGCAGTAGATAACACCAAGAACGCTGTCGAGCGCGTTGTTGACAGCATCAAGGATGCTTTTAACTAGACAATCAATAATATAGTGTTGGCTCGCTCCACCACGGTCAAACTGGTTCGTAGTCAGGACTTTAGTCCTTTTTGCCCCAAATACTAAAGTCCTCACTAAAAACCAAAAGTATTAAAGGTTCGTAGTGAGGACTTTAGTCATTCTTTTTAAGGTTCGTAGTCAGGACTTTAGTCCTTCTTTTCCCAAATACTAAAGTCCTAACTAAAAACCAATCCAATTCGGGTGAAACTCTTCAGACATCAGAGCGTGTTTTTTCGCCCTTTTCTCATACCTGGAAACCAACAGCATCACTCTGCATTTAGCCAAACCTCCAAACAGAGCCTCAAACCGATCGCAATTCATCATTTAAAATTGCCGCAAAAAGCGCAAATCGCTAGAATAAACCCGGCGAATATCGTCAATTTCATAAAGTACCATTGCGAACCGCTCCACACCAAAACCCGCCGCAAATCCAGTATATTTTTCTGGATCTAAACCGACTCCTTTAAGAACATTCGGATCGACCGCGCCGCAGCCCAAAACTTCCAGCCATTTGCCGTTCCACTGCAAATCAACTTCAGCAGAAGGTTCTGTAAATGGAAAGTAACTCGTGCGGAAACGAATCGGCAAATCTTGCCCGAACATTTGCCGCAAAAACTCTTTAATTGTGCCTTTTAAGTCAGTAAATGTCAGGCCTTCACCGATCGCTAAAAGTTCGATTTGGTGAAAAACTGCTGCGTGAGTAGCATCCACAGTATCGCGGCGGTAAACGCGGCCGGGAGAAACAATCCGAATCGGCGGTTTGTGCTGTTCCATGTAGCGAATTTGCACCGATGATGTCTGAGTCCGCAGCAAGTCGCCTCCCGGCAGATAAAATGTATCTTGCATATCCCGCGCCGGGTGGTCGGGCGGGGTGTTCAGCGCCTCAAAGTTGTAATAATCTGTTTCCATTTCCGGGCCGTTGGCGACGGTGTAGCCGAGACCGACAAAAATATCGAGAGCGCGGTCTATGACGGCGTTTAAGGGGTGAACGCGGCCTTGGGGGCGAAAAATCCCCGGCATGGTGACATCGAGGGTTTCTGAGGCTAATTTGGCTTGGATTTGGGCAGTTTGGAGGCCGGCGCGTTTGTCTTCTAAGTCGGCTTGCAGGGCTTCTTTTACCGTATTGGCGATCGCGCCTACTTTGGGCCGCTGATCTGGCGACAGTTTGCCCATCATGCCTAAAATCTGAGATAGTTGGCCTTTTTTGCCAAGGTAGCCGACGCGCAACTGTTCGAGTTGTTCGAGGGTATTCGCCGTGGCGATCGCACTTTTGGACTCTTGACCGAGGGTTTCTAGTTGAGTTTCAATATCGCTTAGTTGGACAGTCATCTTGATTTTAGATTTTAGATCTGAGATTTTAGATTGAAGGCTGTTTTGAACCAAGCTGAGTTTACCGCAATCTTGGCACTACCGGCTTGTATATTTGAGATTTTAGAACAAACCGTGAAAAATGGGCACTGCGGGCGATCGTTAGTCATTAGTCATTAGTCATTAGTCAGCAGTCATTAGTCATTAGTCATTAGTCATTAGTCATTAGTCAGCAGTCATTAGTCATTAGTCATTAGTCATTAGTTAACAGTTAACAGTTAACAGTTAACAGTCAACAGTTAACAGTCAACAGTCAACAGTGCCACCGGAATTGTTGATACAATTAATCTGCGTTAATCTGTGTTTATCAGCCCTCATCTGCGGTTTAAAAAAGAGATAATTTATCACCGCAGATGACAATTGATTGACGCCGATTCACGCAGATGCAGAGAAATCATTAGTCAATTGTAAAATCCTGTCAACAGTCAACAATCACTGACGCTGCAACCAGGGTAAACGCATCTTGGTAGACAATGCTGTGCGTGTGAGTTTGTGCGCGATCGCAATTATCGATTTTAGCCGGTTTAGCCACCCGATCGACCGGGCGACATTGTTTTGAGTATTTTTGCTTAGGCGATCGTTGATGGGGCGATCGACCTTTCGGCTCAAATCCGCTGAAATATAAGTATTGCGGGTATGCAGACAGCAGTGCGCCTTCCTGCGGATATCGGTAACAGTCGATCGAATTTGAATTCAATTGCCGACAACTCAAGAGAATCTATTAAGATATATAGACTTGCCCAAATCTTGCCAGTTCAAGATTGCAAGTTCAGACTCTACTGGAGCTTCTCATGTTAGCCGAGCTAATCTCTTCCAGACGCATACTCAAAGCCAAACTCCTCGACTTCTTAGGACTTCCCGAAAATTGCGAAGACAAAACAGATAACATCGTCAACCGAATTGTATCCGTACTAGAAATAAACGCAGCCGAACAACAAAGATTTTTGGAGACATTCAAAAGTGAATTAGCCGTCGCTCCGGTAGAATTAGAAGCAATGCTCAAGTGTTCGGCAGCAGAACGCCAGCAATGGATCGAACAAGGCAAACTTCCTATTTTAGAATACCGCTCTTTCCTCAAATCTGGAATTCATTTAGAATATCCCGTTCACGACAGAAGATTCATCTTAACTCTCACGCCAGCAGATATTAACAACTGGCGCAAAGAACCCAAAGCGCCTATCAAAACTAATGACCAAACAGCGGCTGCTGTCAGTACAAAAAACCCCGAAGAAAACGAACAATCCCGAATAGCTTTTAGTTCAGCTTGGGAAAAAATAATTGCCGACTGGAAAGAACAAGGTTCGGCGGAAATTTCTGCAACCTTCCAGCTAGCTTACTGGACAGTTTGGGCATCACGGTGGGCCAAAGAAAATCAGATCAAAAGTCAAGGAAGTGAATCTAAGAAAATCTACGAAACTCACCAGCAGGAATGGTACCATCGCAAAAATCAAGCAGTTAAGTTACTGATTGAAATGCCCTACGCCATGCTTTACTTTTATCGTCCTCCCGATGGTGACAAATTATATCTGGAACTGTGCGACGACCACCAGGATATGATGAAAGATGACTACTATTGGGACAAGTGGGAGTTTTTTAATCAGAATCGCAAACTGGTAAATAGATGCCGCGAATGCGTGTACTGCGAAACCAAAGATTATTACTCGCTTTACTATCTCGAAATCAAGAGCGACAAGTTTCCCGATTTTAGTTTTTCCTACCACACGCCGTACACCATCGGCCGAAAATTTTTGCCGCATCCCGAAACGCTTCCTCCCGTTGACCACGTAGAACAAGACGGCATTTTTCGCTTTGGCCGCCCGCTGCTACAACAAGAAAAAGTTATTCACACAGAAAAGGATGTGTTGCTCAAGTTTGAGGCGGCTTTGGCTGAGGCCAAAAAGTTTGTTTAGTCAGTAGTCAGTAGTCAGTAGTCAGTAGTCAGTAGTCAGTAGTCATTAGTCATTAGTCATTAGTCATTAGTCATTGGTTTAAAAGTAGAGTAATGTGCACGCGCGCCGACTTGAGAAACCGGGTTTCTTTTAATATTTCTCGTCACTCAACCCACAACCCTTAGAAATCGGGTTTCTTAGTCACGCACTCACGACCAGAGAAACCGGGTTTCTTTCAATATTTATCGTTGCTGTTACGAATAATCGTAGAAACCCGGTTTCTTACCGTGATATGCACGTCCGTTACTGATGACTAATAACCAATAACCAATAACCAATAACCAATAACTAATAACCAATAACCAATAGCCAATAACCAATAACCAATAGCCAATAACCAATAACCAATAACCAATAACCAATAGCCAATAACCAATAACCAATAACCAATAACCAATAACCAATAGCCAATAACCAATAGCCAATAACCAATAACCAATAACCAATAACCAATAGCCAATAACCAATAACCAATAACCAATAACCAATAACTATTTTTGAACTTGGATTACTTGAATACTGCCGCCCGCATAAAGTTTGGGTTGTTGAGTTGCTTGGGAATTGTTAGGTTGAAATCCAACTTCTGCTAACAAACTATTCAAGTCAGTTTCGATTAACTCCCAAGCGGTTTCAGTCTCAAACAACCACAAAAATACAGCTAACCCCGGCCAAAATACTGGATTTGTGGGTCGATGAAAATCTACCAAAGTGAATACACCCCCGGGCTTGAGTACGCGGTAAACTTCTTGAAAGATTTGCCTCAACTGTAGGGGCTGCATTTCGTGCATCGCTACGCTGCTGTGCACCAAGTCAAACTCACCGTCGCCAAATGGCATGGATTCGGCAAAAGCTTCTACATACTTGGCTGACGGTACATTTTTTCTGGCCCGTTCCAGAGATAATGGCGAAGCGTCAAGTCCTGTGACATCCTGGGAATATTGCACGAGAAACTGCGTAGTCTGGCCGCTACCGCAACAAAGGTCTAAAATTTTAGTTTCCGCCCTAGGGGTCAAATTTTGCAGGGCTAGCTGGCGAAAACGAGCCTCGCCACCTACGCTCAAAGAAGCCAGACGGGCGATCGCGTCGTACAGCCACTGATACCGATAACTTAAATCTCTAAAAATTGTTGCCACAGTCAAAATTATGTATAGCTTGTTATCGACTTAAGATATCATGAGGCTATATTGTTAAAATAAGTAACAGAACTGAGACGATGGGAGAGCTGTAACTGCTATGGGCCGTGTGGGAGTATTGCTATTAAACTTGGGCGGGCCAGATCAAATCGAGGATGTCCGTCCTTTCCTGTTCAACTTGTTTGCTGACCCGGAAATCATTCGCATTCCGTTTCCGTGGATGCAGAAACCGCTCGCCTGGTTGATTTCGACCCTGCGATTTCAGAAATCCCAGGAAAACTACCGCCAAATCGGGGGCGGCTCTCCTTTGCGCCGGATTACCGAAGAACAAGCCGCTTCGCTGCAAGAACTCTTGCAAGAAAAGGGACAAGATGCCCGAGTATACGTGGGGATGCGCTATTGGCATCCTTTTACCGAAGAGGCGATCGCCAAAATTAAGCGCGATCGCATCGAACAGTTGGCAATCTTGCCGCTATATCCTCAATTTTCCATCAGTACCAGCGGTTCTAGCTTCCGGCAGTTAGAAGAAATGTGGGGCAAAGATCCAGCCCTCAGCGAGATCGAATACACCGCTATTCCTTCTTGGTATCAACGACCTGGTTACATTCAGGCGATGTCGGAACTGATCGCCCAAGAATTAGACAACAGTCCACATCCCGATCGAGTTCACATCTTTTTCAGCGCCCACGGTGTCCCCCTCAGCTACGTAGAAGAGGCTGGAGACCCCTATCAGCGCGAGATTGAAGATTGCACTCGTCTGATTATGGAACATTTGAACCGATCGAACGAACACACCCTCGCCTATCAAAGTCGGGTTGGCCCGGTGGAATGGCTCAAGCCTTACACCGAAGACGCGATTACTGAATTGGCAGAAAGTGGAGTCGAAGATTTGTTGGTAGTTCCGATTAGTTTTGTTTCGGAACACATCGAGACTCTGCAAGAAATTGACATGGAGTATCGAGAACTAGCAGAAGAATCGGGCATTGAAAATTTCTACCGAGTGCCGGCACTGAATACTCATCCGGTGTTTATTGAGGCCTTGGCCGATTTAGTCATCGAGTCGATCGAATCTCCCAGCGTTAAATTCTCTGATGTAGTACGCCCTTCCAAGAGAGTCAAAATGTACCCTCAAGAGCAATGGGAGTGGGGTTTGACGACGGGGGCCGAAGTCTGGAACGGTCGTGTAGCAATGATTGGTTTTATAGCATTAGTGCTCGAGTTAATTACGGGTCAAGGCCCGCTACACTCGATCGGCTTGCTTTAAATAGGGAATTGGGAATCGGCCCGCGCAGGGAATTGGGAATTGGGAATTGGAAATTGAGGCATTGGAAATGGGGGCATTGCTAATTGATAGCAATTAACCATAACTAATAACTCATAACTAATAACCAAGAACCAACAACTAATAACTAATACCCGATGCTCTGTTTGGCCGATGCCCGATGCCCAATAATTAAATTAATCAGGATCGCGCTTGCGGCGGCGGGGATTTCCCCCATCGCCCGCTCTTCCCTGAATTCTGTACCAGCGATACCACTCTTTAGAACTGCGAATTGCCAGCCACAGCAGCAGCATAGCAACTAACGCTCCCTGTCGCGGGGCATCAAAGGCAAAGAAAACCAAAGAAATGCACAGAACATCTTGCAAAAAAATTACCCAAATCGGCAAACCCCTCAGCCGGTAAAGCCATCCTGCTTGTACCAGTTGCAGCACTAAAGCCAACAAACCTCCGACAATACCAATAATCCACAGCATCCAAGGATGAGCAATAATTTCGTTGATCGAACTTACCTGAGCGATCGCAATTCCCATAATTGCTCCTACAATGGGACTGAAAATAATCTGCACAACTTGCAGCATCCGCTGTCCCGCAAAAGTTTTAGAAGCAAATAACTCTAACAGCGACCAACTCACCAAGATGGTAATAGCCACTTGGGGAGGAACCCCCGATAATAGAGGTATTTCCGACCAAAGTTTATCAATCCGCAACAAACCAATTAACAGCAGGGGCAGGGCAATTCTCATACCCCCCGCCGCCGATGCAGATAACGCGGCTAGGAGTCCAACCATAATAATAATTGAGTTTAGAACATATGCTAGAGCCTCGATCTATGTCACAATTTACTTCCCCTGGTGACTGGCTGTGATTTGAGCGATCGAACTCAAATTACCCCTTGAGCTTAAATATATCTCTCTATTTTAAGTGTATTTGCTTAATCTCTGCTTGGGAGTGCGATATTGTCGATCGATACAAAGTAGTTGAGTGTTGTTAGTTGACTGTTGTCAGAAGAAAGGAGGCAGCATTCAACCAGGATTGTGATTAAATTAGCTTAAGCACCAGAAGCTTTCTTCTCTCTGACAACAGTCAACAGTCAACAGTCAACAGTCAACAGTCAACTAACTTCTTATGTCTGACTCATTATTTACCGATGCCAGTCGCCGATTAGAACGAGCCTTAAAATATGTATCCCTCTCCGAAGATACGATCGAACGGCTCAAATATCCCAAATCCAGCTTAATTGTATCGATTCCCGTGCGGATGGACGACGGTTCCCTGCGAATTTTCCAAGGTTATCGGGTGCGCTACGACAACACCAGAGGCCCCTCTAAAGGAGGAGTGCGCTACCATCCAAATGTATCCCTCGATGAAGTGCAATCCTTGGCATTTTGGATGACTTTTAAATGTGCGGTTCTCAACATACCATTCGGAGGAGGCAAGGGCGGAATTACTGTCAATCCCAAAGAATTGTCCAAATTTGAATTGGAAAGGTTGAGCCGGGGTTACATCGATGCGATCGCAGATTTCATCGGCCCCGATGTCGATATTCCCGCGCCGGATGTCTACACCAATCCCATGATTATGGGTTGGATGATGGATCAGTACAACATTATTAAGCGACAGCTTTGTCCGGGAGTAGTGACAGGTAAACCCGTAACAATGGGCGGCAGTTTGGGTCGAGATACCGCAACAGCAATGGGCGCTTTTTTTGTAATAGAAACTCTTCTACCCAAATTTGAACTAAATCCTCAAGACACAACCGTAGCAGTGCAAGGTTTTGGTAATGCCGGTGCAGAAATAGCAGAATTGCTGTGGAACGCCGGTTACAAAGTTGTTGCAGTCAGCGATTCCCAAGGGGGAATTTATGCCAAACAAGGCCTGGACATCCCCAGTATTCGAGGGTTTAAAGACTCTAATAAAGGTATCAAAGCTATTTACTGCGAAGGTTCAGTTTGCAATATTGCCGAACACGAATTTTTAACAAATGAGCAACTTTTAGCCTTAGATGTAGACGTGCTGGTTCCAGCAGCTTTGGAGAATCAAATAACTGAAGCCAATGTTAATGATATCAAGGCTAAGTTTATTTTTGAAGTAGCTAACGGGCCGATCGATTCGGCTGCTGATTTGATTTTAGAAGCGAGGGGAATTCAGGTAATTCCTGATATTTTAGTGAATGCTGGGGGCGTAACGGTTAGTTATTTTGAGTGGGTGCAAAATCGCAGCGGGCTTTATTGGACGCTGGAGGAAGTCAACCAGCGGTTGCAGCACAAAATGGTCGAAGAAACTCAGGCAATTTGGAAAATATCTCAAGAATTTTCAGTTTGCATGAGAACTGCGGCTTACGTGTACGGGTTAAATAGACTCGGAGAAGCTATGAATGCGAAGGGAACCCGGGATTATTATGTGAACGGTTGAGGGAAGTGCGGTAAGATTGTGCTATCGCACAATCTTACCGCAGTTATTCGAGAAAAGCGCAGTCTACGAACCAACATGGCAAAACTTGGCTTTGAATTGGGGAATTTTAGGCGTGCACGCAGCAGTTTATTTAACCGTAACCTTGCTGCTACAAAAGAGAAAAGATATTATTAAATAAGTAGGTCATCTAGCTACGGAGATTACGCGAAAACCAGAGCCACGCGAAAACCTATGAGCTGGAAGCGATGGCCCACACAAACCCTGACACGATAGGCACTGCGGCAAGTAAGCGCAGTATCGAACCAGGAACCGCCACGCAGGACTCGAACATCCCTTCTGCCAGTTTCCCAGGAACTTCCGTCAGTTGGTGCACCGTTCCAGTCTTCGTGCCACGTATCGCTGCACCACTCCAAAACATTGCCGTGCATATCGCACAGTCCAAAAGCATTGGGGGGAAAACTCCCGACATCGGTTGTTTGTTCACGGGAAAGTCCTGTGGGGGCGTTTGCGTAGCGCCCGTATCCCTTATAGTTGACTAATTCCGGGGTAATGGTTTCCCCAAAATGAAATGGGGTTGTTGTACCCGCACGACAGGCGTATTCCCATTCTGCTTCACTCAATAGGCGATATTTTTTCCCGGTTTGTAGCGAGAGTTTGCCACAGAATTCTACGGCATCATCCCACGATACATTTTCTACAGGACGTTTTTCACCTTGGAAACGGGATGGGTGGTTTCCCATCACTGCTTGCCACTGTGCTTGGGTGATGGGGTATTTGCCTGCATAAAAAGTGGGTACTGTGACTTGATGCTGGTGACTTTGCTGATAATTTACTCCCTCTTCGTCGTTGGGGGAACCCATCATAAATGTGCCGCCGGAAATGTAAACCATTTCTAGGGCGTCGGTTCAGTATTAGGAGTTGACAAAACAAACTGAAAATGATATGTGAATTGAAAAGCCTGTTAAATTCTGACAATCAGGAAGAAGGAAGAAACCTTATGCGCCCTCCCTTATGGCATC
>NZ_JADEWT010000034.1 GCF_015207505.1 Tychonema sp. LEGE 06208
ATCCTAAATCATTTGTGAATTTCTTACTCCCTCCCCTTGGTAAGGGGAGGGTTGGGGTGGGGTAAAAATTTTACGACTCCTGCAAGGATTGCTATAGTAGCGGTATCAACCGCCGATCGTTATAGCCTTTCTCAAAAAAGTGAGGTATGCCTTATTCCCTATGCCCTATGCCCTATGCCCTATAGTACCTCCTATGAGATCGCAGAAAGGCTATATCTGACCTAACAAATATATTAAAAATGAAATTACCCTGGAAATATCATCAATTTGACCCAGAAACAATCGGGCTAATTTACGGTTTTTTAGGCGTAGTTGGCTTCAGCTTAACACTTCCAGGAACCAGAGCCGCAGTACAGGATTTAGACCCTATTATTGTAGGTTTAGGGCGCGGATTAGTAGCAGCTATACTAGCAGCCTTTACTCTGCGGATAACGCATCAACCAATTCCCTCCAAACCGCAATTGTGGAGTTTATCAATGGTCGGATTGGGAGTTGTACTCGGATTTCCGCTATTATCAGCTTGGGCAATGCAGCAAGTACCGGCCGCCCACGGTGCTGTGGTATTAGGATTGTTGCCCTTAGCAACAGCAGTAGGGGGAGTTTTGCGATCGGGCGATCGCCCATCTTCTAGTTTTTGGATTGCTAGTATCGCCGGGAGTCTAACCGTCGTTGGTTTTGGAATTATTACTGGTGCAGGGCAACTCCAGGCCGCAGATCTAGCTTTATTTGCATCAGTCATTGCTGCTGCTTTTGGTTACGCCGAAGGTGGGCAATTAGCTAAGACTTTAGGCGGATGGCAAGTTATTAGTTGGGCATTGATAATTATCGCTCCCTTCGAGATTTTGCCTACAATATTTGTAGTCATACAACATGGATTAATAGCTGCACCGACGGCATGGTTGGGTTTTGCCTATGTGAGTATTATCAGTCAATTTGTAGCATTTTTTGCCTGGTATCAAGGGATGGCTATTGCCGGAGTTGCCAGGGTAGGGCAAATTCAGTTATTGCAACCATTTTTGACTATTCTAGCATCGGCAATTTTGCTTGGTGAAACTATAGAACCGATCGCCCTAGGCAGCGCTTGTTTAGTTGTGATCTGTGTAGCAGTAGGGAAAAAAGCATCAATTCAGCAAGCAGCAGATTTGTGATGCGAACTAATTTTTTTGTGGTTTTTCAAAGCTTAAATTAGCTAAAGTGCGAGGTGCACCCTAGATTTATGTAATGCTGATATATCGAGGCTGATTTTTGACTCTACCGATCCAATTTTGAATTGCCGGAAACCCAGTCAAATCAAATCCGCCTTCGCCAGCAACGTGAGTGTAAGCAAATAAACCGATATCAGCAATAGAATAGCGATCGCCTACAAAAAAGTCATTTTTTTCTAAATGCTGTTCCATCACCCCCAAAGCGGCATAACCGGGCGCTTTTTTTTGTTGAAGTGCTGCTTGATATTCCTCAGCTTTTCCCAACACAGAAATCCAAAATCTGGAAGTTGCAATGTAAGGTTCGTGACTGTACTGTTCAAAAAACAACCACTGCATCACTTGAGCCCGTTCAAATTTATCGTTGGGGAAAAACTCAGTTTTTTCGCTCAAGTAAAACATAATCGCATTGGATTCAAACAGAAACTTACCCGGTGCAATCTCTAAAACAGGAATGCGGCCGTTAGGGTTTTTGACCAAAAATTCGGGTGTCCGACTTTCTTTTTGGAGAATATTAATTTCAGTGCGATCGAACGGAATATTGAGCTGAGTTAAAAGCAAGCGAACTTTGTAGCAATTGCCTGACGGAGAATATTCGTAAAGTTTAAACACGAGTCTTGAGGAGATTTTATGGTGTTAAATTATATCATAAATTCATAGAATTTAGGCACAATTAGTTAACTGTTGTTTGCTAAGATTATTTAGGCGACTTTGGGCGATCGCAAAAACCAGCCACTTCAGCCAGCGTATAAAGCGGCCTCCCCTTCACCTCCTCGTAAATCCGCCCGATATACTGACCCAAAATCCCAATACTCACCAACTGCACCGCACCCAAAAAGAAAATTGCCATAATGATAATTGTCAAACCAGTTAAGGCCGTACTCGGAGAGAAAAGACGCCAGTACAAAACCAAAAAAGCCATTAAAATAGACACCAAAGCCGAAAACAAACCCAAATAAATCGACAGTTGCAGAGGCACTTTTGAAAAAGAAACTAAACCGTTCATCGCCAAAGCAAAAGATTTGCTGAAAGTATACTTAACATCGCCAGCAAAACGCGGATCTCGTTCAAACTTAACAGCAGTTTGTTTGAAACCAATCCAAGCGCGCAGCCCCCGAATATAACGGTTGCGTTCTGGCATGGCGTTGAGCACATCCACCACGCACCTATCCATCAAACAAAAATCTCCCGTATCTATCGGAATATCAACATCAGCAAGATTCCGCAAAATGCGATAATACATATAAGCTGGCAACCGCTTAAACCAACTTTCTTGACGGCGATGAGTGCGCTGGGCATAAACAACTTGATACCCGCTGCGCCACTGTTCTATCATCTCTAAAATCAGTTCGGGCGGGTCTTGTAAATCACCGTCCATGATGACTGCAACTTGACCAGTAGAAAAATTCAAACCAGCGGTTACAGCTATTTGGTGTCCGAAATTGCGGGCAAAACTGAGGTAACAAATTCGCGAGTCTTGTTCGTGCAATTCTCGCAAAATGTCGAGAGAGCGATCGCGACTGCCATCATTGATTAAAATTAATTCCACTGGGCCGTCCAGGCGCTCCATCACCCCACTAATTCGCCGGTACAATTCAGGGAGGTTTTCTTCTTCGTTATAGATGGGAATTATCAAGGAATATTTAGGTGTATGGTTCATAGCAGTTTTTGGTACATCCTCTTTCTAATTGTTCAATGAAGAGTTTATTTGTTTTTTGCCGAGCGCGCTGGCGGCTTCAAGGGATAGCGGCAGCGCGTAATTTCGCTTTTCTATCCCGACAAAAAACGCCTCCAAAATATCAGCGTTCCAACATTTATATGATCGCTCAAATAAGCAAAGTTTAAGATAGAAGAATACTGAGAATACCAAGACAAAAATATCTGTTATCATAGATGTTTATTCGGTTTATAATAAATTATAATCATCACCCATTGAATCAAAATTGCATGACAAATTCTAACGTTCTTTGGCAAGCAAATCAAGACTTAAGCGAAGCTTGTCTGCAACATCCGTTTGTTAGAGGTATTGCTGACGGTAGCCTCCACCAAAATAGTTTTGCATATTACGTTGCACAAGATGCTTTTTTTCTGGGAGCCTTCGCTCGCGCTTACAGTATTGCTGCGGCAAAAGCACCAGACTGGGAGGGGTTTAAAATTCTTCACAATCTAGGTAGTGGCATTTTAGAAGAACTTCACTTGCATCAAGGATATGCAGCTCAATGGGGTGTAAATTTGCCAGAGGCAAAACCGGGAATTGCTACCCGCCGCTACACGGATTTTTTATTAGCAACAGCCTGGGGAAGCGGTGTAGGTTTGACAGCAGCGGCGATGACTCCTTGCTTGCGATTGTATGCTTTTTTGGGACAGCAGTTAGCTAAGCCTAATATACCGGAACACGCCTTTAGCGACTGGATTTCTACCTACAGCAGCCCTGAGTTTGAGATTTTAGCAAAACAACTGGAAGGTTTGGTCGATCGCTATGCTGACACAACGCCGGAAGTAGAAGCAACCTATCGCTACGCTATGCTGTGCGAAAGAGACTTTTTTCAGGCCGCGTGGGAAATATCGTATCATTGTTCTACCCAAAAGTAGACCAGCTCTAATGCACCCAAAAATGCCCAAGAGTTAATTAATACCCCTGCTACTTCCACTGGTATTCCGAAAGTCATCAATCCGCCCATGAGTAAAGGAAATAGCGGATAAAAAGCTACAGAATGATGATCCCCGTCATTTGGGTAGCTGTAGCCAGAAGTAGCTATTTGGACGTACCATTTACCGTCCCAGTGGGAAAACAATTCCCAACCGCTTTTGGGAAGGAAGGGCATACATCGAGGTTTTTTGGGAGATTAAAGGAGCAATTAGCTGCGTCCCGATCGCAATTAGCGATCGATTCATATCAAATCCGGTAGCATTGGAATTATGAGCGTGCGATCGTCCCCCCCGAGCGCAGTCGATCGCTCGGGGGGGATGCTCGCACTATCAATGATTAAAATATATAATTCCGATGCTATCGGAAACGATATCAGAAACCACATAGCAGCGACAAAAATCCATCCATCCCTGCTGCTGTTGCGTTCCAGACGCGGACGTACTTCTAGCGCTAAAACCGCTAAATCAGTATTGCTCATGGCTAAAACAGCGCAAAACTGTCGATGGAAAATTAAACTATAGTCCGCTGCGAGCGTGATCGCCAAATATATACGTAAGTACAGCGGGACTGCTAATTTTAACGTCCGAGTTTATTGGGAATCCCTTCGCAGCCGCCGGGAATAGTGTCTCTCGACTTCGAGCCACACCAAGCGCAGCAGTAATAGCGCTGAGCCTCTGACAGTCGCTTGACAGCCGTGAAATCAGCACGTTCAACCACCGCGCCGGTATATTCGCCCGTTTCATAGTTGGGAAATTCCGTGCGGCTGCGAGGAGATGCAGTTTCTGCCGAGCCGTAGAATAATATCGCCGCTTTCATGTCAGCACGATCGAGCTTGGCATCGTACAGGATAGCGCGCGAGAGGTTGGCTTTGACTAAATCGCATTTGCTGAGATTGGCCCGGACAAGGTTGGCTTCGCTCAACTCCGTCCACCGCAAATCGGTGCTAGCGAGGTCAGCACCGGCTAACATCACGTTTAAATCGATGACGCGGATACCGTGAGATCTGTCTTCTGCGTAGCCGCCGTCGCCGTCAAGGATGGCGCGGCCCAAAAGCCGATCGCGCTTCAGAGGAGTCACCAATCTCGACTGCGACAAAAACCGCAGAATTTTCGCCTTACCTTCAGCATCCACACTGCTCATAATTGCAGCGGTGCGGCCTTCGGCGATCGCCCTTTCCTGGGGCCAATCTTCCAAAAACCCTTGTTCATCAAGGGCTAAATCGGAAACCCCTTGAAAATAAGCATCAATAGTTTGCTGCTGCGTAATTCGATTTTGCTGAATCGTCAAATCCTTCGAGATTACGTACTGCCGCCAAGCCACATAAACGCCCAAAATTGCGATCAAAATTTGCCCCAAAGCGCCGATTAACTCGCCGAGAGCTCCGATAGCGTCCCAGTTGATTTCGATGTTGCGGCTTCCCGGTTGAGTATTAGTACCGCTAAGCATCAGCAAGCCAACGATCCCAGCTAAAAGCCCGAAGCAGGAGATGATCAGCGTGCGCCAAGTCGGCGGAATTACCTGCGTCCAAATTTTGCCCCAACTCGGCCACATCATCCGCAGCGATATGCCGATCGCACCGATGGCCCCAATTAAGCCGATCCAAATGCTATCGTTAGCCAGCCCTACAATCATTGCTACGATCGCCGCCAGCGTCAGCACCGAACCCGACATCTCAGCAGTCGTTTGTGCCGGCTGTATCGGCGCAAAAATCATGTGGTTTGGACGCGAAGGTCGCGGTTTTGTCGGTTCAGCAGTAGCAACGATTGTTGCTGATTCTGGTGGGACAACAGGACTTGCACCGTTAGGACTTTCTACAGTCACGTTGGAATCAGGAGGATTGGGTTGAGCAGACTTTGGTTCTGGTGTCATGCGTTGAGGCAAATTCTAATTTTTGGCAGTCATTAAAACGATTTTAACCAATGAAGTACGATTATAGATAGCATTACAATATAGATCTCCAATTATTACACTCAAATAGGTAAAATAATATGACTCTGGTACTCCCCAATCTTCAAAGCAAACAAATGGGTCAAGTAATCACTACAATCGCCGTCACGAATTTCATCGATCTAGTTATGGCTGAACGGGGATTTATTTCTGCTGAGGAAGTTCGCTCTGTCAACCTCGATAACGTTGTTGTCGATACCGGAGCAACTCTGCTTTCCTTACCAGCTCCCATTATTAGCCAACTAGGTTTAAAACAAGTAGGAGAAAGAGACGTAGAAACATCGGCTGGCATCAAAAAAGGTCGAATTTTTGCAGGCGCTCAAATTATTGTAGAGGGGAGAGAAGGCAGATTTGATTGTTTAGAGTTACCCGAAGGCGTTTCGGCGGTTTTGTTGGGCGTGATTCCAATGGAAGAACTAGGTCTAGAACCAGATTTGAAAAATCGACGGTTGCGAGTGTTGCCGATGAACAATCAGCAAACATATCTGATGGGTTAGTTGAAATTTTTGTCGTGAAGAATCCGATTTTTCGGATTGATGCAGACTAAAGTCATCGCTACCAACCTTATTAGACGATAGTTTTTGCGTATATTTATCGAGCAGAATAAGCCTTGAACAAATACAAACCAACCGTTGCAAATATCAAAACAATTATCCCTAAAAGCAATTCCATACTAAACCTTTGAGCATTGCCCAAAGCCACAAGAATTTGTTGCCGCACCACAAAAGCAAACAGCCAACAAACCTCCGCTTTCAGCCAAACCAAAAGGCTTCTGGCTAGGAGATATTGTCGGCGCGCATTTTCTTCGGTAATCTGTACTGGATAATTAAAAGTATGCGGATAGCGCGATACTGCTGTTAAAACCACAAAAATAATGGCAGCCACCGCCGGCAGTATCCAGATTGTCACCCTGTCGCCCCAAGTATCAGGTTGCCCGGAAAATCCGAAATGAATCGGAATTCGATCGGGCAAAACAGCCCAAAATTCTACAATCGGCAAAACAGCAAGCACAATCGCGATCGCCCCGGCGAACTCTACCGCCAAATCAGCAGGCGAAAGCCCCAGGGATCTAACAGGCCTTTGGTTTGGTGTGTTTCCAGTCATGGCTACTTAAAATTAGATTAAGATTGAAAGTAATAGTATTGCTTCCCATTTCCTCCCCCAACAGCTTTCGTTGGGGATTTTCAAACAATCTCGCGAGGTTTTATGACGGTTCAGGTTTTGGTGGAAAAGAAAAAGTTAGAAAAACCGCCCCTAACAATACACACTTTAGGCGATCGCGTCCTGCGGCAGCCAGCAAAGCGCGTCAGCAGCGTCGATGCAGAAATTCGGCAGTTAGTCCGAGAAATGCTGCAAACCATGTACAGTGCCGACGGCATCGGTTTAGCAGCCCCCCAAGTCGGAGTCCACAAACAAGTAATTGTGATCGACTGCGAACCCGACAATCCCGCGATACCTCCATTGGTTTTGATCAACCCCACCATCAAAAGTAGCAGCAGCCAAGTCTGCATCTTGCAAGAAGGGTGTTTGAGCATTCCGGGAGTTTATTTTGATGTCAAACGCCCTGAAGTCATTGAAGTGTCTTACCGCGACGAATTCGGCCGCCCCCAAACACTCAAAGCTCAAGACTTGCTGTCTAAGGTGATCCAACACGAAATCGATCATCTTAACGGTGTGCTGTTTGTAGACAGAGTAGAAAACAAGCTGGCATTGAATGAAGAATTAGTCAAGCAAAAATATTCGCCCAAGGCAGTAAAATCAATATGATGGCAGGAACTCCCAAAAGTGGTTTATTGTTAGCTCTTTCTTGCATCACTGCGATCGCCGCCGTCGGCTCCATCTTTGAGTTGTCTTCGGGAGACGCTCAACTCGGAAATGTAGTGACCGGTATCATCCTCGCCCTCAGCGTACCGCTAACAGGCATATTTTTCTATGCCGCCGTTCAGGATGCTAGAGCAAATCTATAGGTAGAGTCATTAGTCATTGGTTATTGGTTATTAGTTATTGGTTATTGGTTATTGGTTATTGGTTATTAGTTATTGGTTATTAGTCGGAATCTCAAATCTCATAACTGTGGAATCAAGATTGCGGATAATAAACAATATCACTAAACAGCGAGAAAATGACTAATAACTATGTTATCAATACTGCCAACAAATTAGATCGGCTAACGACTGATGACTAATGATTGATGACTAACAACTAATAACTAACGACTGAGGGCGGGCACGCACCATCCACCGCCCCCACCAACTAAGGGCGGGCACGCACCATCCAACGCCCCTACCAACAAATAACAAATAACCAATAACAAATAACAAATAACCAATAACAAATAACTAATAACTAATAACTAATAACTAATAACTAACAACTAATGACTAACAACTAATGACTAATGAAATCGGATTTTTGCGACAAGTGTCCGCCAAAGGCTCTGCGGCAGCACCAGCATCCAAGTACCCACTTTCTGAATATGGGGAAGTGGCGATCGGACGCGATCGCAATTGTCACATAGCCCTAGAGTCGATCGCCCACGGCATGGTTTCCCGCCGCCACGCCGCAGTCCGTCCCCTGACTCATGGTAATTGGACGAGATGGCAAATTTGCGACCTCAACAGCGCTAACGGAACTTATATCAACGGTCAAAAACTGCAAGGCTGCCAAACTTTACAAACAGGCGATCGCATCAGTCTCGGTCAAGACGGCCCTGAATTCATATTTGAAACTTCCACAACCCCTCACCAAAATAAACCCGGATTCTCCCACACCCCAACCGGCAATTTTGAGCCGCCCGAAAAAGACGCTCTAACTTTAACTCAATTATTCCCGATCGCCTCCACCGGCAAACAATTAAGCCAAAAAGCATACTTATATCCAGGTATAGCCACAGTTATTTTTGTCGTGTCGATGTTTCTCGCCGTCGGAAATTCCGCAGCCTTCAACTTCCTGCTGTCAGCCTACCTTGCCGGTGCAGCTTACTACTTCATCTATCAACTGTGCGGCAAACACAAACCTTGGTGGGTATTGCTCGGTACCGCTTTAGCAACAGTCTTGATACTGCTAAGCCCCTTATTGATTGGATTTATATTAGTATTTAGAGAAATTTTACCCGGTCGTTTGCCCGCAGAAGGCGAACAAATTAGTTTTTTACCTTTTTTAATCAGAATGTTCTTCGGGGCTGGTCTGATGGAAGAATTGCTGAAAGCCCTGCCCGTTTTGGGAGCAATGCTGCTGGGAAATTTACTAAGAAATCCCTGGCGCGATCGCATCGGCGTTTGGGAACCATTAGACGGAATTCTGTTAGGAAGTGCCTCAGCAGTCGGCTTTACACTACTAGAAACTCTCGGCCAGTACGTTCCCAATATCATCCAAAATATCACCCTGCAAGCAGGCCCAGAAGCCGGACAATTAGTAGGATTGCAATTGCTAATTCCCCGCATTTTAGGCTCCGCCGCCGGACACATGGCTTACAGCGGCTATTTGGGATATTTTATCGGTTTGAGCGCCCTCAAACCCAGGAAGCGCTGGCAAATTTTGGGCGTAGGTTATTTTAGCGCCTCCGCACTTCACGCTTTGTGGAATGCGTCGGGAGCAGTCAGCGTACTTTTGCTGGCCTTGGTGGGAGTTTTGTCCTATGCGTTTTTAGTAGCTGCAATTTTGAAAGCCCGGGCTTTGTCTCCGAATCGAGAGCAAAATTTTGCTACTCGCATATTTTATGAAAAGTGAACTAGCAGGTCAAGCAGCCATTTTTTTCTTGTGTTTCAACCAGCTTAAACCGGCCAATCCTAAAGCTGTCCCTCCAACGGTGAGAGGTTCGGGAACTGGTTCGGCGGCGGTATCCAGGCGATCGCCCGCAGCATATCGATCATGTATAATGATATTTGTCAATACGTAATTTCCTAGAAAAATACCGCAATATTAAGCTCTCGTGCATAGGTAGCACCTGCGTAATTGCTGACGGCCAGAATCCCAGCCTAACTTAGAAATTCTTCACAAATAGTTTGACTGTGGTACTATCTGGATGAGCTGTGAGTAGCTTAGGGAAGCCAACGGGCTTGATTCCTGTGGTGGAGGAGAATCCAGGAGTGCTAGATAGGATGTCATTGGGATACGCAAACGTTTTCGTCAAGCGAAGTCAACCCGAACCCCTCCGCATTGGGGTAATTGGGGTTGGCAATATGGGCCAACACCATACGCGAGTTCTGAGCTTGCTAAAAGATATCGAACTCGTGGGTGTTGCAGATATAAATGTAGAGCGGGGAATTGATGTAGCAAGCAAATACCGGGTTCGCTTCTTTGAAGACTACCGAGATTTGCTCGCCCACGTAGATGCAGTTTGCGTCGCCGTTCCAACTCGCCTACACCACCCTGTGGGGATGTCTTGTCTCCAAGCAGGGGTTCACGTTTTAATTGAAAAGCCGATCGCAGCTAGCATTGCTGAAGCCGAATCTTTAGTCAACGCCGCTGCAGAAGCCCACCGCATTTTGCAAGTGGGTCACATCGAACGCTTCAATCCAGCTTTTCAGGAACTCGGCAAAGTGCTGAAAACTGAAGAGCTACTGGCATTGGAAGCTCACCGGATGAGTCCCTATTCCGATCGGGCCAACGACGTATCGGTAGTTTTGGATTTAATGATCCACGACATCGACTTGCTTCTGGAATTGGCAAATTCTCAAGTAGTAAAATTGACGGCTAGCGGTAGCCGCGCATCAGATTCAGGTTATTTAGACTACGTGACAGCGACGCTGAACTTTGCTAACGGCATTGTGGCCACCCTGACAGCAAGCAAGGTGACGCACCGCAAACTTCGTTCAATCGCCGCTCACTGCAAAAATTCTTTGACAGAGGCAGATTTTCTTAACAACGAAATCTTGATTCACCGACAAACCACCGCCAATTACGTGACAGATTACGGTCAGGTGCTTTACCGTCAAGATGGGTTGATCGAGAAAGTTTACACCAGCAATATTGAACCGCTCCACGCAGAATTGGAGCATTTTATTAATTGCGTGCGGGGTGGAAATCAGCCTTCAGTCGGAGGAGAACAAGCTCTCAAAGCTCTGCGGCTTGCGAGTTCGATCGAGCAAATGGCTCTCGACGGTCAAGCTTGGTATCCACAAAAGCTAGAGTCTACTTTGCAAGTTAGCTAAATCGAGACAAATTCTGTCGTTTCCGGGTGCCTTGACAGTTTGGGGTTTGTTGTTTGTTGAATAGGGTAACTGTTTGGGCGCAACCGGATTCGATGTCACTCGATTTTATATTTTAGATTGTAGATTGTAGATTTTAGATTGACTCCATAGATGCAATCTGCGGGATTAAACTAAGATTTTAGATAAGAGATTTGAGATTGACTTCACATCCTTTATTGGGAGATGAAACTGTCGATTTGAAATCTCAGATTTGAGGTTGACTCCACAGATGCAATGTGCGGGATTGAACTAAAATTTAAACTTTTTTGCTTTCCACAACCTATGTCGGGGGAGGGCAATTATCCATCTTTGGCTAAAGTCACAATTTTTTCTCTTAAAAAAGAGCGACTATTTGACTGCTGATAGTTTGGCTAACTAGCTGATTTCCTTGAGGGCTTAGGTGAATGCTGTCTCGATACAATGTTGCAAGTTGCGCCGCACAATTGAAAATAGGAAGAAAATCTATGTAAGTAATTTTCTCCCGTGCGACAAGTTCGGCGAGACGCTCTCTAGCCTTGACTTCCCAGTCTCTAGGGCCCTCGCCGCATTCATGGCGCTTGGGAGTCACCGCTAGCAAAAACTCGACTTTAGCCGATACAGCTATTGTTCGGATTTGGCCAATAGCTTCTAAGTTGCAGCCGACTACATCGCCACTTTTGGCTACGGCTGCTGCTAATTGGCTCGCCGGCACCGCAGGTAGCAAGTAACGGCTCAATAATTCTAGCGTGGCCGAGAGCGGTTGGCGATCCGGGTAAGCTCGATCGCGCCCCACCACCAGAGAAGAAGGAGCAGATGCAAACAAATCGTCCGTATTCAGCAGCAACACCAGAATTTTTGACCCAAAAACACCGAACCGCTGGGCGTAAGCAAGTTGATTCCTCGGCCCCCAAGAATTGGCTGAGGCATTCAGAATTTCAAACTTTGAATAGTTGACTTTTGAACTTAATTGTGCATTGGTTGCCAGATTTTGTACTTGCAGCCTCAACTGCCGAGCCATAATTTCGGAGATGGTATCTGTCTGATCTGTCCACCAACCGCCGTTGGCGACAGAATCTCCCAACAGCAAAACCCGCAGAGTGTCTGAGGCTGGGAGTGGGGCGATCGTTCCAGTACGCATCGAATACTCGTTAATCTCAATCCGGTTTCGCAAACGGCGCACCCTCTGGTTGGGCGCCAACAAATAGCCGCACTCCGCATCAGCAATGTAAATCAAGGGATTGCCAAAACCCAGCAACACCCGCAGCAGCACTTCGATTGCGGCCCACAATCCGCAGGTGAGGGCCAAAATTATCAGAACAAATTTCAACGATTAACCTCAATCTAAAACGGATACGGTGCCACGTACTATCTGTGGTAGAGAGTGCAAAATTTGAGACTTTTGTTCAACCTCCGGTAATTCACCTCGCTTTGAGTAAATCGAAAATCTGCAATACCCGAATCGAAAATCGACTAAATGCTGCCCAATTCAGGCTTTTAGCAACTCTGCAGCGCGATCGAGTCAGCGGAATCGCCCGCGTGGATATAGAATTCTAGAATATACCGTCAAAATCCGCCGTCAGCCGTCAGTGAACTTGGTGGTTTCAGGAAAATCCGTGGACTTAAAACAAATATTCAAAACGCCGAATCCCATAATCGGTGTCGTACATTTACAGCCTTTGCCAACTTCTCCCCGCTGGGGCGGGAACCTCAAAGCTATTATCGGAAGAGCCGAGCAAGAGGCTACAGCGCTGGCTTCTGGCGGCGCAAACGGTATCATAGTCGAGAACTTTTTTGATGCTCCTTTTGCCAAAGACAGCGTAGATCCGGCTGTTGTCAGTGCGATGACTCTGGTAGTCGAGAGGCTAACAAATCTCGTGACACTGCCGATCGGCGTTAACGTGCTGCGAAACGACGCCCACAGCGCGATCGCCATCGCCTCCTGCACGGGAGCTCAATTCATCCGCGTCAACGTCCTCAACGGCATCATGGCTACAGACCAAGGCTTAATTGAAGGCCAAGCACACCAGCTCCTGCGCTACCGTCGGGAATTGGGAAGCGATGTCAAAATATTAGCAGACGTGCTAGTCAAGCACGGGCGACCCCTGGGAGGCTCCAACTTGACCACAGCCGTCTCAGAGACGATCGGGCGCGCCTTAGCCGACGCCGTAATTCTTTCCGGCTGGACAACCGGCAGCCCACCCAATCTCGAAGACTTAGAACTTGCGAGTGCAGCAGCGGGGGAAACTCCTGTATTCATCGGTAGCGGTGCATCGTGGGAAAACATTTCCACCCTCATGCAAGCTGCAGACGGAGTAATTGTGTCGAGCTCGCTGAAGCGAAACGGCCGCATCGAACAACCAATCGATCCCATCCGCGTCAGTCAATTTGTAGAAGCCGCCCATCGCAGCTTTTCCGAGAAAGAGCTCGAACAAGAAAACAAAAACGCTAATGGTTCGAGAGGGCTAACACCGGAACCGAGCAAAGTCAGAAGTAAAACGTAAAATAGTTGTTAGTTGTTAGTTGTTAGTTGTTAGTTGTTAGTTGGCAACAGTTAACAGTTGACAGCCAACAGTCAACAGTTAACAGTAGGGGGGGTTGATGGTGCGTGCGGGCCCTCTTAACAGTTAACAGCCAACAGTTAACAGCCAACAGTTAACAGCCAACAGTCAACAGTCAGTAGGGGCGGTGGATGGTGCGAGCCCGCCCTCTTAACTCTTGACTTAACAGTCAACAGTCAACAGTCAACAATTAACAATTCCCAAATCAAAAAAATGATTCGCCGACGTTCAACCCCTTGGATTCATCGCTGGTCTAGGACGGTGATGGCAGCCATCGCAGCCATCGGCGTCCTAGAAACGGCCTATCTGACGATCGCTAAATTCACAACAAACTCAGTAATTTGTCCCACCAGCGGCTGCGACAAAGTTCTCAACAGTCCCTACGCTACAGTCTTTGGCACAGTGCCTTTAAGTTTATTAGGTTGTCTGGCATACCTGAGCATCGCAATTCTGGCATTAGCTCCCAAAGCCGTCAATCCTGACAACAACAAACGGCTGCACTCTCAACTAGAAAATTGGACTTGGCAAGCCCTATTTATCATCACCGCTGCGATGCTAATATTCAGCAGCTATTTGATGTATTTGATGGCTTTTGAAATTAAGGATCTGTGCATTTACTGCATCAGTTCCGCCTTATTTGCCCTGTCGCTGTTTGTGCTGGTGCTAGTCGGGCGCGACTGGGAAGATATCGGACAATTAGTTTTTACAGGCATTTTGGTGGTGATGGTGAGTTCGATCGGCGCTTTAGCCCTATACAACAGCGTCAGCTCACCCGCTCCTTTTGTTTCTGCTACCCCCGGAATTTTACCCCCAGCAGTCACCACAACCTCCGGGCCGGCACAAATTGCTTTAGCCCGCCATCTCCGACAAATCGGCGCTAAAGAATACGGCGCTTACTGGTGTCCCCACTGTCACGATCAAAAAATGCTATTTGGGAAAGAAGCAGCCAAAATAATTGATTATTTTGAATGCGATCCCAGAGGGCAAAATTCCCGCGCTGAAATTTGCCAAGCTGGTGCTGCAAATATTAAAGGTTTCCCTACTTGGGAAATTCAAGGTCAGTTTTATTCGGGGACACAAACTTTGGATAAACTCGCTGAGTTATCCGGTTACACTGGCCCGCGCAACTTTCAAAAATGATAGCAAGGCTTGAGAGTTGAGATCCGAGATTTTTTGGGGTAGGAAAAATCCAGCTTTTTAAAGCTTAGCTAATAGACCTCTTGCATAAATATTTGATTGATGGGTAAACCGCAGATTTCAAGCGGATAAACACCGATAGACGCAGATAATTTAATCTGCTCTGCGAATGAGTGCAAGAGGTCTAATCTTTTTCGGCTGTTGTAACATCACTCAAAAATATCGCATCTATAGCCTTTCAAGCGAAAGATGAGGTACTATCCGGGATAGGCCAAACCGGGCATAGGCCAAACCGGGCTATCTTCACTTTTGTCAGAACCGCTATACAATCCATAAAAAAAAATTAAACATTAGTTGGTGCGAATTTTAAAATACTTTCGGAAGTATTGTAGTATTAAGTCTGAAAAAAAATCAATTATCATTCCTTCATGCAATAGATTTCCCTAAACTGCGGATAAATCGACCATCTTCCAGAAAGACCAACAATCTCATATAACCGCACCAGATATATTCAAAAATCCCGAAAAAACCCAGAGTTTCACTGCCCAACATTTTTGCTGTAGCAAGCTTTATTATAATTTTTATAAATAGTAGAACTACTAGACATTTTACAAATAAAATCAAAAAACCGGATTTCTGCTTCCAGACTCATTAAACTGGTATTGCATTAATTCGCTTTCAATTCCTGCAATTATCTGCGTTTATCTGGGTCTATCTGCCTGAAATCTGCGGTTGCCAAGTGCGATAAAAAACTTAGGCAACTCCAGTCTCTTGTTAAATGAGATATTTTGCCAGGATCGACTGAGCAGATCGCCGAGAAGATATAAAAGCTATATGTAGTAGTAGCTTAGATGCTCCAAAGGCGAGGCAAAAATTCCCAAAATTATGATAGAAAGTATCAAAAAATGGCTCGATCGAGAACGCAGAGTATTGATTACTGCCAGTACGGTTGCCGGTACGGTGATTGTACTGCGCTGGTTCGGATTTTTGCAGGTGTGGGAATGGACTGCTTTCGACCACTTTGTGCGCGGGCGGCCAGCCGAACCCATTGACTCGCGCATCATGATTGTAGAAATTAAGGAAGCTGACTTGCAAAAATACGGCTACCCAATTTCCGATGCTGTATTGGCCCAATTGCTGCAAAAATTGCACGCTGGCAAACCGCGGGCGATCGGTCTCGACGTTTACCGAGATTTGCCCACTCAACCGGGTAACGCCGAATTGCTCAAAACTTTTAAAACTATTCCTAACTTAATTGGCATTGAGTTGATGCCAGATGAAACCAGGATTGGAGTTCGGCCCCCTCCGGTACTTGAGGAGTCCTCGCGCGTCGGTTTCAACAACGTTGTCATCGATGCTGACGGTAAAGTGCGCCGAGCTTTGCTTTACTCTTGGCCCGGAGACGGCAAAACTCATGAAAGCTTCGCGCTCAAACTGGCTTTGCTTTACCTCGAAGGCGAAGGGATTTCTCCTCAGCCAGCAACTGTCAATCCTAAATACTTGCAGTTAGGCAAGGGGGTGTTTCGACCTTTTGAGCCGAATGACGGTGCTTACGTGCGAGCGGACAGCCGCGGCTATCAAATTCTGGCTGCTCTGCGCGGTCCGAGCGGCAGTTTCCGCACTGCATCGATGGGTGACGTGCTTTCTGGCAAAGTACCGGCGGATTTTGTGCGATCGCGCGTTGTGTTGATCGGCTCAACAGCCACCAGCCTCAAAGACTTTCAGCAAAATGCTTACAGTTCGGGTGTGTTTGCTCCTCCCCAGCCCATACCGGGAGTCGAGCTTCAGGCTCATTTCTTGAGCCAAATTTTGAGTGCGGCCCTCGACGGACGCGAAGGTATCAATGTTTGGCCCGAGGCTGGGGAGTTACTGTGGATTTTACTGTGGTCTTGGGTGGGAGCGAGTGTGAGCTGGAAGTTGCGATCGCTCGGGCGATCGGCTGGGTGTTTGTCAAGTATCTGTCTCGGTTTGAGTGCCAGTTTATACTTAGCTTTTTTAGACGGTTGGTGGCTGCCATTAATTCCTGCAATCCTCAGTCTTGTCGGTTCTGGCGTAGCAGTTGTCGGCTATCTGGCTCACTTGCAAGAAGAACTAAAACGCTCTAAAGAATTTTTACAATCGCTAATCGATACAATTCCAGACCCGATTTTTGTCAAAGATATAAATCACCGCTGGGTTGTGTTGAATCAGGCCTATTGTCGGTTAATCGGCTATCCTTGGGAAATTTTAACCCATCGCACAGATTACGACTTATTTCCCCAAGCCGAAGCCGATATATTTTGGCAGCAAGACGAATTAGTATTGCAAACTCAACAGCCGCAAGAAAATGAAGAATATTTTACCGATGCTCACGGAATTACGCATCTGATTGCGACTAAAAGAACCCTGCACAAAGATGCAGCCGGCAACTTATTTTTAGTCGGAGCGATCAGAGATGTTACCGAGCGCAAACTTCGCGAAGACGCTCTAGAGAAAAAAAATGCTGAACTCAGCCACCAAGCTTCTCACGATGCTCTTACAGGTTTGCCCAACCGTAAAATGTTTTACGAATGTTTGCATCTGTCTCTAGAAAGAGCTTCTTGCAATCAAGAACTGGTAGCTTTACTGTTTTTAGATTTAGATGGATTTAAGTCTATCAACGACACTCTCGGACACAATGTGGGCGATTTACTCTTAAAATCAGTTGCTAACAGGCTCAGACAATGCTTGCGCGGCAGCGATATCATCTCGCGGCTGGGCGGCGACGAGTTCACAGTCATCCTGTCGGCAATTCCCGGTAATGAGGAAGCTGCAAAGGTAGCTGAAAAAATTTGCGATGCCATCGTGCAGCCTTTTTTTTTAGAAGAACATAAAGTTTCTGTAACTACAAGTATTGGTATTAGTTTATATCCAACTGACGGTCAAGAGTCAGAGATTTTAGTCAAAAATGCCGATGCTGCAATGTATCGTGCTAAGGAACGGGGGAAAAATCAATATCAATTTCTTGAGTAATTTATCATCAGTCATCAGTCATCAGTCATCAGTCATTAGATAGACTTACAAAAATCATGAAACTTATGACTGGAGATTGCCATCTCATCTAAATCGGGACTGAGGCAAAAAAGAGTTTTATATCAATTCCGGTTGCACTCCTCATGATGTTGAGTGTTGACTGTTGACTGTGAATCGAACAACTGAAAATTGCGCCGAGATAGGTAACGAATTGTAAAAATCTTTCATAAATTGCCCTCTAACTTATCACCTGACGATGCAGCCGGAAACGATATTATTTATTGCTTGTAGGGGTAAGGGTCCATACACCCCGCACCCTACAGATAGAGGTTATGCTGGAGCATCTCATACCAAATCCGGGTAAGATGCCCCAATCCATGATTTCGTAAAAGCACGTTGCCACTACGAACAATTTTTGCCTCTTTCCTCGTCTTTTAAAGAGCTGCACCCTACAACTAGAAACCGGGTTTTTTGCCGAATTTCGGGGCTGCAACGCGCTTTTCATAAAAAACTCGGTTTCTAGTTCCCCATGCGTCAGTCCTAATTAAAAGATTCAAAAACTGAGCTAGAAGACCAAATTTAAATCGCCAAAAAGTCTTTATTTATAATCTTTTACGTAAGTTCACGAAAATTAAGTAAAGTAAATATAAAGATATCAGTGTAAATACGGAAAGTGATAGATATAATAGGTTTTACAGACCAGCATCTACTTCGGTGATTTGAATAAGGCTATAAATACTATGCGTACTTTGATTCAGCTCACAACAACGGCTACCCTGGCTGTATGCTTGCAAGTGAATACGATCGGCATCGCCAATGCCGCTACCATCACAAAAATGGTTCGTAGTGCGGACTTTAGTCCGCAACAAGTGAGCGGACGCCAGGATGCACTACGAACCAATCCGAGATCGACCTCCACATTTTTGGCAGCCGCCAAAACTTCTAGGTCTGGAAATACCTCAAAATATGAACCAGACCCCAACGGGAACCCGAAAAGTGACGGTACGGGAACGCGCTGAGACCAATTTTTTAATCTTCTATGAGATCAGATTTGTACCAATTCGATTGGTTAATTAAAGTGTGCCTGCACCAATCTCGATCGGTAAGTGGATAGTCCACACGATAGTGACCGCCGCGACTTTCCGTGCGAAACGCAGCACTTTTGAGAATTAAGTAACCAATATCCAATAAATTGCCAAGTTCTCCCCAATTTCGCAAAACCGAGCTATTTTCCGCATTATCTGGTGAAAAATCAATAGTTTGTCCGGGCGGCAAATTATCAAGCGTTTGACTCAAGGGCAAAGAGGCAAATTCTTGCCGCCAAATCTCAACTTGGACGATCGCACTTTCCAAATCCCGCATTCCCCGGCAAATTCCCGCACTCTGCCACAGCAAACTCGGCAATTCCACCCGCAATTTTTCGATCGTCTCAATCTCCTGTGGAGAAATCGATTTTTCCCAAATTTGCCCTACATCGACCTCATCCGTGAATGGCTTGGACTTTTCACCTTCCACCTGCAAAAGTCCCATCTGCGCGCCAAAAACCAGACATTCCAGCAGCGAATTGCTCGCCAACCGGTTGGCACCGTGTACCCCCGTGCTGGCAGTTTCTCCCACCGCGTACAAACCCGGAATCGAAGTTTGGTTAAACTTGTCAGCCACAATCCCTCCCATCCAGTAATGGGCGGCTGGCGTCACCGGCACCGGTTCGGAAAAAATATCAATTCCCCAATCAGCGCAGACTTGAATAATATTCGGAAACCTGTAGCGCAGCCGATCGACCGCAATCGGGCGCAAATCCAGCCAAACATGAGGTTCCCCCGTCTTCTGCAAATGGCGGAAAATAGCGCGGCTGACAACATCGCGAGGCGCAAGTTCCCCGCTGGGGTGAGAGTCAAAAGCAAAGCGATATCCCTTGCTGTCAACCAAATGAGCTCCTTCTCCCCGCACCGCCTCGCTAATCAGAAACCGGGGCGCGCCAGCTTTACTCAGCGCCGTGGGGTGAAACTGCACAAATTCTAAATCTCGCAGCAGCGCCCCGGCGCGCCACGCAATTGCCACCCCGTCTCCGGTACTCACCGACGGGTTGGTGGTTTGAGCAAAAACCTGTCCGCCGCCGCCTGTCGCTAGCACCACAGCCGATGCCCGCAGCCATTTGACTCGGTTGCCACAAATCGCGCTAATGCCCTGACAGCGCCCGCTTTCGTCGAGCCACAGACTCAATGCAAAGGCGGGGGATACGACTTGAATGTTTTGGCGGCTCAATACTTTTGCTGTCAGGGTACCTATCACTGCTTTCCCTGTGGTGTCGGCGGAGTGGAGCACTCGGCGGCGGGAGTGGGCGGCTTCTAGGGTGAGGGCTAAATCTGAGCCGGCGCGATCGAACGCCACGCCCATTTTCACGAGGGAATCTATGCAATCAGGAGCTTCCTCGACTAAAAATTTCACCGCTTCCAAATCGCAAAGACCGGCTCCTGCAGCCACTGTATCCTGAACGTGCAGCGCTGCCGAATCTTCCGGGGCGATCGCCGCAGCAATTCCTCCTTGGGCCCAATCGCTGGCAGAAACAGGCAGGGTATTTTTATTAATTGAACCCACCTGTAAATGTTCTGGAAGGCAAAGTGCCGTGTACAAACCGGCCGCCCCAGCACCTATCACTAATACATCAAATTTGTCAGTCATAAGTCTGCCGATTTTAGATTTTAGATTTTAGAATTAACTCTCAATCTGAATTTTGGGGCGAGAATTAATGTCTGTCGATTTTATCTGATATTTCTTGCACTCATTATCTGTGTTTATCACCCTTTCATCTGCGGTTTATGTATTAGTCGAGGATTTATGCAACTCCAGTCTATTTTAGATTGAGCCTACAAATGATCTCGTTTCCGCTTGCATGGGAATGATTTAACCTTATTACTACACAGAGTACACAGAGTCCGAGAATGTATATCTGAATCATTCCGATGAAGAGAGGATTTGATTTTAATCTCGAAAACGCGCTGATTTCAACCTCGCAAATTTTTGCCAGCTTTGCCGAATTCTGGAGAAATTAAAGGCAGAAGTCATCAGCCTCTAGAAAATTTTTTTTCTTTCTGCTTTCTGCCTTCTGCCTTCTGCTTTCTGCCTTTAAAGGAGGCCCGCTGCTATTTAGTCGTAAAAACCGTTGTTCAACCTGTTGTCTCCTTCAATAAATATTGAATCGACATCAGTTACGGTGAATTTGTCCAGGTTAGCCTGCAGCACTTTTTTCTGAGCATCCGTCAAGCCTGAAATGTTGAGTACGTCCTCAACGTCTTCGTAAGGAGCATTCTTAATAATTAGTCCAGCTAAAGTAGGATACAACCCTCGAAATTCCCGAAAATCCCGGACGCCGCTGTTGTTCAAGTCAATTTTTTTGCCGTATTCTGTGGCAAGTTTGTCATCGGCGCGATTTGTTCTAGTCGGAACGTCAAGCACTATCAGCGAGGATGGTGGTAAGACGAGACGGCTCAATGTCGCCGCGATCGCGCTTTGGTCTCCTGCCCATGCAAAGCAGCCCAGCACTAGGCCCAATACTGCCAATAGACGACCCAATCGTTTCATGAAGTTTTGTCTCCCAATTTCATGCAAAGCATTTATTATGTAGAGACTACCATTTTGCTTATGCAGTTTGTTAGATAAATCCGCAGCACCCGCAGATATGTCAAAAAAGTTTACATTCATGTATTGACATTGCGGACTATATATGATATTAGTCGCAGGTGAGGCGATCGGTTGATTTTTGACGCTGCACCCAGTTTTTTACCTATTCAGAACTCTTTCCTTTGGTTTTGAGAAAAGCGTTCAAGTCAGAATAAGTACCGCCGTAAGTCACGCTGGGAGTTTCGTAACCTTTTAAAGCAACGGTGTGCTGCTCGAAAGCACCCTCGGCACCCAATTCGGTCAGGTATTTGTAGGTGGTTTCTCCCACGGCGATATCTTTGCCGAGTTGCTTGGTGCAAGATTCTAAGCGAAATGCTGCGTTGACGGTATCTCCCAAGGCGGTGTAGTCCGATCGATCGCTGCTGCCAGAATTTCCCACCATTGCATAACCGGTATTAATGCCAGCCCCTACTCGCAAAGGAAAAGGCAGGGGGTAACGGCTGCTGAGTTCGTCTGTTGCCTTGTGCAGTTGGCTCAAGGCTTGGCAAATCCGCATCATTTCCTCGGTGCTGACACCGCTTGGTTTGTGAAACCACACGGCCATGATCGCATCGCCGATGTATTTGTCCACCCAACTGCCGTGTTCGCGAATGATGTGTCCTGCTTTGCGGAACCAATTCCCGATGACTTCGGAGAGTAGGGTTTCGTCTAGCTGTCTAGTCAAAACGGTAAAATCTCGGATGTCCATTACCATGACGGTAATCAGGCTGCGGACGGTTAAAGTCGCCGTAAAATCTTCTGAGTCTGTCTCGTGTATTCGATCGATCCGGCGGCCGGAGGCTGGGTTGTAGAAATCCAATTCGGTTTGACCGAAAATAATCCGATCGCCATTTCGGAGCGTCACAGGAATACTCACCCGCCGCCCGTTGACAAAGGAACCGTTGCGGCTTCCCAAGTCGATCAAGTAGAACTCTCCCGTCTCCATTTGCTGTAACATCGCGTGATTGCGAGAAATCCAGCGATCGGTCAATACAAAATTATTGTCATCATTCCGCCCTACTGTCCAGCAATTGCTGCCGGAGAGCGGCAAGTAGCGATTGCCGCTTTCTGTACGAAGTAACAAATGTGGATTGGCTTGCAAAGTCACCACAGCCCTAGAAACAACATCAATTCAACCGATTTGAGGTTTTCAACTTTCAATCTTAACTTTAGTACGTGGCTCAATCATGAATACTCCGGAGAGTTTTTGAGACCGAGGCCCAAACCCTCATTTTACCCTTAGCATTGGACTTCACTGAGAAGGATGAAACCCCCATTCTGCCGTTAGTGATTGAAAACTGTCCGGACTATTGATAACTAATGATTGCCAGTAAAAAACCTTAAATCGGCTGTTCTCAAAATTTAAAATTATTTAGTCCATCCTCGATGCACCGAACCCGTACAGGATTGCCTAACCACAATACGATCGCCAGCGAAGGTAGTTATGTTTCGATCTTAAGCGAAAGTGTCATATTTTTTACGCCAGAGATGTATCTCAGGAGTTAAATTTGCTGCTTTTTGCCAAAAAAAACTGGCAAATGGCTCTGTAGCTCCAACCGGGAATTGTTAAAACATCAGTTACCTGTAAGATTTGTTACTTGGCTTCTAATTTTGCCAGATATCAACAGAGCCTGTTCCGGGCAGTGGCCGATCCGGGCTTGAAGTATCTGTCAACAATAGCATTTTAGATTTTAGATTCCATAAATTGGGATTGATATCATGTCCGATAGATTACCATAGCAAAAATGGTTCGCGCGTGCGTCCTAGCGTCCGCTCCCGGATTGCCGACACTGACTGACGCACCCGCGATCCTTACTGAGATCCGTCAATCGATCGGACAGGATCTGACTTACTGCATAATGGTTTCGGTCGCGAGGCTACAGTTGCATTTTTTTTGGGAACTGGTATAAATTACAAACACGAGAATTTTATGTTGTCAAAAAGAATTTTGCCTTGTTTGGATGTGAAAGCCGGCCGCGTGGTCAAAGGTGTCAATTTTGTCAACCTTAAGGATGCTGGCGATCCGGTGGAAATGGCTCAGGTATACAACGATGCGGGTGCTGACGAGTTGGTGTTTCTGGACATTACCGCGACTCACGAAGACCGGAACATTATGATTGATGTGGTATACCAAACTGCCGATCGAGTATTTATCCCTTTGACTGTCGGCGGCGGCATCCAATCCTTGGACACGATTAAAAGTTTGTTGAGGGCGGGCGCTGATAAGGTCAGCATTAATTCGGCGGCAGTGCGCGATCCGAGTTTGATTGACAAAGCCAGCGATCGATTCGGCAATCAGTGCATTGTAGTGGCGATCGACGCCCGCAAACGGCAAGATGCCGATAATCCCGGTTGGGACGTGTACGTGCGCGGGGGGCGAGAAAATACCGGGAAAGATGCGATCGTCTGGGCCAAGGAAGCCGCACAGCGCGGTGCCGGCGAAATTCTGTTGACTAGCATGGACTCTGACGGAACTCAAGCCGGTTACGACTTGGGATTAACCCGCAGCATCGCCGAAGTTGTAGAAATTCCGGTGATTGCTTCCGGCGGCGCGGGTAACTGTCACCACATCTACGAAGCGGTGACAGAGGGCAAAGCAGAAGCCGCACTCCTAGCTTCCCTCCTACATTACGGGCAACTGAGCGTCGGAGAAATTAAGACTTATCTAGCAAAACATCAAGTTCCCGTGCGACTGCAGTAGTTTAGGAGTTATATCAATTCCGGTTGCGCCGTCAGGTGACTGTTGACTGTTGACTGTTGACTGTTAAGAGGGCCCGCACGCACCATCCACCGCCCCTACTGACTGTTGACTCGATTTTATGATTCCGATGCCACCGTCCACGATATTATGCATGGGACAAAAAACCCGGTTGCTCGATCGATCTCTGTCGAATAGCAGCCACGATGCTCAAAAACACCGGGTTTTTTGCCTTAGCGAGGAGAGCCCCCTCAGATGCTGCCACAGATACTCCCATCTCAAATCTCAATCGGACTTCAGTGATGCACCAGACTCATCTATCGGAAGACACAAAGCCAAAATATTCCCTGAGAAGGATTTCAAATCTCCGTTTTTTTGGCTAAATATTATATATTACCTCAATTTAAGAAAGAAGCACTGCTCAAGGCTGTTGCTTTTGTCCAACTTGAGCTAAAGATTGTACAGAATTTGAACGAGCTTCAGCCTGTTAACAATCTCAGCGATGAAAATTTGTAAAAATGGAGAAAATTTGTATGTCTTTTATCAGCTTTAATCTTCCTGCCAAGCGTTTTGTTCGCAGTTTAATAGCTGTTTGTTTTTGTGCATTGATGTTTGTTTCCAATGCTTTCCCAGCTTTTGCCGTTACCAGCAGCCCCACTAAGGGTGAAGATCAACTTTTGGGGATTGAGAAAGAAGCTCAAAAAGCTGTTTTGAAAGACCCGATGTCTCTGGAAGAAACTCAGAAAAAAGCTAATGAAGGGATTAATGAAGTTCAGGGAGATGCTGACAGCGAGAAGATGAAAAATCCTTCTAATACAAGAGCTACATCTTTTGAGCAACAAGTCAAAAAAGCTGTGAGCAACATTAAAGACTAACTCCACAGTTATCAGCCTGAAAAATTAGGGACAAGGCAATGCCGTGTCCCTTGATTTTTGTGTGTTTGCTCTCAATTTAGATCGGTTTCAGATTGCATCAAAATAATAAAATCGAGTCAAGAGTTAACACTCAACCATTCAGTTTTTCGACCCCAGTCAACAGTCAACAGTCAACAATCATGTATGAGTGCAACCGGAATTGGTATCAGAGGGTTCGATCGCTCGATCGCACCTGATATCAGATAGAATAAAAAAGCGGAAAAGATTTAGCACCTTTCGGCTTGACGAACACTCTTTGCTGCGGCTGTAACTGCAATTGGTCAAACTTTTCTCTGGTCAAATTAGCGTTTACTACTTGACCGTCATCTAAGGTTAATTCTACCTGAATTTCCCATCCCAAATGAATCAAGCGACTGATCCTTGCAGGCACTGTTGCACTATTTTCGGTAGTTTCAATTATCACGTCGTGAGGGCGCAAGAAAATCTCTGGGTTGGCTGAGTCAAAGCCGTTTTCTTGAAACATTCTCGAACTGCTGGGTAAGACATTGACAGGGCCGATAAAACTCATGACGAAGGCACTAGCAGGATGGTCATAAATTTCTGCGGGCGTGCCTACTTGTTCGATTTGACCTTTATTCATTACTGTAATGTGATCCGCAACTTCCATCGCTTCTTCTTGGTCGTGCGTCACAAAGACGGTGGTAACGTGCACTTCGTCGTGCAGTCGGCGCAACCAAGCGCGCAAATCTTTGCGGACTTTAGCATCAAGAGCTCCAAAAGGTTCGTCTAGTAGCAACACTTTCGGTTCCACAGCCAGGGCTCTGGCTAGGGCCACGCGCTGCCGCTGACCTCCTGAGAGTTGCGACGGGTATCTATCCCCCAATCCTGCTAATTGCACTAAATTCAACAATTCTTCTACCCGCGATTTGACTTTGGCGGGTGCAGTTTTCTGAATTTCCATCCCGAAAGCGATGTTTTTTCGCACTGTCATGTGCTTGAACAGCGCGTAATGCTGAAACACAAACCCAATTTTGCGTTCTTGAACGCTGGTATTTGTGGCATCTTGGCCTGTCAGCCAGATTTTGCCGGAGTCGGGCATTTCTAAACCTGCAATCAGCCGCAGCAGGGTTGACTTGCCGGAACCGGACGGGCCTAGCAATGCGACTAGGGAACCTGATTCAATTTCTAAACTGACTTTATCGAGTGCTTGGAAACTGCCAAACTGTTTACTTACATTTTCTACGACGATACCCATAGGAAGTTCGGCAACGGATGAGTGTAATGGATTTAACGGATGGATGTTGAGCTTCGAGGTTCCAGGAAAGAGCGAAAAATGTTAATCCCCGGTTTATGGATAGGTTTATGTAAGATTTTATCCCACGATCGCGCATCAGTTACTTAATTTTATGGTCTTACCTGCCTCTGGAAAGCCCGAAAATTCTCTAAAATGCACCTCCATCACAAAACAATATAATTCTTTGTCACCAAAGTTGGCATTTGGTACTACAATGCAGCAAAAGTTCAAGCGTTTTTGACTTCAACGGCTGAGGGGATAAAGGAAAATGGGAGATGTTGGACGTGTGCCTGTAGGAATTATCGGCGCTTCAGGTTACGGCGGCGTGCAACTTGTGCGACTGCTGGCAGATCACCCAGCGGCGGAAGTAGTGTATTTGGGCGGGGATAGCAGTGCGGGAAAACCTTTTTCCAGCCTTTATCCCCATCTGACTAACTGCATTGACTTGACTATTGAGGCGATCGACTTAGATCGAGTAGCGGAAAAATGTGAAGTTGTGTTTCTGTCGCTGCCCAACGGTTTAGCTTGCCAAATGGCACCGAAGCTGATCGAAAAAGGGTGCAAAGTCTTGGATTTGTCGGCTGATTACAGATTTGAAAATCTAGAAACTTACAAAGCTTGGTACGGTGGCGAGCGATCGGACTCTGAACTCGCTGCTACCGCTGTTTACGGTTTGCCAGAATTGTATCGCGATCGCATTAAAGACGCTCAATTAGTAGGCTGTGCCGGTTGCTACGTCACCGCTAGCTTATTAGCCCTGGCACCCTTGCTAAAACAAGGTCTAATCGTACCAGAAACAGCAATTATCGACGCTAAATCAGGAACTTCGGGAGGGGGCCGCAAAGCCGAAGTTAATCTGTTATTAGCAGAAGCTGACAATTCCATAGGCGCTTACGGAGTTGGCCGCCACCGCCATACGCCAGAAATTGAGCAAATTTGCAGCGATTTAGCCGGACAAGATATCAAAGTCCAATTTACTCCACACCTGGTACCGATGGTGCGGGGAATTCTGGCAACTGTTTACGCAAATTTGCGCGATCCGGGATTGGTACGGGAAGATTTAATCACTATTTTCAGCGCTTTTTACCGCAATTCTCCTTTAGTGAAAGTCTTGCCGGCTGGGGTTTATCCGCAAACAAAATGGGCTTGTGGCACGAATCTTTGTTACATTGGCGTGGAAGTCGATCCGCGCACTGACAGGGTAATTGTGATGTCGGCGATCGACAATTTAATTAAAGGTCAAGCCGGTCAAGGCATTCAGTGCATGAACTTGATGATGGGTTGGGAAGAAACTTTGGGTTTGCCTCAATTGGCTTTGTATCCTTAATTGGGCATTGGGAATTGGGCATTGGGCATCGGCCAAACAGGGCATTGGTTCTGAAAATTAAAAACTAACCGATTACCAATTACCCATTCCCAATTACCCATGCCCCATGCTCAATTACTAAGTGTTATTTCGGCCCGTAACCGATCGCACCAGCATAGATCGCCCGATCGCCCAATTCGTCCTCAATCCGTAACAAACGGTTGTATTTAGCAACCCGTTCGCTGCGGCACAAAGAACCAGTCTTGATTTGACCAGCGCGAGTCGCTACCGCTAAATCAGCAATCGTGGTATCCTCAGTTTCACCAGAACGGTGGCTGATGATTGATCGATAGCTGTTTCGTTTGCCGAGGTCGATCGTATCCAACGTCTCCGTCAAAGAACCAATTTGATTCAGCTTAATCAAAATCGAATTGCTAGCCTTCAAATCAATTCCCTTTTGCAAGCGCGTGCGATTAGTCACAAACAAATCGTCACCCACCAACTGAACTTTGCTACCCATTTTCTGAGTCAGCGCCACCCAACTGTCCCAATCGTCTTCATGCAAACCATCTTCAATGGAAACGATCGGATATTGACCAGCCAAACCATCCAAATAATCGATTAATTCCGCCGGCGAATGAGCCACACCGTCGTAAGTATACTGCCCATCTTTATAAAACTCGCTAGCAGCAACATCCAAAGCCAAAGCAACTTGTTCCCCAGGCTTGTAACCAGCTTTTTCAATTGCCATCATCAACAAATCCAAAGCTTCCTGATTGGAACCCAAATTAGGAGCAAAACCTCCTTCATCCCCAACACCAGTCAGCAAATTTTTGTCTTTCAAGACATTAGCCAGACTAGCAAATATTTCTGCTCCCCAGCGCAAAGCTTCCTTAAAAGAAGGCGCTCCCACAGGTACAATCATAAACTCTTGAATGTCTACGTTGTTGTCCGCGTGGGAACCACCGTTGATCACGTTCATCAAAGGTACGGGTAAAACGTTCGCTAAAGTGCCGCCCAAGTAGCGATAAAGGGGGAGTCCTAAAGTCTCGGCGGCAGCCTTTGCTGTGGCCAGGGAGACTCCGAGAATGGCATTTGCTCCGAGGTGGGATTTGTTGGGAGAACCGTCCAAGTCAATCATGGTTTGGTCTACCAGTGCTTGGTCGATCGCATCCAAATTAGCCAAAGCGGGGGCAATTTTGTGCTCGACATTAGCAACAGCCTTCAAGACTCCTTTCCCGCCGTAACGGTTTTTGTCGCCGTCTCGCAATTCGTGGGCTTCAAAAGAGCCTGTAGATGCACCGCTGGGGACTTGGGCGAGGCCCACAACACCGTTAGCTAGATAAACTTCAGCTTCAATGGTGGGGCGGCCGCGGGAGTCGAGAATTTCTCTGGCTTGAATAGATTCGATCGCAGTGTCTTGCATATTAACGATTCCTGACTTAACTCAATGGTTGATGACAATTAGCATTCAGCAGGCTTTCGGTAACTGACTGCTAACGGGTAATAGAGTACGCGATCCCCACAATTATTAGCGCTCATTTCAAACTTTTTGCGGATTTGGGCGATCGCTTTGGTGTCAACAAGCAATATTTGTTGAAAAATGATCTTAGATCATTTTGACAGTAATTTAATTTTTTTCACAGCAGATTCACGCAGAATAGTTAATTGCAACCGGGAGCATCTGTGCGCCAGCATCTGTAGCTGTCTGGCGCGCGAGGGGAGCAAGCGCACGCGAGCGAGAGCAAACGCACAGTAAAAAAATGATTGTGGCAAAGCCCCAGATGCTCCCATTGAAACCTTTGTTAAGATAGGAAGATCGACAAACTCAATCAAATAGGAAAAACCTAAAATGTTAGAAACAAATCCTGGAGAAGTTAGAGCATTAGCTGAAAACGCCGACCCCATAATTCCCGATCCCCCAAACATCAGATTACTGACAGGGCCTTTGCCAAATTCAGGTAGCGATCCCAACTTTTTTGACCTTACTCCCAATGACGATATCGTTCAATTAGCTAACGGCATTCTCCGCAACACTACCGGAGGTTTGCGGGCCTTAGCCGGCGACGATTTTGTCCGAGGTTCCGGTGGGCCGGAACTGATGAACGGGAACGACGGCACAGATACTTTAATCGGAGGTTGTGGGAACGATACTATTCGCGGCGGTCAAGATTTTGACATCCTGTACGGAGAATGCGCTAACGATGTTCTGAGTGGAAATTTAGGCGATGACGTAGCTTACGGAGGTACGGGAAATGACTTTGTTCGAGGCGGTAAAGGCAGCGATAATTTAGTAGGTGAAACAGGCAATGATACTCTGATTGGTGATGCTGGAATCGATAGACTTTGGGGAGGAGAAGGTGCAGATTTATTTGTCCTCAGAAGAGAAGCTGAAACAACTTCGGGAGAAATTGGTTCAGATCAACCACGTCCTGCTGGCAATTTTCTGGGTCAAGTAGATGAAGTGCCGGCAGATTTTATTCTCGACTACAATCCGACTCAAGGTGATGTGATTGGATTGGCGGGAGGATTGACGCGAAACGATATTGTTTTGAGCGAAAGGTTTTTAACAATTGGTGATGCCAGAGATTACGACACCAGCGGCCCTTTTCCTCCCGGACAGCCTCGAACTCTTGAGTTTAGAGTGTTAAATACTAAGGCGACGGTGATTCGAGAAGCTAGTACCGGCAATATTTTGGGTTTGGTGAAAGATGTATCGCCTTCTCAACTTCAGTTTATCTCTGTATCCGACGGGGCGATCGCCCTTGGATAGGATTTGTGAAAAAACCCAGTTTCTTTTGTTTTGATCCGTAGCCCAGAAACCGGGTTTTTGCCAGAAGAATTCGTTACAATGCAGAAACTCCAAAAAACCCGGTTTCTTAGATTCGCGCGGGTGGCCAGAAACGGGTTTTTATGAAAAAACCTCGTTAAGCTGTTCTACATTTAAACTGTATGTCAAAAAACAATAAAACTATTGTGGGGTGGGCTTTGAGCATCACCCTGAACATACAATTTAAATGTCCGACAGCTTACAGGTGCAGAAACCCAAAAAAACTCAGTTTCTTGAATTAGATTCGTAGACCAATTTTCCGATCAATCCAGCCAACATTAAAATTTCCAAAAATCCGCCACATCATATCCCATTTCGCCCAGCATTCGCCGCAGCAGAGGCAAACTCAACCCGATCACATTCGTGTGACAGCCCTCAATTTTTTCCACAAAAAATCCGCCTTTACCTTCCAGTGCAAAACAGCCAGCACAGGCGAGGGGTTCTCCCGTAGCGACGTAGGCCGCAATTTGGCGCGAGGTAACTTCGGCAAAATGAACTTTTGTCACTTGATAGCGAACTATCGATCGCTCGATTGCGCGATCGAAACTATCAAATCTCGTATCAATTAAAGCATGACCCGTATAAAGTGCGCCAACTTTTCCGCACATTTTCTGCCAGCGCAAAATTGCTTCTTCGGCATCCTTCGGCTTGCCGTGAATTTCGCCATCAATGACCAAAATTGAATCGCATCCCAACACCAAACAAGATTTGGGATTGGGGATTTGCGGGTGAGAATTAGCCAGCAAAAAGCTAGCTACAGCTTCAGCTTTTCCCTCTGCTAAAACTTGGACTAATTGAGTAGCGTCCCTCATTTGTATTTGCCCTTCATCAAAGTCGCTGGGGCAAATCACAGCTTGAATCCCAGCACTATTTAGTAGGCTGCGGCGCGCCGGGGAAGCTGAAGCCAATACAAAAGTTGGAATATTCATAATTTAAGAAGTCATTAGTCATTAGTAATTAGGGGCGGTGGATGGTGCGTGGGTGCCCTCCTGCTGTCATCAGTTATCAGTCATCAGTCATTAGTCATTAGTCATTAGTCATTAGTCATTAGTCATTAGTCAGTAGTCATTAGTCATTGGTTATTTGTGGGTTTCAATTACAATGCCCGATGCCCGATGCCCGATGCCCGATGCCCAATAACAAATGACAAATGACAAACAACAAACAACAAACAACAAATAACCAATAACCAATAACCAATAACAAACAACAAACAACAAATAACCAATAACCAATAACTTTTTAGCTTAATAAACAGAGAAAGATTTAACGACTTTCTCAAAAGCTTCTTTTACCTTCGGCCAGCGTTCTTCGGTAGTGGAAACATTAAGGGTAAAAAGTTTGCCGCGGCTGACGGCTACGCTGGCTAAGTTGTGCCGTTCTTGGTTTGGGAGTTTGACTGCGTATTCTAAAATGTAATAGCTTTTCGATCGCGATTCGCGAGCTTCTGCACTGATTAATTCAGCTTCGCGGCCAGAATCTGTCGAGACGAGGGAATTTTTGCTAAGCTTGTATCCCACTTCCGTCGGCGTTCCCAAATCCGCCAAAGTTTTCCCCTTCGCGACTGGACTGATTACCACGCTGACATTCTCGGTTTGCTGGATCAAATCGCGGAACACCACATCGGGCCCATTAGAAACTGCGATCGGCAGCCAGCCATTAGGATAGAGAAATTGATAGCCGTCGCCAGTATCAATGTGGCTTTTGAGTCCGGTCACTTGAGACACACAACCAGTCAAGGTGAGGCTTAGAACCACCAGAAGTAGGGCCGCAATTCGTTTGAGCATTATTTTTACGCGATTAGGGTGACACTAAAATATTTAATTTTAATTATCTCACCAAACCTAGCCCCTAAAAATAGTTAAGCTATGGATTGCCATTTGTGCATCGCTGGCAAGCCATAGCCGTAAAGTTTAATTTTTAACAAAATCATTACAGGTTGGTTAGCCAGCTAATCAGTCCGTGCTTGGTCGAAACTTCTAAAGCCAAGAGAGAAACAAAGCCAATCATGGCAAGGCGGCCGTTTAAACGTTCTGCGTAGGGGGTAAAGCCTGTGCGGGGTTCGTCATCGATGTATACTGTCGGCTCGATCGCAAAATTGTTCATTTTACCTTGGTCGTCCAGCATTAAGCCTTTGTTAGTCATGTCTGTTTCCTAAATTGTTTTTCATGTACTGTAACTAAATGTAACAGACTTATGAAGAAATGTAAAGGATTGCGTAATTTTTTTTTTCAAATACCCTATTTTGACCTGAGTTTCCACCAAAAATCCCACAGTAGACAAGCTCTCAACCCTTATATAATCAATTATTCGCATATTCGCAATTTTCAAATCTAAAATCCTCTGAGAGTAGACTCTGAGCCCAAGAGGGGGGAGGATAGAGTTGAGACGTGCAGAAGTCGATGGTGTGTGGCAAATCCGGTCTGGGTTTGACGAAAATTGTGGAACGGAGGAAAAGTTTATGCGGGCCAGTCTGGAAATGCGGTGGTTTTATAACGGTGCGTTGCCAAAATCGATCGGGCAATGGTTTGGAAGCGATAGTCTCGGAGGGTATCTGTCGCCTCCAGAAGAGCGCGAAGACATATATTTGCTAGTACCCGGTTGCGACTACTTGGGAGTGAAGTTGCGCGGGAAAACCCTAGAAGTAAAGTGGCGTCAGGGAGAGTTAGGGGCGATGCAGTTCGGCAACCGCTGGGAAGGCAAAGCCGAGAAGTGGCTCAAGTGGGTTTGTGCCGATACGATGGCGCCGGTATCGGCGGATATTCTGGCGACAGGAAAGTGGATGGGAGTCAAGAAAAAGCGAGCGCTGCGTCTTTACCAAGTTTCAGCCCCCGGTTCCTTAATGTCTGTGCCAGTAGAAGCCCCAGTTCCCCAAGGTTGCAGCGTCGAAGTTACTCAATTGAACATTAACGGCAATCCCTCTTGGACTTTGGGATTTGAAGCATTTGGCAGCGAAAGTTGTCTGACAGAAAACCTGCAAACAGTAGCTAATTGGACTACCAAGACCTATCAGGCTCAAAAGTTGAAAGCAGAGGATTCTTCCGGTTATCCCCATTGGCTGGATGTTCAAGGCGGCTGAGCTTGATGTTTGGGATATGTCTGCATTTGTTCAAACAATCCCTAGGGCGGGCGTTCTGAACCCGCCCTCAAGAATATAGCCTTTCTCAAAAATGTGAAAAATCAGTCGATTTGAGATTGTAGATTGTAGATTTTAGATAGCTCGTTACCAGACTCTGCCTCTGTTGAACCTTGGGCTTCGGGAGAGAAGACTTGCATTAAGTCACCGAATCGATACAGAAACCGCAGATTCAAGGCGGATAATTAGGACTGCGATCGCGTCCGATCGATTACCATAACAAAAACGGTTTGTAGTGCGGACGACCCTCCGCTATTAAACCCAGCACTCCAGAACGCACCTTTCCCAGAAACCAGATTTTTGTACCAAAATTCTTCACTGCAATCCGCCGAAAAAGTAAAAAACCCGGTTGCTTTATCGGAAGTGCGTCCAAAACTGTTCGGGATAGTTTATGTCGAGAATGCAATACAACTCTAAAGCAAGTTAAATGCAATACAGCTTATTTAATTTTCCCCTACTTTGCCAGCAGTTCTTAAAATTTGACAAGCTAAAATAGCCGCACCAAACCCGTTATCAATATTAACCACACCCACACCGGCCGCACAAGAATTGAGCATAGTTAAAAGAGGAGCAATCCCGCCAAAACTCGCGCCGTAACCCACACTTGTCGGCACCGCAATCACCGGACAATCCGCCAAACCCGCAACTACACTAGCCAAAGCACCCTCCATACCAGCAACCGTAATCAACACATCAGCATCATCAATCACGTGCCGATTATTCAACAAGCGGTGAATTCCAGCAACTCCCACGTCCCACAAACGCCGCACCCCAAAACCGCAAAGTTCCGCCGTCACAGCCGCCTCTTCCGCCACAGGCAAATCCGCCGTTCCCGCACTGATAATAGTCACAGTACCCGGATGCTGGGGAGTTGGGGAATTAGCAGAAATTGCACAAATTCGAGCCTTTTGGTAGTAGCACAAATCGGGTATTTTTTGTTGCAATTGCTCGAAAACTTCCGGTTCAATTCGCGTCGCCATCACCACAGGATTTCGCCCGCGCATCGCCTCGACAATCTCAACAATTTGGTCTGGTGTTTTCCCTAGGCCCAAGATGACTTCAGGAAAACCTGTTCTCAAAGTGCGGTGGTGGTCAATTTTGGCAAAATCACCTACTTGTTGAAAGTCAAAATGCTTTAATTTATCCAAAGCTGCGGTGGGACTTACATCGCCCGCCGCCACAGATTCGAGCAATTTTTGTAAAATTTCAGGTTGCATAAATATTAGTCAGTTGTCAGTTGTTAGTTGTCAGTTGTTAGTTGTCAGTTGTCAGTTGTTAGTTGTTAGTTGTCAGTTGTTAGTTGTTAGTTGTTAGTTGTTAGTTGTCAGTTGTTAGTTGTTAGTTGTTAGTTGTTAGTTGTTAGTTGTTAGTTGTTAGTCGTCAGTTGTTAGTTGTTAGTTGTTAGTTGTTAGTCGTCAGTTGTTAGTTGTTAGTTGTTAGTCGTCAGTTGTTAGTTGTTAGTTGTTAGTTGTCAATTGTTAGTTGTCAATTGTTAGTTTTTAGTTGTTAGTTGTCAATTGTTAGTTGTCAGTCGTTAGTTGTTAGTAACTAATAACCAATAGCCAATGACAACTAACAAATAACCAATAACCAACAACAACTAACCAATAACCAATAACCAACAACCAATAACCAATAACCAATAACAACTAACGAATAACTATTCTGTCATTTTCAGCTCGTACAAATTCCAGAAAGCACCGCCGATCGCACTATAGCGAATTCCCGAAATGCGATCGCGCACCGCCTCAAAAGTTAGCGGATTTACCATATAAATAAAAGGCAATTGTTCCGTAATAATCCGCTGCGCCTCCCCATAAAGTTCCTTGCGCTTCGCCTCATCAAGCTCTTGAGAAGCCTTTACGTAAATGTCATCAATTTTTTGCTCCCATTGGTACACTTTCCAACCATTAATCGGCGGTTCTCCGGCTTGCGGGCCCTGGTTGAAACTGTGCAATGTCCCATTTACAGACCAAATATTGTAGCCGCTGTGCGGTTCAGTACCTCCCGTAAAACCGCCGAGGTAAGTATCCCAATTCCGCGTCAGGCGCAGCTTTTCCACGTAAGTATTAAAACTCAGGAACTGCGTGTCAATTTGCATTCCCAGTTTGCCCAAATCTTGCTTAATTTGCGTTGCCATTTGTTCCCGAACTTTTTTTCCCGCCGCTATTAACAAAGTAAATCGAACCTTGTTGCCCTCAGCATCCAACAACTCGCCGTTACTATTATATTTAAAACCAGCATTCAACAGCAACTCTTTCGATTTTTGCGGATCGTAATCGTAAGTTTTTAATCCCTGTTCTGGAGACAAGTAAAAGGGACTTTGTGCCGGAATTGGGGAATACAGGGGCGCGCCAAGTCCGCGATAGATATTGTTAGTCATGGCGGATCTGTCTATACCGTAGGCTACGGCCTGCCGAAATTCCTGATTGGTAAACCAGCGAGACTTAACCGGGTCTACAAACGGCTGATTTTGAGCATTGCGCCCCTGATTCAGATTGAAGGTCATAAACACACTACCAGTGTCCGGGCCGCCGTTGAAAACCGTATATTTGCCGCGTTTTTCCTCTCGTTTCAACAGAGGGAACACTTCCGGCTGCACGTCCAGAGTATCCAAATCGCCCGATCGAAAATTCAGCAGTTGAGTATCGCTATTTTCGATAATTTGCCAAACAATTTGCTGGATGTAGGGCTGAGCATTTCCCTCAGCATCTTTGCGCCAAAAATACGGATTTCGTTCCAAAACCACGCGCTGATTGGGAGTATAGCTGAGCATTCGGTACTGACCGTTACCGACAATTTTTTTCGGATCGGTATTTGTACCCCAAGTAGACAGGAATTGGGAGTTGCCACCTGCATCGGTATTGCTGACAGCTTCCTGTAAAATGTGAGCTGGTAAAATTGGGATTCCTCCAGCATATCTAATAAAAGGAGCAAAGGGTTCTGCAACGGAAAATTCTACGCGGCGGCTGTCAATTTTTTTGAGTTTGGGGAATTGGCGACTCATGCCAACTCTCAGAGTATCTTTCAAGCCGCTAGGGATTTTGTCATTGAAATAAATCTTTTCATAACTGAAGATAATGTCATCTGTTGTCATGGGTTCGCCGTCAGACCATTTCAATCCCTCTCGCAAAGTGAAGACAATCTTTTTGCCGTCTTTAGAGACTTCCCAGGACTCTGCTAAACCTGGTTCTAGCTGCGATGTCAAGCCGTTTTCGTTAATCAATCCCTCGTACATATAGCTAAAAACGCTATATGCAGACTGATTTAGCGGGTAGTTGAAGGTAGACGGGCCGCTGGGGGTGGGAACTACGAGTCTGTTGGTTAATTGCGATCGGGCGGGACGACAAGCAGACAGACAGACAGTGGCAATTAGAGCTAGCAAAATAGCCAACCAGCGGCGCTTTGAATGTAAAATAGAGAAATTTTTCATAATAATTTACTGTAGCATCTGCGTGCGATTATGACTGAGATTGTAGCCAACCTAGAAAATCTTTAGTGACCGAGAAATACTTGGTTATTCCTGCTTCTCGCAAAGCATCTTGAACTTCCGGCACACTAAATTCTTTTGTATTATTGCTCAAAAATACCTTGACTTCATGAGTGTGTAAGTGTGCGTGATTCAAGATGCAGTGGAGAATCAAATTATCTGTCGGATCTTCTTCAATGAAAACTGTATTCAAGCTTTCTTGCAGTGTATCTGCTGTTAGTTCAATCATCTCCACATTGCCAGCTAATAATTCAAGAGCCTCAAAAAGACGTACTTTAATATTATTGAGCAATCCTTCATTTTCATTCAAAGACTCTTCTACATGGAATAAAAGAGACTTAGCATAAGGCGAAGTAAGATCGCGCTTGAGCTGGCTAATTTGTTTTTTCTGTTCATCTGCAAAACGGTTGCGGCGCTTGATCTCGTCTTCTAAAGCCGAGAGAGCTTCCATGCAGCAAATAGCAGGTATGGCAATGCGGACTGATGTTGGGACACTCAGTAACAAGTGATTGGCATCAGGATCGCGACCTGTAGCAATACTCATCAAAAAGTTAGTTTCTATATATAAAATCACCACCAATTTCTACCCTTGACTTTGTTGTTCCACCTGCTAGCAGCGGTAGCAAACCGATTGCTGTTATCTGTTCCGATGCTGGCGGAATCTCAGACTTCCAATTATAAGCTAAGTCACGCAACCATGCTTCAATCAGCCTAGTTAAGTATGGCTCAAATATCCGCTGGTCGCCTAATTTTGAGTCATAATAGTGAAGGATGTCAGCCGTTCTTAAACATAAAACTGCTTCAGATAAAAGAGTACCGTCCCATTTGAAAACGAGAATTTCTTCGAGGTCAACAAACATAGCATAAGGAATGACCGCATTTGTTTCTGAGAGTTTTGATAGGGCTGTTTTCACCCAATCGATCGCGCGATCGACAATTTTCTGTTTGGCGGCTGCTTCTTGAGCTTGAATGATTTTAACCTCGATGAGCACGACTGTGCGATCGTCCTTATCCAATGCGATAATATCCGCGTCTATGGGTAACTCTAAATCCAAGGTTTCAGTTTGCATGGTTTTGGTCTTCCTAAAACGTAGATTAAAGTTCTATTTTAGCATCAACAAAACTACAGCGTAGGCGGCGATTCCTTCTTCTCTCCCCACAGGGCCTAACTTTTCGTTGGTAGTAGCTTTGATGCCTACTTGGTCTGGTTTTAGTTGTAGAACACCAGAAAGCCGATCGCGCATTTGCTCAATATGCGGTTTCAGCTTGGGACGTTCGGCCACCACCACCGAGTCAATATTGCCAATTTCCCAGCCTTTATCTAATATTAACTGATTGACTTGTTCTAGCAACACTAGACTGTCTGCACCTTTCCATTTTGGGTCAGTTGGCGGGAAATACAGGCCGATATCTCCCAAGCTGAGAGCTCCCAGCATCGCGTCCATAATCGCGTGGGTCAGCACGTCTGCGTCGCTGTGTCCTAATAAGCCTAATTCGTGGGGAATGTGTACGCCGCCAAGGATTAGGGGGCGTTCTGGAACTAAGCAGTGAATGTCGTAGCCGTTACCGATGCGGATGTTCATGTAAAATTTAGGTTTGGGAAGTATAGCAAAAAACAATTATTTCATATTTGTGAGGAGATAGCTGAAAAATAATGGTCTTGATTTACGGACTTTGCGGTAATTGTAGCAAAGACATACAAATGTCGGTTGGTCAGTCTGTCTTCGACAAAAAAGTTGTCTGGCATCTATCTTATAGCTGTCCTTATTGCGGGGAGGCAATCGAGTTAGATAATACTGATGCTATACCTAACGAAATGAGAAAAGAGATTTTAGCAAAAGAAGGGACTTGGAACTTGATTGTATTGGAAAAAGAACAAGGTGCAACAGTTGTAACAAAAATCCTGCGTCAGGCTATGGAATTGTCATTAGCTGAAGCGATGATGTTAAAAAAGAAGATGCCTGGTTCTGTTTTTGTCGGAACTAAATGTGAGACCGATCGACTAAGACATCTTTTAGCGGCTGTTGGCTTGAAAGCTTCAATAAGCAAAACAGTAAGTTAGTGCTGCCTGGGGAGTTCTATTAGCTTTAAAGTGCTAATCATCCCTGAAGCTCCAACTAATAACGGCTACCTCCTCAAACCTTATTCTCCCCTCTCCTCCAACCACCGATCGTACAAATCCGATCGGCGCGATCGAGTTTTTTCAATTTGCTGTTCCCTGCGCCAGCGAGCAATTTCTGCGTGATTACCAGACAGCAATACGTCGGGAACCTTCAATCCCCGGAAATCGGCCGGTCGAGTGTACTGCGGATAATCCAAAAGTCCGTCTTCAAAACTCTCAAACTTCAGCGAATCTTCCTTTGCTACAGTTCCCCGCAGCAATCGCAAAACCCCATTAATCAAAGCCAAAGCCGGAATTTCGCCCCCGGTGAGCACAAAATCGCCTAGAGACACTTCGCGAGTTACCAAATGCAGGACTCGATCGTCCACACCTTCATAGTGCCCGCAAATCAACACTAACTGATCGCGATCGGTGGCGAACTCCCGAAACATCGGCTGCTGCATCGGTTCGCCCTGCGGAGTCAGCAAAATCACCTCGCGCCTCGGTAACACAGGTAGCGACTCCACCGCCGCAAAAATCGGTTCCGGCTTCATCAGCATCCCCACTCCGCCCCCGTAAGGCTCATCATCCACTCGCTGGTGCTTGTCTGTGGTAAAATCGCGGGGATTGACAAAATTCACCTCAGCAATCTTTTTAGCTAAGGCTTTGCCCATCAGTCCCGATGCTAGGGGAGCGAGAAAAAATTCTGGAAATAGAGTTACAACGTCAAATCGCAAAATAATTGGAATTTATTGATACATCTCCTCTAGTTTGACCCTTAGAGGGGTATCCGTTTTCAGTAATTGCATTATTATTTATAATTTCTTATAATTTGTGAGAATTTTTGCAAGTTAAATCCTCTTCCTTTGTCTGGTGTCCGGTTTTGTTGTACAAAAATAATCAGTTCTCAGGACAGCGGATCGAGTAAACTCGCCCCCAAACTGCCCGATCGCGCGTGAGGCGATTCTGGCTCGGGATAGTTACGCCGCCCGCACATCACTGCTACAAAAAAATATTTACTCTTAAAAAGCCCAATTCTACCCACAACCACAGCAAAATTGAATTTCACATCCACCAGAGGAAGACACACCATGCAGCAGTTGACATCTCCAGCCCTCGAACAAAATCTTCCCCAGCGCATCAAAACCTCGATTATGGTCATCGGAGGAGCCGAAGACAAAGTTCACGGGCGAGAGATTCTGAATACCTTTTTTTGCCGTGCTGGGGGGACAAACGCTCGGCTGGCGATCGTTCCTTGCGCTTCGCGAGACCCCGAAGGAACGAGCAACCGCTACCGCACTATATTTGACGAAATGGGCGTTAGCGCTGTCAAAGTAGTGGACATCCGCGAACGCCAACAAGCAGAAAATCCCGTCTGGAAAGATTATTTAGAAGACTGTACGGGCGTATTCATCACAGGTGGCGACCAACTGCGGCTCTGCGGGCTACTGGCGGACACCCCGCTGATGGAGAAAATTCGCAAAGAAGCTCAAGAAGGCAAGATTACCCTCGCCGGCACCAGCGCGGGTGCTGCAGTGATGGGATATCACATGATTGCAGGTGGGGGAAGCGGCGCGTCGCCGAATCGTTCTTTAGTAGATATGGCAAACGGACTTAACATTATTCCAGAGATTATCGTCGATCAGCATTTTCACAACCGAAACCGCATGGCTCGCTTGCTGTCGGCTGTGGCTTGCTATCCCGATCGCCTCGCTATTGGTATTGACGAAGACACCTGCGCCTTATTTGAGGGAGACGATACTCTGAAAGTTCTCGGTAAAGGCACTGTGACTATTGTTGATTCTCGGGAAAACTTTTATACCAACGAGTCTCAAGTAGGAGCGACAGAACCCTTAAGTCTGTTCAATATGCGCTTGCACGTGCTGTGTCACGGCGATTGCTACAATATGCCCCTAGGCAAACCGATGGCATCGGCAGCTTGTTCGGAGTCGGGCTGGCCTTCGGAATGTCGCACAGCTAACTAACTAATGCAGAATATTAGAGTCATTGATTCGGCAGAAATTAGGTGGCATTCCGGTCAAATAATGGATGCAGCAATACAATAGATTAGCCGTGAAGCCAGGGGCTGACCCCAGAAGGTAGAATCAACAAAATAATTCTACCTTCTGCGTTCTAGTTTCTACCGAACCTTGACTTTTGCTTGTTTTGAGCCGATCGCTCTGCCATGAATTTTCAACGCTGACGGGCCCAAAAACGGATATCGCGCCCGCGACGCTATGAGTGTGGAGAACCCCAGATTTGAGAATTTTGTTGGATCTCCCAGACGATCGATCTGTCTGTAGAATAAACCTAAAATCTCAAATCTAAAACTTGTACGCTCGCGAAGCCGAAATATCTAAAATCTAAGATTGATGTTCCCGCTAATCACTAGAAATTCAGTGCCAAACTGTTCGCTGCGAACAGTCGATCGTCCAATCAAGCTCCAAATTGAATAAATGCTGCAATTACCTATAAGATTTCGCGCCCCATACCCCTATAACTGCGATGAAAATACTTAAAATCCAGACCTTACGCGGCCCCAACTACTGGAGCATCCGACGCCACAAACTCGTACTCATGCGTCTGGATTTAGAGGAGTTGGCAGATAAAACCACATCTGAAATTCCAGGCTTCTACGAAGGCTTGACCGCAGCACTTCCGAGTTTGGACGACCATCACTGTTCTCCCGGCCATCGGGGAGGCTTCCTGGAACGGGTGCGAGAAGGCACAATGATGGGACACGTAATCGAACACGTAGCCCTAGAACTTCAGGAAATGGCAGGAATGCCCGCCGGATTCGGTCGCACCCGCGAGACTGCCACACCAGGGATTTACCAAGTAGTAATCGAGTATCAAAACGAACAAGCAGGTCGCTATGCAGCCAGGGCGGGGGTGCGGATGTGCCAGAGCATTGCCGATACAGGCTCTTATTCTGCGGCGGAATTAGCGCAAGATTTGAAAGACCTCAGAGAGTTTGCTTTGTCTGCAGCCCTCGGGCCGAGTACCGAAACCCTGATCAAGGAAGCAGAAGCGCGCGGGATTCCCTGGCTGCCCTTGGGCGCCCGGTTTATGATTCAACTAGGCTACGGAGTTCATCAAAAGCGGATTCAGGCAACTCTGACCAACCGCACGGGAGTTTTGGGGGTAGAACTAGCCTGCGACAAGGAAGGTACCAAAAATATTCTGGGCGCTGCCGGCGTGCCGGTGCCGAGAGGGACAGTGATTCATTATTTGGACGAACTGCAGGGGGCGATCGAAGATGTGGGCGGTTTTCCGATCGTCCTCAAACCTCTAGACGGCAACCACGGCCGCGGGATCACAATCGACATCAACTCCTGGGAAGTAGCAGAAGAAGCCTACGACTTAGCCAGCGCCGCCTCAAAAACAAAAAGCATCATTGTCGAGCGCTACTACACCGGCCGCGACCACAGAGTGTTAGTAGTCAACGGACAAGTCGTAGCAGTCGCAGAACGAGTCCCCGCTAACGTTGTGGGTAACGGCAGGGATACAGTAGAACAGCTCGTTGCAGAAGTCAACCGCGATCCGCAGCGGGGAGACGGACACGACAACGTACTCACCCGGATCACGATCGACAAATTGACCCTCGATTTGCTGCAAAAACAAGGCTACGCGATGGACTCGGTAGTGCCGGCCGGCGAAAGAGTATTTTTGCGCGCCACAGCAAATTTGAGTACCGGTGGCATTGCAGTCGATCGCACCGACGAAATTCACCCAGAAAACGTCTGGCTGTTTTCCAGAGTGGCCAAAATCATCGGTTTGGACATCGCCGGCATTGACGTAGTAACAGACGATATTTCTGTGCCCCTGCGGGATACGAACGGCGTGATCGTCGAAGTCAACGCAGCACCGGGTTTCAGAATGCACGTCGCCCCGAGTCAGGGTTTGCCCCGCAACGTTGCCGGCGCAGTCTTCGATATGCTTTTCCCCTCGCCTCAACACAGCCGGGTGCCGATTTTAGCCGTGACTGGAACCAACGGCAAAACTACAACAACTCGCCTGCTGGCCCACATTCTCAAGCAGACTGGTCAAATTACCGGCTACACGACTACCGACGGCACTTACATCGGCGATTATTTGGTTGAAAGCGGAGATAATACCGGGCCGCAAAGCGCTCACTTGATTTTGTCCGATCCGACGGTGGAAGTGGCGGTGCTGGAAACGGCTAGAGGTGGAATTTTGCGATCGGGCTTGGGCTTCAATCAGTGCGATGTCGGCGTAGTCTTGAACGTCGCAGCCGATCATTTGGGAATTGGCGACATCGACACCGTGGAACAACTCGCCAAACTCAAGAGTGTCCTCGTAGAGTCGGTAATGCCCAAAGGCTATGCAGTGTTAAATGCAGACGATCCGCTAGTAGCACAAATGGCGCAGCGTGTCAAGGCTCAGATTGCATATTTTTCGATGAACCCGGAAAACGAACTGGTTGCCAAACATACCGCTGCGGGCGGGCTGGCTGCAATTTACGAAAATGGGTATTTATCGATTTTGAAAGGCGATTGGACGCTGAGAATCGAGCAGGCTGTGAACGTGCCGCTGACGATGGGCGGGCGCGCGCCGTTTATGATTGCCAATGCTTTAGCAGCTTGTCTGGCGGCTTTTGCCCAAGGATTGAAAATAGAAGATATTCGGGCAGCTTTGTCAAGCTTTCAGGCATCGGTAGGCCAAACTCCCGGAAGGATGAACTTGTTTAATTTGGGCAGCTATCACGCTTTGCTGGACTACGCCCACAACCCCCACAGCTACCAAGCTTTGGGCTGTTTCGTGCAGAATTGGCCGGGAATGCGGATCGGGGTAGTGGGTGCGCCGGGGGACAGGCGAGATGAAGATTTTGTCACCTTGGGCAAACTTTCGGCCGAAATGTTCGATCGCATTATTGTCAAAGAAGATATTGACAGGCGCGGGCGAGAACCGGGTGTGGTGGCGAAGTTAATTTGCCAAGGGATTGCAGACGGGATTTCTGCCCGCACGGGCGATCGGTCTAAAGTTCAATACGAGTTGATTCTCGACGAAACAACGGCGGTTAACAAAGCCCTAGACGAAGCGCCCGCTGGCAGTTTAGTGGTGATTTTACCCGAAGGTGTTACGAAAGCTTTGGGTTTAATTGAAGCCCGGAAACCGATTCAGGAATCTGTGGTAAATGCTGCTATGGTCGATCGCATTTCTGAATCGCAGAATAGTTTAAAACCGACAGTGGTAAATCAAGGTTAAATTCTGAAGTCTCATTGAATTAATAGGTTGGGTTTAATTGCGTTAAACCCAACCTATTTGTTTGAAAAATTACGTAATTTTTGTGTTTTTTAAAATTTTAGCCTGCTCCATCGCCAGTATGCAAACCTTTCAATAGTTGCTCTGTAACCTCAATCAGTTCACACACAGATTTTTGCGTAAGTTGTGTCGTTTTAAACCCATGAGCAATAGAGTTACGCAAAGAACACGCATTCATTAATAACTGATATTCAGATTTAGAAATCACGCCCTCCACCGTCAGTTGTTTCACTAAATAAAGCGGATCTAATCTTTGCAAACTTAGCTCTTCTTTCTGGGCAACAATCCTCAAAGTTGCCTCAACTAAAGACCAAGAATATAGCATGGCTGACTCTAAATGTTGTGTGACAAGTTGCTTAGCAACTTGTAAACCTAACTCTATTTCATGCTCTTGAAAAGAATCCTCAGCTTTGGGAAGCTCGACTGCATCCTCCGAGTTAGTCATCACTAACTCAAACCTCCAACCAGGATTTTCTGCTACTGCTTGGGCTAAATTGCGTAGATATGTGCTAGAGGGTGAGTTGAGTGAAGCGCGTGACTTGACTGCAATAACCACTGACTCTTCCCCCCGACGCACTATCAGATCCGGGCGATAGCTTTTAAGGAAGTCCGGTAAATCTTCAGAGTTTGGATGAAATGAAATTTCATAACCTTTCTCACGATACTCCTCTGCTAGTTTTAACAGTCGCTCTCTTTCTATGTTTGCAGTTGAAGTTGCCATCATGTCAGTACCTCTTGATCAGGAGCATCAATTACGACAATGTGCAAGAATTCATTGCCACGGGCAAATCCTTCCGCTAGGATTAAGGTCATATTTTCTACTTTAAAGTTACCTGATAAATTCCTCTTGCGGGCTAGGACATCAGTTACTTGATCGTCATCGACATAGGCTAGCCCGATAATTGCATCTTGAATTGGCTTTACTATGTTGTCCACATCAATTTTAACAGAATCGTAGAAATAAGTTATCTGGAGCATAACGAGCCCGGTAGCTATTTTTTGCTCTGAAGACCAGTATTTTTCAGCCTCTTGCCTCACCGTCATTTTCCAAGCTTTAAGACGATCTCGTCTGCGAGCTTGTTGTGATACGGGTGGCCCATCTACTATGAACTCAAATGTCACCAAAGTATTTCTAAATAGAAGATCGGGGATTATTTGATCTGACTGCAAGTGTCCTGACTCTGGCCTCGGACGGAGCGGGGTACCGTGACATAGAATTTTATCGCAATTGCGGGATAATATTCTTGATATTGAATCTCGTTTTTATTACCTTTCAACCCTTAACTACCGCCCACTGAGTCACCGGTGCAAGCGGTTTCCAACCCTGAAAAGAACCGATCGCCCCCGTGCGCTGAATCCCAATTCTAATTAGTTCGCCACCGTGCAAAGAATGCCATTGCAGCACCGTAAGTTCACTCTCAATTGTCACCGCATTCACAACTAAACGGCCGCCCTCGCCCAAAGCATTCCAACAAGTTTCTAACAAAGCCTCAACAGTGACACCGCCACCGATGAAAATAGCATTTGGTTTCGGCAAATTTGCCAAAGCTTCCGGTGCGTCTCCCGCCACGATTTTGAGTTCGGGAACACCCAAATTAGAGGCATTTTCGGCAATGTATTCTAGTCTAGTTGGATGGCGTTCGATCGCGATCGCCCGACAACTCCGATGACTCCGCATCCACTCAATCGCGATCGAGCCGCAGCCCGCCCCCACATCCCAAAGCAACTCCCCCGGAATCGGCGCTAACGCAGACAGAGTAACGGCTCGAACCTCCCGTTTAGTCAACTGTCCGTCGTGGCGATACGCAGCATCCGGTAAACCCGCAGTTCGAGGGAGGATAAGAGTTTGTCGATCGGCTGCAACTGCGATCGCGATCGCATTCAAATCCGCCAAATCCGCCCCATTCCAAGCCGCTGCAACCCCCTCGATCCGCCGTTCCGCCTCCGACCCCATCCGCTCGAACACAGTCATCAAACTGCTGCCAAACCCCCGCTCAGTCAACAAACCGGCGACCTTTCCCGGCGTGTGCCGATCGGCACTCAACACCAGCAAGCGCGCGCCGGGAGACAAAGCAAGGGCGATCGAGGCGATGGGGCGATTTGTTAAACTAAAAGTCTCAACATCCGCCAGCGCCCAACCCAAACGCGCGCAAGCAAGACTAAAAGCCGATGCTGCGGGAATCACAATCATTTCTGAAATCGGAATTTGGCGCGACAGCGTGACACCAATCCCGTGACACATCGGATCGCCACTTGCGAGCACGCAAACAGACTCTGGGCGACGGCTGATGATGCTGTCAACTGTTGTTTGTAGGGGTGAAGCCCAAACTAATTTTTCGCGGGTGTCGTCTGTTGGTAGCATTGCGAGGTGGCGCGCGCCCCCGACAACGATTTTAGATTGATCGAATAACGATCGGGCGATCGAGCTCAATCCCGAAAGTCCATCTTCGCCAATTCCCACCACCGAAAGCCATTTGTGCATTGCGCCAAGGTAATTACGATTTATCAATTTTCAACAATAATATGAGATTAAATTTACAGTATTTATTGGATATTTTTTTGATAAAGAGGTCAACTGCAGATGTCAGGCCGATCGACAGGGATGCACGCAGATGAAAATTTAAAAAAATCTATTGTGGCTGTGCTAGGGAACTGCACTTGCACTGTTTTTCGGATTGATTAATTGGGGCCAGCGAGTCATTATTTTAACTCACTCTTGGGTGCATTTTCACTAGATAAATTGTTTTTTTTCGGGAATCAGCCGTCTGCAACCTTTATATTTTTGTAAAAAAGCCGATTTCTCGCTATTCCTCTGAAAACTATACAAAATTAGCGGGCATTTGTTAAGAAAATTGAGAATTTAAGCGGCGGGCGATCGACTTGTGATACATTTCTTAAACCTGAAAGCGGGAAAGTCCGGTGCAATTCCGGCGCTGTGCCGCAACTGTGAAAGTCAGAATGCCGGTTTCAGGAAGTTTACTTTACATTCCCTGCGTCGCACGGGGAGGAGATTATTTGTTAGTTTTGACTGATTTACCAACTTGTCCCGGCCTATTTTACGGTTCCCGCGCCCGCGACGGAGTTTTATCGAGGATGCGGATTCCGGGGGGAATTTTAAGCGTACAGCAATGTTGGTCGATCGCCAATTTAGTCGATCGCTACAGTACCGGCTGTTTGCAAATCACAAATCGGGCAAATTTGCAAATCCGAGAATTGCACTCAGAAATTCCCCCAGAAGTTTGGCAAGATTTGCAGGAATTGGGATTAGCGTCTCGCCGCGTTGAAGTTGACCCGATTCGCAATATGATGGCAAGCCCGACAGCAGGAATCGACCGACAGCAGTTACTCGATACTCGCCCCTTAGTGAAAGCTTGGGATGATGACCTGCAAACACATCCCGAATTAGCAGAACTTTCGGCTAAATTCAGCATTGGTTTTGATGGCGGAGAATTAGTTTCAATCCGCAATTTACGGAACGATATTTTATTAGTAGCAGAAAGGAGTTCGACCAATTTTGAAATAGTTTTTCGCCTCTATTTGAACGGAAACACAGGAATTATTATCGAACAATCTCAAACTATTTTAGTATTAGCAGCCCTCGCTAATATCTATCTGGAATACACCAAAAATCGACCGCGAATTGATGGCAAAAAACCGCGATTGCGGCACTTGCTAGCCGATTGGGGCGTTGAAAATTATCTCGAAAAAGTAGAGACAAAATTGCCGTTTCCCTTGGGGCGAAGCGCGATCGAACTTTCAGAAAAGGCGATCGAACCCAACGCCAATCTCGGCATCCACCGTCAGCAACAGTCGGATTTCTCCTACATCGGCATTGCCCTGCCTCTAGGCAAGCTAGAATCAAAGCAACTGCGGAATTTGGCAAACTTAGCCCAAAATCTCGCCAACGGCACTCTGAGGCTTACACCGTGGCAAAATCTGCTGATTTCCGACATCCCCAACTCCCAAGTTTTTGAGGTCAAACAGCAAATCGCCGATTTAGGATTGCATTCATCCGCAACTAATCTAGATTCCTGCTTAGTTGCTTGCGCCGGTAGCAGCGGCTGCGCGTCAGCGGCGACAGATACTCAAAGTCACGCCCTAACAATGGCAAGGGATGTAGCGCAAAAACTGACCATCGACCGATCGATAAACATACATTTCAGCGGCTGCGAAAAATCCTGCGCCCAACACCAGCCAATAGACATCACCCTAATAGGAATTCAGATTGAGCAGGGAAACCAGACGATCGCAGGTTACAACATTTATGTAGGTAAAAAAGACCAGCCCTTTGGACGGCAAATCTTCCCCGCCGTGACTGTAGCCGAAATGCCCCGCGCGATCGAAAAAATGCTGCGCGCCTACCACCAACTTCGAGAACCGGGCGAGTCATTCGGCGAATTTTGCGATCGATGGGCGATCGACAAATTGCAGAAATTACTGAGATCAGAAAATCATTAAAACCGAAAAATTGTAATCATTTCCCCTTCTCTTTCTTCCTTTGCGCCCTTCGCGCCTTCGCGGTTCATTTAAAAAACCTATTTTACCAATCAAACAAACTACCCATAATAACAATTTCAAATAAAGTTAAGTACAGTCTTTTAATTCCCAATGCCCAATTCCCAATGCCCAATTCCCAATTCCCAATTCCCAATTCCCAATTCCCAATTATTTTAATGATTGACTACATCCGAGACGGAACAGAAATCTACACAAAATCCTTCGCCACAATCCGCGCCGAAGCAGACTTGTCAAGCCTACCAGCAGACTTAGAAACAGTCGCCGTGCGACTAATTCACAGTTGCGGAATGACAGATATTGTTAAAGATTTAGCAGCTTCCCCCAGTGCCGCCACCTGCGGGCGTCAAGCCCTCGCAGCAGGCGCGCCGATTTTGTGCGACGCCCGAATGATAGCCGAAGGCATCACCCGCAAGCGACTTCCCGCTAACAATCAGGTGATTTGCACCCTCTGGCATCCCGATGTCCCGGAGTTGGCGCGCCAAATCGGCAATACTCGATCGGCTGCGGCACTGGATTTGTGGCTAGATAACTTAGATGGTGCGGTGGTGGCCATTGGCAATGCCCCGACTGCTTTGTTCCGACTGCTGGAAATGCTGGATGCTGGAGCCCCCAAACCTGCCTTGATTCTCGGTTTCCCGGTAGGATTTGTGGGGGCGGCGGAATCTAAAGCCGAACTCGCAGCCAACAGTCGGGGAGTGCCATTTATCGCGCTGCAGGGGCGGCGCGGTGGCAGTGCAATGGCAACGGCGGCCGTGAATGCTTTAGCTAAAGAGGACGAATTATGACTGAGACTGCTGGTAAATTGTACGGATTGGGCATCGGCCCTGGCGATCCGGAATTGATTACTTTGAAAGCTTATCGGATTTTGCAGTCGGTGCCGGTCATTGCATATCCGGCGATGGAAAATGGTAAGGTGCTGGCGCGGGCGATCGTCGCAGATTATTTGCGTCCAGAACAAATTGAGATTCCGATGCCGTTGCCTTTTAGTCCGACGCGATCGTCGCAACCTTATTATGATGTTGCTGCCGAGAAAATTGCCGCCCACCTCACTGAGGGCCGGGATGTGGCGGTTTTGTGCGAGGGTGAGCCTTTTCTCTACGGCTCGTTTATGTATTTGTTCAACCGTTTGTCGGGAAAGTTTACTACCGAAGTTGTGCCGGGAATTTCTTCGACTATGGCGAGTGCGAGTGCCCTGGGAGTACCGTTAACTTATCGTAACGATGTGTTAAGTATTATGCCTGCGACGCTGGATGCGGAGACTTTGCGCGATCGGCTGGCGCTGGTTGATGCTGCTGTGATTATTAAGCTGGGGAGGCACTTTGCGAAAGTCCGGGAGGTGCTGATTGAGTTGGGACAGTTCGATCGCGCACTATATATAGAACGGGCAACTATGCCAAATCAGCGAATTAAGGCGATCGCCGATGTCGATCCGGCTGAGGTTCCCTACTGGGCGCTGGTGATGATACCCAGCCAACAAAAGTCTGTATCTTAATATTTCCATGCCTGAAGGCGACAAGCTTCCAGGCTTTTCCTGTTTTTTTGTGGATTCTTGCCCATTTACCCCATTTTCTTCAAATCAATAAGTTAAAATTATAAATTTCATAAGTTTAACTGTCGTTACAGACCTTTACAAAGCTGAGAATATGCTTTATATTTATATACATGGCGGAACACAAAGCCGTCACGAACATTGAAAACCAAATAACGCAATCATAAACACATGACAGCCACCTTACAGCAGCGCGAAAGCGCCAACCTGTGGGACCAGTTTTGTAACTGGGTAACATCGACCGACAACCGCCTCTATGTAGGTTGGTTCGGCGTCTTGATGATTCCTACCTTGCTAACTGCCACAATCTGCTACATCACTGCCTTCATCGCAGCCCCTCCCGTAGACATTGACGGCATCCGCGAACCAGTAGCAGGTTCCTTGATGTTCGGTAACAACATCATCACAGGTGCAGTTGTTCCTTCGTCTAACGCGATCGGTCTTCACTTCTACCCAATCTGGGAAGCAGCTTCTCTTG
>NZ_JADEWT010000035.1 GCF_015207505.1 Tychonema sp. LEGE 06208
TGGGAGGAAATGACCCCGACGGGTCGATCGCCTCCTACACCATCAACACCCTGCCGCCAGCGGCCCAAGGAATCCTGTTTTTAGGAGATCCAGCCAACGGCGGAGTCGCCGTGACACCGGGTCAAGTTTTGACACCGGCACAAATAGGACAACTATTTTTCCAATCCACCGGCGACTTTACCGGTGCCAATTTTACCTACAGCGCCACAGATAACAACGGCGCAGTTAGCTCCCCAGCTAACGCTAGTCTCGGTTTAACAGGAACGACACCCAACCAAGCACCATTCGCGACACCTACTAACCTCACGGTAGGGCCAAACAGCAGCACGCCGGTGGCTGGATTGGGAGGAAATGACCCCGACGGGTCGATCGCCTCCTACACCATCAACACCCTGCCGCCAGCGGCCCAAGGAATCCTGTTTTTAGGAGATCCAGCCAACGGCGGAGTCGCCGTGACACCGGGTCAAGTATTGACACCGGCACAAATAGGACAACTATTTTTCCAATCCACCGGCGACTTTACCGGTGCCAATTTTACCTACAGCGCCACAGATAACAACGGCGCAGTTAGCCCCCCAGCTAACGCGAATCTCGGTTTAACAGGAACGACACCCCCACCGACTCCAGCACCAGTACCAACACCCACTCCCACACCAGCACCAGTACCGATTCCAGCACCAACACCAACTCCCACACCAACTCCCACACCAACTCCCAACGAACCGCCAGTAGCCAACAATACTAACCTCACCCTAGGGCCCAACAGCACCGCGAAAATTCCGGGATTGGGAAAAAGTGACCCCGACGGCTCGATCGCCTCTTACACCATCAACACCCTGCCACCAGCGGCCCAAGGAATCCTGTTTTTAGGAGATCCAGCCAACGGCGGAGTCGCCGTGACACCGGGTCAAGTATTGACACCGGAACAAATAGGACAACTATTTTTCCAATCCACAGGCAACTTTACCGGTGCCAATTTTACCTACAGCGCCACAGACAACAACGGCGCAGTTAGTCCCCTGGCTACCGCTACTCTCGGTTCCACAGGAGCAACTCCCACACCAAATCCCCTAAACTTACCGCCAGTAACCAACAATGCTAATTTCACGGTAGAGCCCAACAGCAGCGCGCGGGTGCCGGGATTGGGAGGAAGTGACCCCGATGGGTCGATCGCCTCTTACACCATCAACACCCTGCCGCCAGCGGCCCAAGGAATCCTGTTTTTAGGAGATCCAGCCAACGGCGGAGTAGCCGTGACACCGGGTCAAGTTTTGACACCGGAACAAATAGGACAACTATTTTTCCAATCCACCGGCGACTTTACCGGTGCCAATTTCAGCTACAGCGCCACAGATAACAGTGGCGCTACCAGCCCCGCCACTGCTACAGTTGCCGCTCTCTCCCCGACTTCCAACCAACCGCCATCGATTAACAATGTTAACTTCACGGTTCCGACTAACGGCATCGTGCAGGTGTTGGGATTGGGAGGAAGTGACCCCGATGGGTCGATCGTCTCTTATACCATTACCAGCGTCCCCCCAGCCAGCCAAGGAGTCCTGTTCTTATCAGATTCAGTCAACGGCGACGTACCCGTGAGAGCAGGTCAAGTTTTGACACCGGAACAAATAGGACAACTATTTTTCGTAGCCACAGTTGACTTCAACGGAGCAACTTTCAGCTACACCGCCACCGACAACCTCGGCAAAGTCAGCCCCGCTAGCGCTAATGTTGCTGCTATCTTGAGGCCAGTTGGAACTGTTCCCCCACTCACACCTACACCCACACCAACACCCGCGCCCGGTATCTCAAATCCGATCGCCGAACCAGATACCGACTGTCTGTGTCAGCCCATTTCTGAAAAACCGGGCATTAACTTTGTACCGCCACAGCAACCGCCCGCAGTTGGATTTGTCCGGCCGATTTCGCAACTTGGAGAGGGACAAACCACCACAGGCACCGACGGCGATGACTTCATCGCAGACACCAAAGGCAACCAAAAAATCCTTGGTTTGAAAGGCAACGACCTGCTTTTAGGCAAAAATGGCGCTGATGAAATTCACGGCGACGAAGGCAATGACACGATTTTTGCGGATACTGACACCGATATTGCCTATGGCGGCGATGGCAACGATGTCATATTCGCAGGCAAACAAAATGACTGGATTGCCGGCGACATCGGCTCTGATAGCTTGTTTGGAGATCAAGGTGCCGATACGATTTTGGGAGATAACGGCAACGATAACGACCGCAGCGCTGCTGAGAATGGCGATTTGATCTTCGGAGGTAACGGCGCAGACATCATTAACGGTAACGAGGGCGACGATACCATCCATGCAGGCAAAGATAACGATATTGCCCTAGGAGGTAAACAAAATGACCTGATCTGGGGCGAACTCGGCTCCGATACCTTGATTGGTGACAGCGGCGATGACACCTTATTTGGCGGTTTAAGCAACAAAAGGGTTAACGACTCCGAGGGACGCGACTTGCTTGACGCAGGCTCCGGTAACGATTTCCTCAACGGCCAAGAAGGGGATGATACGCTGCTTGCCGGCGAAAATAACGATCGCGCTTACGGAGGTAAAGGCAACGACCTGATCTACGGTCAATTAGGCTCTGATACCCTCTACGGCGGTGAAGGAGCCGATACTCTGCTTGGCGACAGCGGTGGTTCCAACTCAATGAATAGTGCTGGCGAAGAAGACTTGCTCTTTGGCGGCACCGGCAACGACATCATCAGCGGCGGCAACGGTAATGATACCGTCCAAGCAGGTAAAGGCAATGATTGTGTTTGGGGTGGCAAAGATAATGACTTGATTTGGGGCGAACTCGGCTCTGATACCCTTGTCGGCGACAACGGCGACGACACTATGTACGGCGGTGCTCGAAGTCGAGCTAAAGATGTCAACGGCCAGGACTGGCTCTTTGGTGGTGATGGTGCTGATGCGCTGTTCGGCGATGAGGGTGACGATACCATCAGTGGCGGTGAAGGCAACGACTTGATTTACGGTGGCAAAAATAATGACCTCGTACACGGAGATGCCGGCAACGACTTGATTTACGGCGGTGACGGGGGCGATGAACTCTGCGGTGGCGAGGGCAACGATACCATCTATGGCGATGGTGCTGATAACCCAGGTGTCTCGGTGGGCACCAACGATCGGCAAGACTGTATCAACGGCGGTGACGGCGATGATTTGCTCTACGGCAACGAAGGGCAAGATACTATCAACGGAAATGCTGGTAACGATACTTTGTTTGGCGGTAAAGATAGCGATATTCTCAATGGAGGTGCGGGGGATGACTGGCTGTTTGGCGACGCGGGAGATGATACTTTGATTGGAGGTATTGGGAGCGATCGATTTGTTTTGAGTGCTGACGGCGGCACTGATACTGTGATTAACTTCGAGGTAGGTGTCGATAAGTTTGTTTTGACTGGCGGCGTGAGTTTCCAGCAGTTGCAATTTAGCGCCACTCCTAACGGTACTTTGCTGCGAATAGCAGGAACCGATCGGGTGTTAGGAAACTTTATCGGGGTTAACGGGGCGATCGGCTCTTCGGATTTCCTATCTAATCTCTTGTCTGAGGGCTAGAATTAGCGCCGAAATTTCCCTATTTTCATAACAAAACGCCACAGCAGCTCAAAACTTCTGTGGCGTTCTTTGTAGGGCTACTTTGTCCGACGGTTAGGAGGTTTTGATATCAAATCCCGTAGCATCGGAATGATTCATATCATTTCCGGTAACACCGGAATGATGTTGACTGTTGACTGTTGACTGTTGACTGTTGACTCGATTTTATTATTCCGATGCAACCGGGAATGATTCAGATATATATTCTCGGACTCTGTGTACTCTGTGTTCTAATAAGGTTAAAGCATTCCGATGCAAGCGGAAACGATATGATATAGCCTTTGTCAAAAAGGTGAGGTACAAGTTTAGATTTTAGATTTTAGATTTTAGATCAATTCCGGTTGTAACGTCAGGTGATTGTTGACTGTTGACTGTTGACTGTTGAGTGTTCCGATCGATTTACCGCAATCAGGAAAATTTAATAACTTAAGCCGTTGCTCGTTACTTTCGCTCTGCCTGGTAATGCAGGTGCGGAGGAAGAGCCTCCTTCTTTCTTGCAACTTACAGGAGATTTGTGTTATTAATCGACTGGACATGATATCAAGACTCGATCTTTACCTCTAACCGCTAGATCCTATCTTGCAAAACATCTGCGTTAATCTGCGCTAATCTGCATCAATTTGCGGTTTACCTATCAATCAAAAATATATGCAATAAGTCTACAAATCACGTTTTTTTCCACAATCAAATCCTACCTCCTATTGCAGGTCGAAGCTATGGAAACAATTTTATGAGAGTTGTGCGATCGCCTAAAATCAACAAATACAACCAATTACCAATTACCCACTATCGCTTCAAATAATTAGCTTGTGAAAGCGAAATCTGCTTGCGTAAAAACAGTCGGCGCGGTTGACCGAACAGCCAATGAGTCCAATGCCAATCGACTTGTTGCAAGCGATAGCCGGCTTGATAGTACAACTGTCTGGCTGCGTGATTATTTTCCAGAACGTGGAGGTAAATCTCCGAAAATCCCCATTCTCTTGCTGTATCCTCGCAGTTGCTGAGCAATTGTTGAGCAACTCCCTGCCGCCGATACTCTGGGTGAACGGCTAAATTTGACAAATAAGGATAGTCTGAACTTGGAATTTGCCAAGGGAAACGAGCGCGCAGGGCCATTTCTATTGTTCCTGCTACGGACCCAAGTCGGGGCGATCGATAATTCTGCATTCCTTCCTCGCGCGAGACTAGCTCAGCAACCAGACAAATGTAATGTTCTGCCTTAGAACGCAGTCGATTTTTTAAATCTTCGTAAATGCCCAAACGCAACACCGGATACACCCATTCTACCAATCCCTGGCGGGAGTGAAAGCTCACGGCTAAAACATCGGCTAGCTGTGTCAAGTCGTTCGACACAGCGACGCGGATCGAAAAGGCAGAAAGTCGGGGAGTTTGTTGTTCGTGAGACGGTGAGGAAAAAAAAGAAGGATTCACCATTTAAGGTCACTATATTATTTTTTTTACGCTATTTTCTCGGATTTTTACCTAAGAAACTTCTCTGATGTTATGATATTATGAGATAATTTATAGACATCGTTGATTAGTACCATTAAATCACATTATTTTATGCTTTAATTTAAGTAGTATTGGATGTTGTGTGCCAGTTTTTGGCATTTAAAAATCAATTTCCTATCAATCAAAACCAATCCCCTAATACTAAATTGGTGGGTAACTGCTAAGGTATTAAAAACAATCAAAAAGGTTTTAATGTCAGGTTCCCGGAACCCTGCGGATCTGTGTTGGTTCAAATATCCGATCGCATCGAATATAATTTTTCGCTCAGGAAATTGAAAAACTCAACGACTGACCGCACTAACATCGGGCCCGCTTGCACGTCGGATCTTCGCCACCGGCCCGGTGAACCGGACAACCCAGCTTTCAGCAGTTATGGGTCATCGGCAAGCCCGTCCCGTCACGAATTGGCTTTACCTGTGGCGCTAGGGATCGCTCTCCCCACCGTCCAATTTAAATTTGGATGGTCAGAAACATTCTGCGGGGGTTTTCCTTCACGGCTCGATCTTGTGCTGCAATGCTGTGCAAAGGGCGATCGAGACTGTCAAAATCTCGAAGAAAGCTAATTTGCCGGTTTCCACAGAGTACATCCCTAGCTAAGATTAACAGATGGACGCTCTGGCTTACAGTGTTTGGCCGCACTAATTGGCTTCTCGAAAATCTGCGATGGCACAAAAATGTCGCGATCGCGGAAAAAGTGCAAGTCTAACTCAAATGGTACAGCAATTGCGTCACCCGCACTCAAAGCCCGTTTGGTCTGTCAGCCACCCCCCGAATATCCGTCAGGGGAACCGGCGCAGGCTCGCCGACAGTATCGAGCTGCGGACTGTTAAAGTTGCTGTAACCTTGGCAGTCGAAAAAACAGAGGCGAAAATATTGGTGGTCTATTATATCGTACTGACAGCAGTTTTCACATACCAAATAAAATCGACCAAGGAGGGAGAATATGACATAAATTTGGCAAATTAACTTACAATCGCGAAGGTTATTCCTATGTATTATGAGATATCCAGACAGCTTTTAAAAGTGCCGGATTCGTGTTTCTGCTTCTGCATAGAGGTGAGGGGTAAGGGGACACTTACCGCAAGACGAGTTTATGTGAATATCATTAAATAATAAAATTAGGGTGTACGACAGACAATTGTGGCTCAGAATAATTCTGGATTTAAAACTAAATTCTCAAAAATCAAGCTGGATTGGGAGTATCTGGGTTTTGTAAAAAGCATTTTTTTAGAGTGCGTGTCCTCGGGAAGTCGCGTATTGTACAACTCGCGACTTCCCGAGGACACAATACAAGATGCAAAACACCAATGATCCCGGTTGACTCTTGCTTTGGCCAACTCACGACAACTTCAGATTCACGAACTATTGTGACTTCAACAATTGAAACCGGCGAATTCTTTTTTTCATCAGACTTATTAAATCGAACAGCCCCGGGGCACAGGAGAACGGTGCATGAATTCTCAATCAAATCCTAAGTTAAAAATTCTGATCGTCGATGACGAACCGGATAACCTCGACTTGCTTTACCGCACCTTCCATCGAGACTACAAAGTGTTCAGGGCCGAATCTGGCCCCGCCGCCCTGGAAATTTTGGCAAAAGAGGGAGAAGTTGCTGTGATTATCTCCGACCAGCGAATGCCAAAAATGAGCGGTACGGAGTTTCTCAGCCTGACGGCGGCTCAATACCCGGATGTCATCCGAATTATTTTAACTGGCTATACGGATATTGAAGATTTAGTTGAAGCGATTAATGCTGGCAAAGTATTCAAATACGTTACGAAGCCTTGGGATGCTGAAGAACTTAAAACTATTGTCACTCAAGCTGTTGAGACTCACAATATCCTGAAAGCGCGCACCAATGAACTGCGTAGGGCTCTCTCGCAAGAATCGCTGCTTTATGCCGTTACCAATACTATCCGATCCGCCCCCAATTACCAGCAAATGCTGCAAAGAATTGTGGAAACCGTCGGGCAGATGTTTGAGGTGAATTGTTGTCTGCTGCGACCTTTTCAAGACGGGCGGGCGGCTGACGAACAGTTCGTTTACCATGCGCCGGAAACCATACCTCTAGATGCTTCTGGACTTTCGGCGGATTTGCTGGCGGATTTGGTTTGGAAAACTCTGGATGTGCAGGTGATTCAAGATGCCGAAACTGATGAGAGAGTTTTAAATTGGGACAATCCCCAGCGACAGCAGGCTTATCAAGCTGCGAATATTCGATCGAGCTTAATCGTACCGCTGTTTTACAAAACGGAACTGATGGCTGTCTTAGCGCTGCACCAGTTCGATCGACCGCGCCAGTGGCAAGACCATGAGGTACAGTTGGTAATTACGGTGGCCGACCAAGCGGCTTTGGCGCTTTCTCAAGCCAGGGCTTACGAAAAGGTGCGGGCGCTGGCCAAGCGCGAGGCCTTAGTCAATACTATTACTACGGCAATTCGATCGAGCCTCGACCCCCAAAATATTTTTGCAGCCATTACTCAACAACTAGGCCAAGCTTTGCAAGTTGACGGCTGCGCCCTATCTTTGTGGACAGAAGATGATGAATACGTCCAGTGCGTGGGGCTCTACGACACAAATAGGAATACCGTGGCTGTAGAACAGGGTTTTAACAATCCAGAGGTAGTGGGGAACCAGGGAAACTCTGCTGCGCCAGGGACGGATTCTGCTAGTGGTGGTGTTAACTCTGGCACCTGGGTTTTTGCCCATCCTTCCTTGCCGCAATCTTTGGTGCCGATTCGGGGCAATCCGGTGTTGCTGCAGGTTATGGTATCAAAAGAGCCGGTGGCTATTGAAGACCTCTACGAACGCCCCGATTTAAATGTTACAGAACTGCAAGTTCGATCGCCAGCCCGCGCCCTGTTAGTCGTTCCCTTAATCTCCGAAGGCAAAATCATCGGCAGCATTTCCCTGCGCCAAAATCACACCATCCGCCGCTGGAAACTCTCAGATATTGACCTGGCTCAAATAGTGGCAACTCAAGCTGCTCTAGCCGTGCAGCAGTCGCGCCTCTACCAGACTACCAGACAGCAAGCAGAACGGCTCCTAGAAGCCGATCGGCTCAAAACCGAGTTTTTCCAAAATATCTCCCACGAATTCCGCACGCCTCTAACACTAACCATCGGCCCTTTGGAATCAGCTTGCGGCCGCCAAGAAGACTTACCCTACGAACAAGCGGTAATCGCTTTGCGTAATTCGCGCCGCCTCCTGCGCTTGGTAAATCAACTGCTGGACTTGCAGCGACTCGATGCCGGACGGATGCAGCCGAGTTTTCGCCCCTGCGATTTAGTCAGTTTCTGTTACTCTACCGCAGAGTCGTTCCGCGCCTACTGCGATAAAAAAGGACTGCAATTAATTACCCAACTGCAAGAATGTCCTTTACTTTATTTGGATATTGAAAGATTTGACAAAGTGATTTACAACTTGCTATCAAATGCTGTCAAATTCACCCCAGAAGGCGGAACAATCACCCTGACAGTTAAACAGGCAGGCGCTCACTGCTTGCTGCAAGTAAAAGACACCGGCATTGGCATTCGCACCGAACAAATTCCCTATTTGTTCGAGCGCTTTCGCCAAGCCGAAGGTTCTACCAACCGTTCCTACGAAGGCAGCGGCTTGGGTTTGGCGCTTGTCAAGGAATTAGTCGAACTCCACGGCGGTCAAATTTCCGTGGAGTCAGTTTACGGCGAAGGTACTACTTTTACCGTCTGGCTGCACTTCGGTTCTACTCACTTACCACCGGAACAGGTACTAGAAATACCTGCAGAGTTTCATTCATCCAAAGCAGCGGTGGAACTGGCAGATGTGGAAGGTGATTTGTCTGATGCTGAATTTGCCAATGAGAGTTTTGAGGCGATCCAACCGATCAATTCAGAAACAGCAGCCGGCACTGTTTTGGTTGTTGACGACAATCCAGATTTGCGCTTTTATGTGTCGGGAATTTTGCAAAATGCCGGCTTTGCAGTTTTGCTCGCTCGCAATGGCGAAGAAGGATTTGCAGCCGCCCAAAATCGTCGCCCGGATTTAATTGTCACGGATTTGATGATGCCTTTAATCTCGGGTTTAGATTTGATTCGGATGATTCGACAAGATGAGGAATTGAAGGGTACTCCGGTAATTTTGCTGACGGCGAAAGCTGACGAAGATACTCGGATTGAAGGAGTAGAACGGGGTGCTGATGCTTATTTGTCTAAGCCTTTTAACGATCGCGAATTGTTGGCCGAAGTGCGAAATTTGATCGCTCTCAAACAAAACGAGCGCCGAGTGCAGCAGTTGAACAGTTATTTAACTGAGTCGGTGCTGCGCCGCTTTTTGCCGCCCTCGATGGTGAAGGCGGCTGCGGCGGGAGATTTGGGGCTGGATTTGCGCCCGGAACCGCGTTTGATTACTATTTTGTTTAGCGATATTGTCGGTTTTACTGAGATGGCAAATACGCTGCGATCGCGCCGGGTGGCTGAGCTGTTGAATGAATATTTGGCGGCAATGACTAAGGCTATTTTTGACAGTGGAGGTACGGTGGATAAGTTTGTGGGAGATGCGGTAATGGCTCTGTTTGGCGCGCCGGAGGAACTAACGCCTAATGAGCAAGTACGCCGCGCGGTGGCTGCTGCAAGGGAAATGCTGCGAGCTCTTAAGGAGCTTAACGAGCGCTGGGTGGAGCAGGGAATTGTGGGGGAAAATGGGATGCCTCCGGTGCGGTTTCGCTGCGGAATTCACCAGGGTACTGCGGTGGTGGGAATGTTTGGTGGCCCGGATCGATCGGATTATACTGCGATCGGGCCGAGCGTGAATATTGCTGCACGCTTGCAAGAGGTGGCGGAAGCAAATTCTGTGCTGATTTCGGCGGCGGTTGCAGATTATGTTGAGGAAGATCGAATTGTTAAATATAAGTCGCTGACACTTAAGGGAATTGATGAAACTGTGTTGACTTTTTTACTTAATTGTGATTAGTTATTGGTTATTGGTTGTTTGTTATTGGTTTTTTGTTATTCGTTATTGGGTGTTTGTTATTAGTTATTAGTTGTTTGTTATTGGTTATTGGTTATTGGTTGTTTGCTGCCAATTTTAATGTCCAATGCTTTTCTGTTTTTAGATCCAATTCTCAATGCTTTTATACCCATTGACTAATGACCAATGACTAATGACTAATGACCAATGACTAATGACTAATGACCAATGACTAATGACTAATGACCAATGACTAATGACTAATGACTAATGACCAATGACTAATGACCAATGACTAATGACTAATGACCAATGACTAATGACTAATGACCAATGACTAATGACTAATGACCAATGACTAATGACTAATGACCAATGACTAATGACTAATGACCAATGACTACTGACTACTGACTAATGACCAATGACTAATGACTAATGACCAATGACTACTGACTACTGACTAATGACTAATGACTAATGACTACTGACTACTGACTAACTAAAATATTTTCAAAGTGACAAAAACTCCTAATACAAAATCCTCTAGCTATCCCTTTGACGGTTTATCTTTGGACGATCGCAATCCCGACTTCATTCAACTTTTGCTGCCAATCTGGGAATGGCTGTACCGCTACTATTTTCGCGTACAAAGCGACGGCTGGCACCACGTCCCCGCGAACGGAAAAATGCTCGTTGTCGGCTCCCACAACGGGGGAATCGCCGCTCCTGATATGTTTATGTTTCTATACGAATGGTTCCACAGGTACGGCACGGAACGCTTGGCCTACGGATTGATGCACCCGACGGTTTGGCAGGTTTCTCCTGATATTGCTAGCATGGCGGTGCAGTGCGGCGCGATCAAAGCACATCCGAAAATGGCGATCGCAGCTTTGCGAAAAAATGCCCCGGTTCTCGTCTATCCGGGCGGCGCAGAAGATACTTTTCGCCCCTATCACTTGCGGAACAAAATCTACTTTGCCGGACGTAAAGGATTTATTAAATTAGCATTGCGAGAAGAGGTACCAATTGTACCAATTATATCCCACGGTGCCCACGATACTTTAATAGTTTTGGCGGATTTGTACGAACAAGCAAAGCAATTGCATGAATTGGGGATGCCGTGGTTGTTTGGCATCGATCCGGTGGTGTTTCCGGTGTATTTAGGATTGCCTTGGGGACTGAGTATTGGGCCTTTGCCAAACTTGCCTTTTCCGGTGCAGATTCGGACTCGCGTGTGCGAACCGATTGTATTTGAGAGGTACGGTAAGGAGGCGGCGGGCGATCGCGATTATGTCGATGCTTGTTTCGATTTAGTTACAACTCAAATGCAGGCACAATTAGATTGTTTGGCTGGTAATTGAGAATTAGGTGAAAGTGATATTCGTTGATATATTGTGAAATAAAGGGTGGTTTCCATAAAGGTTTATAAATGTGGCGATCGCTCAATGTGGCTATACAATTGAGTAATGTGCTGATAAAAATTACTTGTCCGCTGCTATTTACAGCTACCCATCCCTGCATAAAGTCCTAATTCAAAACAAGTCTAGTTGACCAATAACACAAAATTGACATACCACAAATCTGCCTAAAGTGATAGTAGTCCGCAGACATATTTGTACACTTCCGACTGTAGGGGGATGCTTTAGCTCGTCAATAAGGCGATGCTTGCCATTGGGGGCACGAATCTAAAACTATATAATTAGTCAACTCGCGCCAACGATCGCGCGTACCCACCCTTTAGCGAGGCATATACTATGTATCAAAATTTTCCAATAAATCCAGAAATGTATAACATCGGGTTCTTGCTGGCCCAAGTGCCAGTAGAACAGACTACAACTACAAACACAGTAGAAGAAACAGCACTCCTCTATTCCGGGCCGCAATTTTTTATCGCCCTCATCGCTGGAGTCGTTCTAGCCTGCGCTTTCCAACTGTTGCTAACAAATTTATCAGTAGCTGCGGGTCTTTCCTATATCGGACAATCCCACGATGACGGACACCACTCGGATAGCAGCAGCCCGCCACTGCGCCACATCGGCAGCAAAGTCGGCACTTGGACGCTAATCACCGTCACCGTCGCCCTATTCTTCGCTTGCTTGCTAGCAGTAAAGCTGAGCTTGATTAGCAGTCCGGTTTTGGGGGCGATCGTCGGTTTAGTTGTCTGGGCTGCCTATTTCTCACTTCTCGTCTGGGTGAGTTCCACCACCGTCGGTTCCCTGATCGGTTCCGTCGTCAACACTGCGACATCTGGCGTTCAAGCGATTTTTGGCACCGCAGCCGCAGCCTTGGGCGCGAAAGCAGCCAGCAATCAAGTAGTGGCCACAGCCAAAGCAGCCGCCGCGGCAGTGGGACACGAACTCGGTAGCGCGATCGACCCCACAAGCTTGCGGGAAAACGTCGAAGACTACATCCAAGCCCTCAAACCGCCGGAATTAGACATCAAAGCGATGCGCGGCGAGTTTGAAAAATTGCTCAACGATCCGCAACTCAAAAACATTGCTGGCGAAAATTTGCCGAAGATCGATCGCCAAACTCTAGTAGATTTAGTAAGTTCGCGATCGGACTTGTCAAAGCGCGATGTCAACCGGATTGTAGACCAACTCGAAGATGCTTGGAAACAAGTAGAAAAACAAGAAGCCAAATCAGACGGCATCGGCCAATTGGTAGATTATCTCAAATCTGCCAAATCGGGAGATTTGCTCTCAGAACAACTGACAAGTAGGGTAGAACAAGCCCTCAGCAGTCTGGGCGGTCAAAATTCCGGCCAAAGCCCCACCATGAGAACCCAAGCAACGACAATGGCAGTCAATGCTTTAATGGGAATAGTTTTGGGCCGCACGGACATTTCCGATTTCGATGTAGAAAAAGTAGTCGGTCAGCTCAAAACAGCTAAAGATAAAGTTAGCGCCCAAGCTGATAAAGTTGCCGCTCAAGTCAAAGGCGAACCCGAAACCTATAGCCCGATCCGCGCCGATGTAGAAAACTACTTGCTCAACACTTATTCGTGGCAAATGAACCCGCAAGCGATCGAGCGCGAATTTCGTGACGCGATCTACGATCCTACGGCAGATCCGGGAACTGTGCGCCGCGAATTAGAAAAACTCAATAAATCTCAGTTTGCGGAAATTCTCGCGAGTCGAGGCGTTTTTACCCAAGACAAAATTAAAGAAATTTCCCAGGATTTAGAAGCAATAAGACGGCGAGTTTTAGAAACCGTTATCTTTGCTGAGGAGCAAGAAAAAGCTCGCGATTTGCAGTGGCGGGTGGAAACTTATTTGAAGCTGACACCGAAAGAGGAACTGACAGCAGCAGGTATCGGGAGCGATTTCAAAAAAATCTTAGAGGATTCCGATGCAAGTTACGAACAGTTGCGCGATCGGCTTTCTCCTTACACCCGCGACAGTTTTGTGCAAATTCTCAGAGGCCGCGAAAACTTCGGCTTCCAGGAAGTAGAACAGATTGTCAACGAGTTGGAAAAGACGCGAGATGTCGCTTTAGCAGATGCTAAAGGCTTGCAAGAAGCCGCGCAAGTCCGACTAGACAATCAGTGGCAAAAAGTACAAGAATACTTGCAGTCTACGGGCAAATCAGAACTCAATCCCGAAGGCATCAAGCGCGATTTCAAAACACTGCTGGACAATCCAGAAGCGGGAATTTGGGCGCTCAGAGCTAGAGCTTCTCGGTTCGATCGCGATACTTTGGTAAAATTGCTATCTCAGCGCAAAGACCTCAACGAAAATCAAGTAAACGAGCTTCTCGACAGCGCCGAGGAAACTTGGCACAGCGCGCTCCAAGCACCGCAAAAGTTGGCAGAAAAAGCTAAGGATCAGTACGACCAAACTACGACCGCCCTGGCAGATTACCTCCGCAATACTGGCAAATCAGAACTCAATCCTGAAGGGATTCAGCGCGATTTGACGAAACTGATGGAAAATCCCAAGGAAGGGGCTTTAGCGCTGCGGGGACGCCTGTCTCAGCTCGATCGCGATACTTTGGTAAAACTGCTTTCTCAGAGAGATGATTTGACTGAGGAACAAGTCAATCAAATTATCGACCAAGTGCAGGAAACTCTGGGCTCGATCGTGAAAGCGCCTCGCCGTTTGGCGAAGCGGGTGCAAACCCAAGTCCAGGATTTTCAGAGCGTTTTAGAGGATTATTTGCGAAATACGGGCAAGGATGAATTAAATCCCGAAGCCATCAAGCGCGATTTGCAACTGCTGCTGCACGACCCAAAAGTCGGCGCTTACAGCTTGGGCGAGCGTCTGTCGCACATCGATCGAGAGACTGTGGTTTCTCTGCTGTCTCAGCGGCAGGATATTTCTGAAGCAGAGGCTGCTCGCATTGTGGATGGAATTTTGTCGGTGCGCGATGAGTTTGCACTACAAATCCAGAAAATTCAGGATCGGATTCAGTCGGTAATTGACGGGGTTCTCGGAAAAGTTCGGGATTACCTCAATTCGCTCGATCGCCCTGAACTAAATTATGAAGGGATTACGCGGGACGTGCGTCAATTATTTGACGATCCGCAAGCTGGATTTGATGCTTTGCGCGATCGGCTAGGTCATTTCAACCGCGATACTTTAGTAGCACTAATTAGTTCCCGCGAGGACATTTCCGAAGCCGATGCTAACCGCTTGATCGACCAAATTGAAGTCACCCGCAATAGAGTGTTGCAAAGAGCAGAACGCTTGCAGCAAGAAGCCCAGCTTCGCCTTGAAAGCATCAAACTTCAAGCTGAAAAACAAGCTGAAGAAACCCGGAAAGCAGCCGAAGTTGCTTCTTGGTGGCTGTTTTTTACCGCTCTTACCTCGGCCGTAGCAGCAGCCGGTGCCGGTGCCTTAGCTGTTATCCGGTAACTAAAGACTGAATTTGCGCCGTGCAAGCTAATAGTGCCTGATGTGAGTTCCTACTGACATCAGGCACTATTTTTATCAGACTTTTCAAGGGGAGGATCTCACTTTTGCAGCCAAGCTAGAAATTGGAGACAGGAGACAGGAGACAGGAGGAAAGAAGAAGAAAGAAGGAGTCAAAAGAAGTGTTTTTACAAATATAAGATGCTCCCCTTTTCAAGAGCGTGTCGGCTCGATTAATATCAATTCCGGTTGCACTCATACATGATGTTAACGGTTAACAGTCAACAGTTAACAGTCAACAGTCAACAGTCAACAGTGAATTTACTATTCCGATGAAGAGAGGATTTGATATAATACTGAAAAACTTTTTCATACTTGACAGTATTTTCCATAAGTTTAGTATAGTAGAGATAGATACAGGTATAGCCTTTCTCAGAAAGATGAGGTACTATCCGGCATAGGGCATAGGGCATAGGGCATAGGGCATAGGGCATAGGGCATAGGGCATAGGGCATAGGGCATACCTCACACCTCACTTTTGTGAGAACCGCTATAGCATAACCGCTAGTAAGTAGTAAGACACAATTAATTACACAAAACTTTGGGCTACAAGCCTTGTCTAGTAAAGAATCAGCAAAAAATCAGTGTGTAATTAATTCTGTCCAATTACTTACAAACGGGCGATAATCCAAAACGACTGGCTAGAAAACAATAATATCTCGTGGGTAGCGAACACCACAAAAAACATAGCTAGGGCAGCCACCGCGCACCCACACCAGAAAACTCAAAAATTTAGTAGTTTAGATGTACGCCAAGGGCATAATACGGGAACCTGGGAAGCGATTCCTTAACGCTTGGGGAGATAAGCCCTCTGGGGCTATTCAAATTAGACTCGCAACTTCGTTCAATCGGACGGGTTTTTGGTTTAAATATTGCCGAAAGGATGGATAGTTTAAAGGTGTGTCAGTGAACCAAGAATCCCCGCGCGTTCAGGCCCGGGAGTGTCAAGAAGGTAATTAAAGATGTGAAAATACTACACTGATGTGGGGACGACATATCGGATATCTTGGAAATACCAAGGACTTTTGCCAGTGGGCCCACAACAGTCAAAATATGCAGGCCCTGTCGAGCCAATGCTAAACAACCTACGTCTCAAATCTCCCCAGGCTAGTTGCCTAGTAGCACAGTGAGGGGGGCGACGCCATGCAACTCCGAAAAAAAACACTATTAATCATCGGTGCAGCTCTAGTCAGCCTGATTCTGGTTCTCTATGCCACTGCATCAACTATTTTGCTGCACGATTTTCAAAACCTTGAGGCCCAGTACGTCCGCCAGGATGTCGCGCGGGCTTTGGATGCCCTAGATGACGACTTGTCGAATTTAGACACCAGCGCCCAAGACTACGCCGAGTGGGACGATACTTACTCTTTTGTTGATACACAAAATGAGGCTTTTGTCAAGTCAAATTTCGTCGATTCGACATTTACTTCCTTGAGACTAAACTTGTTGCTAGTGCTGGACTCCAGCGGTCAGACGATTTTTAGCAAAGGTTTCGACCGGAAGTCCCAAACGGAAGTGCCGATTCCCGAAAGCTTGAAACAGCAATTGATTGAGGCGCTGCTAGAACCCTCGACACCGCAGGGCGATCGCGATCGGGCAAAAGCAGGCGTCATTACCCTCCCAGAAGCTAGGCTGCTAATTTCTTCGAGGCCGATCGTCAACAGCAACGCCCAAGGCCCGCCGCGCGGGACGCTGGTTCTGGGACGCTACCTCGACAGCAGCGAAATTGGTTTGCTTTCGGAACTGACTCACCTGTCAGTCGATTTTAGGTTGCCGAGTTTAGATTTTAAATTGGGTTCTGCGAACTACTCCAAACCGGGGGCTAAGGCGATCGCCCGATCGATCCAGGATTTAGACAAAATCAAAATTTCTAACCTCAAATCAGTAGAAATTTTAGTCGAACCAGTCAGCGATAACGTAGTCGCAGGATACGCCCTGATTCGCGACCTACGAGGCAACCTAGCGCTGCTGCTGCGAGTAGAGGCAGACCGCATCATCTACCGCCAAGGTCAGGCTACCTTGGGCCTGTTTACCCTATCAATACTGGCAGTAGGTTTAGTATTTAGCGCGATCGCCCTGCTGTTGCTAGAAAACTTAGTCTTGGCGAGATTGGCAGACTTAAGCACCAGCGTCAGCAACATCGCAGCCAACGGAGACCCAGACTTGCGCGTTCATATGAGCGGAAAAGATGAACTCGCAAGCCTGGCCGGCGCCATCAACACAATGCTAGAAGCATTGAGCAACTCTCAAGTCGAACGCTTAGAAAGCGAAGACCGCTATCGGTTGATGGCCGAAAACTCAACCGACATGATTACCAGACACAACCCCGAAGGCGTGTTTCTTTACGTGTCCCCCGCCAGCCGCGCTTTGCTCGGATACGAACCTTCGGAACTCGTCGGCGCGAGCCCCAACCATTATTTTCACCCAGATGATTTAGAAGCCATCAGCAAAGCTCACTCAAAAGTCCTGGCGCTTCCAGTTACTTACACCGTCAGCTACCGCATCCGCCGCAAAGACGGCAAATACATTTGGTTTGAAACCACCAGCCGCACGATCCGCGATCCGGAAACTGGTTTGGTGCAAGAAATTATCGGTATTTCCCGCGACATCAGCGTCCGCAAGCAAACAGAACAAGAACTGCGAGAAAGCGAATCTGCAATTAAAGCTTTGTACCAAGTGACCTCGGCTCCCCGTACTGACCCGGAGGGCCGCCTCTTTACCTTTGATTTGCGCCTCCAAGAACTGCTGGAGATGGGATGCCGACAGTTGGGTATGTCCGTGGGAATTTTGTCGCGCATTCAAGGCGACAAATATCAAATCGTGGCTGTGGAATGTCCCGACGGGTCGATCGAGAAAGCACAAATCTACGACCTCGAAAAAACCTTTTGCGGGACTACAGTAATGGCAAAAGAACCCATGTACTTTGAGTCGGCGAGGTTTGCGGCTTTGTGCTTCAACACCGAGGATCCAGCATTCAAGATCGAAGCGTACATGGGCATTCCCGTCACCGTGACAGGTGAAGTTTACGGCACTTTGTGCTTCCTTTCTCCAACTCCTCTGACAGAACCGTTCCGAGTTGTAGACAGAGAGTTGGTGAAACTGATGGGTCAGTGGGTGGGAAGCGAACTAGAACGCCAGCAAACAGGCGTAGATTTGGCAAAAGCTCGCGACGAAGCACTGGCGGCTACCAAAGCTAAAAGCGAATTTTTAGCCACCATGAGCCACGAAATTCGCACTCCCATGAACGGAGTCATCGGCATGACCGGTTTGCTGTTGGATACCTGCTTAACTCGCGAACAGCGCGATTTTGTAGAAACTATCCGCAGCAGCGGCGATGCCTTGCTGACGCTGATCAACGATATTTTAGATTTCTCGAAAATTGAGTCGGGCAAATTGGACTTGGAGGAACATCCGTTTGACATCCGCACTTGCATTGAGGAATCTCTTGACTTGGTAGCTACCAAGGCGGCACAAAAAAAACTGGAATTGGGTTACTTGATCGATCGCTCGGTACCGACAATGGCGATCGGCGACAGCACTCGCTTGAGGCAAATTTTAATCAATTTGCTCAGCAATGCTGTGAAATTTACCGCAACTGGAGAAGTAGTGGTTTCGGTGACGGCAAAAAAGATTTCAGTGCCGCCAAACCCTACAGAACCGCCAGAAATTAATGGCGAACCGCTAGCAATTAACCAAGCATACGAAATACAATTTGCGGTCAAAGATACCGGTATCGGCATTCGGGGCGATCGCATGGATCGGCTATTTAAATCCTTCAGCCAGGTAGATTCTTCAACAAGCCGAAACTACGGCGGTACCGGATTGGGTTTGGCAATTAGCAAGCGTTTGGCCGAAATGATGGGCGGCAGGATGTGGGTAGAAAGTATGGGTTGTATTGCCGGCAAGCCTCCGGTAGATTTTAAAGCAACAGCTTTTGATGTGGAATGGGGAGACTCCTGTGAAATTGCCGAAAAATATTGCTCTGTCAAATCCGCACTCAGCACCAAGCCGATCGACCAAAATCCCCCATCCGCCGGCTCTACTTTTTATTTCAGCACGATCGTTCGTGGCTGCAAAAGTTCTTTGTCGGTTAACTCGACCAATTGTCAACCGGAATTGGCTGGGAAGCGAGTCTTGATTGTCGATGACAATGCTACCAACCGCCAAATTTTGACTCAGCAGGCTCAGTCTTGGGGAATGGTGCCTAGAGCTTCAGCTTCGGCTCGTTTGGCTTTAGATTGGCTCGCTGCTAAAGAGGCGTTTGATTTTGCAGTTTTGGATATGCAAATGCCGGAAATGGACGGGTTGGCTTTAGCCGCGGAAATTCGCCAGTATCCTGATTACGAAAAGTTGCCCTTAGTGATGCTAACTTCGATCGGCCTATCAGAAATTAACTGCTCTGCAGTTGATGTGAATTTTGCTGCTTTTTTGAACAAACCGATTAAACAATCTCAGTTTTACAATGTTTTAATCAATATTTTTGGGGAACCGCAAGTCACTGAAATGAGAGGGCCGCGTACTAGCGGGGCTTTCCTCCAAAGCATACCAGTGCTGGCAGATAACTTACCGCTGCGGATTCTGTTGGCGGACGATCATTTGGTGAATCAGAAGGTGGCTTTGCAAATTTTGCAGCGGATGGGCTATCGCGCGGATGTGGCGGGAAACGGGATCGAAGTGCTCGCAGCTTTGCACCGCCAGCCTTACGACTTGGTGTTGATGGATGTGCAAATGCCGGAAATGGACGGTTTGGAAGCTACCCGCCTCATCCGCGAGCAATTTTCAGAGGGTTTTACCTTAGAAAATTCCACTGAAGAATCCGAAGTTTCTGAAACTGAGGAACAATCTAACAATCCCAAATCCCAAATCCCAAATCTAAAATCGACTAACCCTTGGATTGTGGCGATGACAGCAAATGCGATGCAGGGCGATCGCGAAGAGTGCATGGCTGCGGGGATGGACGATTATTTGAGCAAGCCGATCGCCATTGAGGAGTTGGTTCGAGCTTTGAAGGCGTGTAAATCTCGATCGCGCCCAGAGTGCGATCGCCCGGTGCCGATTGTTTGTGTAAACTCGCAGATTGAACAGATCGGAGAAACGAGTGAATTAGAAGTGCGATCGAATGCGATTGTTGCGGAAAATGCACAACAGACAATTTCCAATTCGAGCGCAGTTGTCGGGTTTGGTGAATCAAATCTCGATCGGGCTTTGTTAGAAAGTCCCGATTGTCTGAGTGCCAAGATTATAGAAGGATTGCGAGATGTCGAAGCTTTAGAGGAGGCGATCGAGATTTACCTCGAAACAGCTCCCGAACTGCTGCGAGGCATCTCTACGGCCGTCAGGAGCGCCGATCCGCTGGCTTTGCGGCGAGATGCTCACTCTTTGAAATCGATTAGCGGTACTCTCGGTGCTTTTGGCTTGTTTAAGCTGTGCGAGCAACTCGAAATCATGGGCCGCATCGGAATACAAGCCAACCAAGCTTTACCTGCTCCAGCTTGCGAGCTTTTAAAACAAGTTGAGGCCGAGTATCAAAGAGTTGAGGCGGCGTTGAAAATGGAAATGCAATATGTTGATGGGTAAGTAGCAGGACATACAGCGGTTCTCAGAAAGATGAGGTGCCGCTGGGCATAGTACCTCATCTTTCTGAGAAAAGCTATACATATTATGGATTACAATCTAATTGCTAAAATAGTAATATTCTCTGTATCAATACCTTGTACTTTTTACCTTGCTTACGCTGCGAAAGTAGCCCTCAATCTCAACCTCGATCTATTCGGGGCAGGGCACACTCCTGCTAAGTTAGAAAAGCTATCCGGTGGCATAATTAAATGTAAGTGGTTCCCTAATCCTCACCACTGCCCCGGACACAATCATGTTAAATATTCAATCCCGGACGCATCAAAACCCAATAAACCGGGTTTGTGATGGCTTTTGTGTGCTGCAATCAAATTTTCTGGTAAAAAACCGGGTTTGTGACTGGCAAACTTATTTTCGTGTTACCAAAACCCAATCCTCGGCTGTTTTTACAACCTCAGCATTCTGCAAATCTAGATGTTTGAGGACAGGTTTTTCTAACAGAAAATAAGGTTGCGGGAGAGATTGCCATTTCTGTTTCAGTGTAGGCGCGTCGGCGACAATAACTTGCCTCTGGCTGTAAAAATTCAGCGACGGACGCGGGAGGCGGTGAGAAGTAAAGACTTCTTGGCCGATGGGCGTTCCTTCGCGGACAATTTGGGCGATCGGCTTAACCGGATAATCCTCCGCCAGTTCCCAAACCCAGTTGTCGGAAGCGACAAATACCAACAGCGAGACGTAAGTTCCCCAAATTAAAACTAATAAAAATTGTCTGTCTTTGTTGTGCAGCAACACGGCCGCCAGTGTCATTGTCAAAGCTACAAACATCATCATTAACTGCAAATCTTGCTGGTGGGATACAATTTGTCCCCCAATCGGTATTAAGCCGCTAAAGTACACGCAACCGACTACAGCCACCACCGCCAGTATTGCCAAAATTGCAGGATGAGGCAAAAAAGATATAGCATCAAAACGTTCTTCTGCTTCATCTTTGATCGGCTCTGGCGGCAGCGACATTTGCTCCCAAACTTCCGCGAAATAACTGCCAACGGCTAAAGCAAAAGCTGGATAAATTGGCAAAACATACCAAGGCAATTTCGTATTCATCACAGAAATAGCCAGCAGATATACTCCTGTCCAAACTAAGACTAATTTCGGCCCGGGAAAATTGCGATTTTCCCAACTAAAATACAGCCCTTGCAGATAAAATAACTGCCACGGCCAAGCTGATTCTAAAATTTCTAAAAGATAATACCAGGGCGGGCCGTTGTGATTGCTTACTGGTTCCCAAATGCGCCGGAAAGATTGGTTTAGCAAGTTGGCGTTGATGAAATCTTGGCCGTAGTGCAGCCATTGGGCAAAATACCAACCAGCTACGGGGAAAGTTCCGATCGCCAATCCGCCCCAAAGATACCCAGAAGTGAGGAGTCGCGGGGTATCCCAAACCAGGAAAACTAAGCCGATCGCGCCCAGCAGCAGCCCCAACATCACGCCCTTAGTCAAACAAATGAGTCCGAACCCGATCCCCGCCCCCAAGGCGTAGCGCAAGTCGCGGCGCGATCGCAACAAACACCACATCGATGCCAGCAAAAAACACAAAACTGCTCCGTCTAACATCGCCAAACGTCCGTGCCGCACTACCGGAAGCAGCGTCAGATAAACGAGAGCCGAAAAAATGGCGATCGAGCGCTGCGGATACAACTCCCGCCCAATGGCGTAAAGCATGGGCACAGAAGCCGCCGTCAGCATCGCCGGTACCAACCTCGCCGTCAATTCGCTGACGCCGAAGTTGGCAAAACACAGCCCGATCAGCCAGTGTACCAGCGGCGGTTTGTTGAAATAAGGCATAGAGTCGATCGTCGGATACAGCCAATTTAAATTGCCGCGCCAAATTTCCCGACTTACCAGCCCAGCAATCCCTTCATCCCAATCCCGCAACGCCGGGCCGCCGAGATTGAGCCCGAAAATTAGCACCGCAGCCAACAGCAAAGCCAGCATCCACAGTTTGTCTGTCAAGCTGTCATTGAAGCGAGTTTTCGGTTTACCTACCGAGAATGGAAAGATTTTTGACATAAGGAATGACCGTTTAAGATTTTCGATTTTAGATTAAAGAATTGAAGAATTGGGAATCACTTATAAATTCAGGGTTGGGATCGTGGGCTAGGGTGCTTGGATGCTTTTGGGAAACTCGGCTTAAAAGAATTTTTCGCGTCCCAAACAGAAGGTAAACTTAGACAGCAGTTATTGGCGACAAGGAAAATACCATGAACTTACCTGTAATTATAGATATCATAATTGGCCTAGTGTTTATTTACCTGACTTTAAGCTTGCTAGCTTCAGAAATTCAGGAACTGATTGCTACTGTTTTGCAATGGCGGGCGGAACATTTAAAGAAGTCGATCGAAGTGCTAATTTCTAACGGCAGCGACGCGGCCAAAGAGCCGCTGCAATTTCAGCGAGTCGAACAATTTGCTAATGCGCTCTACGCTAATCCGATTATCAAGGATTTGAATCAGGGAGCCAAAGGGATTTTCTCCCAAGGATTTCGACTTATTACGCACCTTATGGGTGATTTGTACCGCCTGCTGACTCGCACCAAGAATGTTTTCGGCAATCAATCAACAGGGCCTTCTTATATTCCACCAGAGAGTTTTTCTGCTAGCCTTTTGGATACTTTAAAAATTTCTAATTCAATCCGAGCGATATCTAAAGCCAGATTGGAAAGATTTAAAGATTTACAATTGGCACAAATTCAAGCAATTAGCAATCATTTGAATCTGCCGGAGTCTGCAAAATCGATTGTTGAACAACAATTTAGCTGGTTGACGGCGGAGTTTAATCGGGTTGTTGAAGATTATAAAAAAGATTTGACGAGTTTGAACAACAGTTTGGAGCGGATGTCGGAAAAACTAGAATTTTATATTAATGATTCTCAGGTTTATCTGCCAGAAACTGAGCTAGGAGGGAGAGATTTTCAAAGACAGATGGCATTTATTAAGGCTAGTTTTGATAGCGAATACGAGCGGGAGGCGCTGCGATCGCAACTGGAACCGAGTTTGAGCAATCTGTTAAATAGTGTGAGGAACTTTAAAAAAACTCAGGATAGGGTAGCAGAAATTATGGAGGAGCAAGAAAACGGTTTGATGTACCAAGAAATTCAAGAAATTTTGAGCATTATGCCAGAATCTTTGAAACGCAGCCTTTCTATTTTAGCGCAGCGTGCTGAAAAAGGCGGCGGAGATAGTCAAGAGCAGTTGCAGCGGTTTCAGCAAGAAATTGAAACTTGGTTCGACCAATCGATGCAGCGTGCTTCCGGCGTTTACAAGCGAAATGCTAGAGGGGTGGCGATTTTGCTCGGAACTACGATCGCGATTGCTGCTAATGCTGATAGCATTCATATTGTTAATCGGTTGTCGAAGGATTCGATGCTGCGATCGACTGTTAATTTGTATGCTCAGCAGTTGGTAGAAAAAAACGCTAAGACTAAATTAGATAATTTAACCGGTCTTAGGCAAGTTCAGCAGGATGTCGATCGAGCTTTGGATAATGTAGCTCTACCTTTGGGATGGAGCGAACCGAACAGGTTAGAAATAGACGCGCAGGGTAATTTATTGTTGCCGGCTTTTATGGCAAAATTGCTTGGTTGGATCTTGAGCGGCGTAGCTATTTCAATGGGAGCTAGTTTTTGGTTCGATGCGCTCAACAAGATTGTTAATATTCGCAATTCAGGGAAAAAACCGCCATCTACTGACGACTGATACATTTACGCGCGCCACAGACTCTCATAAAATTTGATATTTGAGATTTGAGATTTGGGATAGGAGCGATCGCCAAAGGCTTTGCAGGACGGGCTACCGAGTGGTATTCTGACTTGAAAGTGGTGTTACCTACAGGATACAGAAACCATCGGTAATTACGGGCCACTCGGCAATTCGGGAAAATACAAAAAATATAAATTCCGTGCGATCGCGGATGGCAGCGCCAAACAGATGGGCGAAACTAATAAAAGGGTGACATGGAGACGAGCAACACAAACAAGGTCGCTGCCAGTTTCCTGTGATTTGACTCCCAGGGTGTATCTACCGTTCAACACCCTTTTGGAGGAAGGAAAATGTTCACTTTTTTGACAGAAACCAATCCTGCCTCGGAATACTCAAATGTCCCATCCAAAAGCTGTCTATTTAACGATTCCAGCATTAATTCTGGGGGATATTTTATTTCTGAGATTTTGATGGCGCTGGCATTAATTTTCGTCGAGTTTAGTCGCTGTAATGGCATCGAGCAAGTTACCTCGGCACTGCAAAAATATGCCTCTATCTTTGGAGAGATTGACAAATTTTGGACAATTTCTAGGAGCACTTCCGATTACCTAGAACCGTGCAAAAGCCAATTGCCAACACTCCAGAAAATACTCGCCCCCGAAGAAACCGGGTTTTTTCACCGAATCTGCAGGTGCCCAGCAAGTATTTTGGTACAGTTGCCGATCGACAACAGCGGATTAGCTTCGTTATATACATTCGGTAACTGCACGGCGGGCGATTCTCTTCGGGAATCGCCCGCAATTAACCCATACTTAATATTAGACTGTTTTGAATGTTAGTAAATGCCACAACAAAATCGGAATTTGTGTTTGAGATTATTTTTTAATTGTCTGAATTATTCAAAATGAATCATATAACTAATCTTGAATAATATCAATTTTAGTTACACTCATACATGATGTTAACAGTCAACAGTCAACAGTTAACAGTCAACAGTGAATTTACTATTCCGATGAAGAGAGGATTTGATATAATTAGAGAAAATAGACATTCCAATAATTGTGAATTTGGGAGAATGCTTGCTTTTAACAGACTTTTTAGGAGAATTATAGTACAGCTATAGACGGGAGATTGCCATCTCAGTCTGGAGCAAATTACCCTGAAACCCATCCCCCAATGCCTGTAATTATCGGTATCCCCAGCCAAATAAGGCTAAAAGAATCCTGCTAAAAAAAGCAGGATTTTTTTTGTATTTCCGATATTTGTGTTATCTCTTGCTAGCAATTGCGAGCAAAAATCCGGTTGACTACAAGTAGAACCCAGTGGAGCCCGGAAAAAAAAAAATTAAATAATTATTCAAAAATTGTTGTGCTTTTAAATATTCAATGTTAATATGTATTCAAACAAGGCTGATAAGATTACTCCAGGGATGTATCTACCAATAACGCCCATAATGGAGTATCAAATATGACTTCTACGTTCGCCCAAGTTAACTCAAAATCCTCTCTTGAAAAACTGCCCCCGCGTTCCTTAGTCTTCATTGATTCCGGCGTGGAAGATTACGATTCAATTGCAGCAGGAGTGCTGCCTGGACAGCAGGTAGTGATACTCGATCGCACCAAAAACGGTATCGAACAAATCTCCTCTGAAATTAAAAAATACGCCTCTACCAATGGGGCGATCGACTCGGTTCACATCATTTCTCACGGTAGTTCTGGCAACTTGCAACTTGGCAATACCGCTCTGGGTTCGGATAACATCGAGCAATACAAAAGCCAGTTAGAACAATGGCAGACTTCACTAGCCCCACAAGCAGACATTATGCTGTACGGCTGCGATGTAGCATCCGGTACAGGCGCTAATTTCGTTGACAAACTCAGCCAATTAACGGGAGCTGACGTTGCCGCATCCACCAACATTACCGGCCGCGGAGGCGACTGGAACTTAGAATTTGCTAAGGGTCAAATTGAATCGGACTTAGCCTTGCGGTCAGATGTGATGGCTAATTACCAAGGTGATTTAGCTACTATCGTGGTCAGCAATAATAGCGATAGCGGTGCTGGTTCCTTGAGAGCTGCGATCGCATCCGCTGCAGCCGGCGATACCATTACCTTCGCTCCTGGTTTGGCCGGTCAAACCATCACCCTCACCAGCGGTCAACTCGATATTCCGGTTGGCAAAAATATTACGATTGACGGCGCAGCAGCAGCGGGTTTAACCATCAGCGGCAACAACGCATCCCGTGCCTTTTTTGTCAATGCAAATGTGGTGACTGCTACAAGTTTTGCAGTCAAAAATCTCTCTATTGTCAACGGCAAAACTGCCGATCGAGGCGGCGCGATCGGTACAACGGACGAAGTAAGCGTCACAGTAGACAATGTTCAGTTCAATAATAATGTTGCCGATCAAGGTGGCGGCGCAATTTTCGGCAATTTCAACAATACTCTGACAGTAACGAACAGTAAGTTTAACGGCAACACGGCCACTGCAGCCAATGACGAACGCGGTGCAGGTGCGATCGGCTTTTTGAGTTCCAAAGCTTTTACTGTCACCAACAGCGACTTTACAAACAACAAAGGAATTAACGGCGGGGCAATTAACAGCCTTCAGGGCAAGTTAACGATTGACAACTCGCGATTCATCGGTAACGACACCACCGCAGCCGTTTTCGCATCAGGCCAAGATAATCCCTTTTTAAGAGGTTTTGGTGGCGCAGTTTACACAGACAGAGCCAGCAATCCGAGCGAAGCTTCCGGCACAATCAAGATTACCAATAGCGTATTTCAAGACAATAAAGGTCGAGGTGAAGGAGGTGCAGCTTATCTGTTCACCGGCAGCCAAGACAAGGTTATTTTGGAAAACAGCACCTTCCAAAATAACGAAATTATGGCGCTACCCAACGGTGGAGGGCCTGGAAACGGTGGTGCGGTAACGAATTTGAGCGACAGCACCAACCAGGGATTGACTGTTACCAACACCACCTTTGCTGGCAACAAAGCCAACAATCAAGGTGGTGGCCTGTGGACGCGGAATGCCCCTGCTACGATTACCAACAGTACGTTTTCTGGCAACTCCACCGCGTTTGCTGCTGGTGATTTCAACAAACTCGGCGGTGCAATGACTCTTGGTGCACCCACAACTATTGTCAACACTACGATCGCCGATAATAGTGCTGGTTGGGTTGGTGGAGGTATCTTCGCCGCTGCCAATGATGTCACCCTCAAAAACACGATTCTTGCCAACAATACAGCGGCTAACGGAGGAAACCCTTGGGGAATTAACCAACACGTCACCGACGAATACGCCGATGGAGGAGGGAATTTTCAGTGGCCGCCCAAAAACCCTAATGACGGCAGTGATGTCAATGCGACGGCAAGTGTGACGATCGCAGATCCCTTACTTGGCCCACTGCAAAATATCAACGGCGCTTTCGTAAGGCCCCTGCTGACAGGAAGTCCGGCCATTGACAAAGGAGTACCAAGCGGCGCACCAGCTACGGATCAGCGCGGCCAGACTCGCCCTCAAGATGGTGATACAATTCCAGGGGCGATCGTAGACAGCGGTTCTTTTGAATTCGGAGGTACTGTCGTCCCAACTCCGACACCAACTCCCACACCAACTCCCACACCAACTCCCGCGCCGACACCAACACCCGCGCCGACTCCAACTCCGACACCAACTCCCGCGCCGACACCAACTCCCGCGCCGACTCCAACTCCGACACCAACTCCCGCGCCGACACCAACTCCCGCGCCCACACCGACGCCTACAGGGACGCCAACACCGACACCGACACCCGCGCCGACACCAACTCCCGCGCCGACTCCAACTCCCACACCAACTCCCGCGCCCACTCCAACTCCCGCGCCCACTCCAACTCCCGCGCCGACTCCAACTCCCACACCAACTCCCGCGCCCACGCCGACGCCCGCGCCGACGCCCGTGCCGACACCAACTCCCGCGCCCACACCAACTCCGGTGACAGATGCTTCCCCGCTAGATAGCCTCAACGCCCCGGAATTCGACTCTGGTGCGATCGCCCCCAACCCCGCCCAACAAACTCTCAACGGCGGTAACACAGACGATTTCATCATGGGCGGTGGCATCAACGAGTCAATTAACGGACTTGTTGGCAACGATACTCTTTACGGCATGGGTGGCAATGACAACATTGACGGCGGTGCAGATAACGATTCCATCTTCGGCAATATCGGCAATGACTTCATCCAAGGCGGCGCTGGCAACGATACAGTCTACGCCGGCAAAGATAATGACACTGTGGTTGGCGGAGAAGGCGACGACTTTTTGAGAGGAGATTTAGGCCAAGATACTGTTGCCGGCGGCTTTGGCAGCGACACCATTTTTGGTGGTAAAGATGACGATATCTTGCTGGGGGAAGATGGTGACGACCAGCTTTTTGGCAACTTAGGAAATGACACAATTAATGCTGGAAACGGCAACGATATTGCCTTCGGAAATGAAGGTGAAGATTTGATTTTTGGCGGAGCTGGAAATGACACGCTTTACGGTGGCAAAGACAACGATAGTCTCGATGGCGGTGATGGTAACGATTTGCTATTCGGCAACAATGAAAATGATGTAATCTCCGGCAACACCGGCAACGATACGCTTTACGGTGGCAAGGGTAACGATTTGCTCATCGGCGGTGCTGGTAGCGATTTCCTCAGCGGCGATGTTGGGGACGATACTTTGACCGGCGGTTCGGGAAATGACGTGTTTTTCCTCAATAAAAGTGTGGGAAGCGACATCATTACTGATTTCCGTCAGGGCGAGGATGTAATTGGGTTAGCTCCCGGTTTGAGTTTCAATCAACTCAGCATTACGTCTAGCAACAATCAAACTTTGATTAGCGTTACGGGCAGCAATCAATTGTTAGCGAAGCTTAACGGTACGCCCGTTACTCTCGGCGCTAGCGATTTCATTCAGGTAACAATCTAACTGTCTCTGGTAGGGTGCGCGACGCGCGCCTTACTAGCAGTGAAACATCGGCTAGGGTGCAGGGCGGAATGAATGTTTTGAGGAACAAGTAAAGATTTTCTCCCGCCTGTCACGCCTAGGGTTAGTTACCTAAGTTTCGGATTTTTGGGATTTGTGCGATCGGCAAATATGTCATATCCAATCTGTTAGCATTGGAACGATCGAACCGCGAAGACGCTTTAGGCTTTCGCCGCGCGTCAGCGCTAGAACGCGAAGGAAGGACGTAAGCTGTTCGGCATTTAATAGAGGATAGTAGGTGCGGATCGTACATAGGCAGCACGCTAGATTTGCAGGTTCTGCATCGAGGAATATTTACATTATATTGTTTCCGGTTGGATCGGAATTATTTAACCTTACTAGGGCGCAGAGAACACAGAGGAAGATTCCAGAGAGAGGTGAATACGGGACGATGAAGCGCGGATTTGATATTACATCTTCTGCGGTTAATTGTTCGCAAAATCGCAATCTTCACGCAGCAAAACCGGATTGCGGATACAAGGGATGAATTGTTATATAAGAAAATAAGTTTTTACCTAAGTTTTGATTCCCCAGTTCGACCGCTGAGGTTTTAATTCTGCCTGCTGCCTTCAGCATAAAAAAGTTTTCTATTTTTCAGGTGAATCTACCAGCAAATTATCAACATTCTCATAGGTATGCGAAATGAGTTCAAATTTGGCCAGTATTGATTCACAATCTGTTCTCCGCAATTCTCGTCCTAAATCTATTGTCTTTATTGAGTCGGACTTAGATGACTATCAAACTCTTGCGGGTGGCGCGGTTCCGAATGCAGAAGTCATCATTTTAGATAAAAATGGTAACGGAGTCGAGCAGATTACTGCTAAACTGCAAACCATCGCTGCTGCGGGGGGAACTTTAGACGAAGTTCACATTTTTTCTCATGGCAATTCTGGCAGTTTGCGGTTAGGTTCTGCGACGTTGAATGCGGATAGTTTGCCGCAATATGCCAGCCAGTTGCAAGGGTGGCGAAATGCGCTGAGCGACAAAGCTGATATTATGCTTTACGGTTGCGATGTGGCTGCGGGTGATGGGGCTAATTTTGTCGATCGCCTGGGGGAGTTAACCGGGGCTGATATTGCGGCATCTAGCGATCGCACCGGCCGCACTGGTAACTGGAATTTGGAGTTTACCAAGGGTGATATTGAGGCATCCAGTGCCTTGACTCCAGAGACTATGGCCGATTACCGAGGGACTTTAGCGACTGTTACCGTTACCAACAATAATGATAGCGGGCCCGGTTCCTTGAGAAGTGCGATCGCCTCCGCAGCAGCCGGCGATATTATTCAATTTGCTTCCAGTCTTGCGAATCAAACAATTGTTCTAACTTCCGGTCAACTTGTCATCAATAAAAACTTGACAGTTGACGCAATTAGTGCAGCCAACTTAACCATTAGTGGCAACAACACTTCGCGGGTAATCCTCACCGAAGGTTCAACCAATGTTACTCTAAAAAACCTGATTGTTGCCAACGGTAAAGTCTCTGGAACCGATCCGAATAACGAAACAACTAGCGCTGGCGGTGGCATTAAAACGGGAGGTAACAGCACTTTAACCTTAGAAAATTGCCAAGTTAATAATAATGTTGCCGGTTTCGGTGGCGGCGTTCATACAGGTTTCCGCAGCACCACAACTGTCATTAACAGTAAGTTTAGCGACAATGACGGTTCTTTGGCGGATAATACCGAACGCGGCGGCGGGGCGATCGCCACTAAAAGCGGCGGTTCTCTGACTATCAGAGATAGCGAATTTACCAACAACAAAGGCAGCTTAGGCGGGGCTGTTAATAACCTGTTGGGCAGCCTGACGATCGAAAACTCTAAATTCACAGGGAACCGCACAGAAAAAGGGGTTGGCGGGGCAGTTTACGTCGATGGCGCTAATGCTTCAGGCCCCAATGCAACTCCGGGGCCTGTTGGTGGCAATGTTATCATCCGAGGCAGCACTTTTGACGGCAATATCGCCTCTGGAGAAGGAGGTGCAGCATTTCTGTTTGGCTATCCTCCAGATACAGTGGTTTTGGAAAACAGCACTTTTATTAACAACAAAGCCGTAAAAAACTCATCAGGGAGTGGAGGTTCAGGAGGTGGAGTTCGCCACGGAAATGCCGATTTAACTGTGACAAACTGTACCTTTGCTAACAACACAGCCGACGATAACGGCGGCGGTTTGTGGTTGGGAGAAAATGGAAATGTCAGCATTGTCAACAGTACATTTTCCGGTAACACCGCTGCTAAACAGGGCGGGGGAATAGTTGTCGGCAATAGAGATTCTTTTTCCACTAACATTGTCAATTCGACTTTAGCCAATAATAGCGCTGGGGAGTATTCTGGCGGTATTGCGACTTTTGGAAATCAGCCAATTACTGTCAAGAATTCGATTTTTGATAGCAATACGGCCGGTAATCCTTATAAAGTTAAATACCAAACTGGAAGGGCACTAATTGACGGGGGAAATAATCTGCAATTTCCTGCTAAACTGACGACGGGCGATCCTAACGACAATAATGTGACGGCAACTGTGACGATCGCCGATCCATTACTCGGCCCTTTACAAAATATTAACGGCGCTTTCGTAAGGCCCCTGCTAGCAGGAAGTCCCGCCATTGATACCGGTACTGGTGCGGGCGCGCCGGCGGCGGATCAGCGGGGCGTGACTCGCCCTCAAGATGGTGATAATAATGGAAGTGCGATCGTGGATATCGGCGCTTTTGAATTCACAACTACACCAACTCCCACACCAACTCCCACACCAACTCCCACACCAACTCCCACACCGACACCCACACCAACTCCCACACCAACTCCCACACCAACTCCCACACCAACTCCCACACCAACTCCCACACCGATACCAGTTCCCACACCGACACCCACACCAACTCCCACACCGATACCAGTTCCCACACCGACACCCACACCAACTCCCACACCAACTCCCACACCGATACCAATTCCCACACCGACACCCACGCCAACACCGACAACGGATAATGCGATCGTCGAACCCCTACCAGCCCCAGAAATCGACCCCGGCAGTATTACTCAAAATCCCGCCCAACAAACTCTCAACGGCGGTGACAGCACCGATTTCATCATAGGCGATGGCATCAACGAGTCAATTAACGGACTTGGCGACAATGACACCCTCTACGGAATGGGCGGCAGCGACAACATCGACGGCGGCAGCGGTAACGATTCCATCTTCGGCAATACCGACAATGACTTAATCTTCGGCGGCACCGGCAACGATACAGTCTACGCCGGCAAAGATAACGACACTGTGCTTGGCGGAGACGGCGACGACTTTTTGAGAGGAGATTTAGGCCAAGATACTGTTGCCGGTGGCTTTGGCAACGACACCATTTTTGGTGGCAAAGATGACGATATTTTGCTGGGGGAAGATGGCGACGACTATCTGTTAGGCAACTTAGGAAATGACACAATTAATGCTGGAAATGGCAACGATATTGTGTTTGGAAATGAAGGTGCAGATTTGATTTTTGGTAAGGCTGGAAATGACACGCTTTACGGCGGCAAAGACAATGACAGTCTCGGCGGTGGCGATGGTGACGATTTGCTATTCGGTAACAACGAAAACGATTTGCTCGAAGGTTATACAGGCAACGATACGCTGTACGGCGGCAAAGGCAATGATAGCCTCTTCGGCAATGCTGGTAACGATTTCCTTAGCGGTGATGTGGGAGATGATACTTTGACTGGCGGTTCGGGGAATGATGTATTTCTGCTAACTCAAAGTTTAGGCAGTGATATCATTACGGATTTCCGCCAAGGCGAGGATTTAATTGGGTTAAATTCCGGTTTGAGTTTCAATCAACTAACTATTACCGGGAGCAACAATCAAACTTTGATTAGCCTCACCAGTAGCAATCAATTGTTAGCAAAACTGAACGGTATAGCGCCCGGTACTCTCACCGCTAGCGATTTTATTAGTCAGTAGTTATATCATTTCCGGTTACACCGGAATGATGTTGACTGTTGACTGTTGACTGTTGACTGTTGACTGTTGACTCGATTTTATTATTCCGATGCAACCGGAAACGATATTATACCAAATCCGGGTTTTGGATATTTTTTACGAACCAGTTGGCCTCAGACCGCCGAATCGTCAAGGGGAGTATGTTACTGTTTCCTCTTCTCTTCGCGTTCTTTGCGTCTTCGCGGTTAAATCATTCAAAGGGGCGAACACAACAAGCGATCGCCCTTTTCCACCATCGTATTTGTCCGCAAATAATCCCGCAGGCGATCGCACCCGTAACTCAATAAATCCAGATTCAAAACTTGCTGCACATTCCACAAAATCAGCGTATTATCCTCGCTGACAGAAGCCACAAAAGCCCCATCCCCACTATACGCCACTCCCCGAATCGCCCCAGAGTTACCTCTGAGCGTCGTTAATTCCGTACCGTCAGAGTTCCACAACTTCACCGTATTATCCACACTACCAGAAGCAATAATCTTACCGTCCGGGCTAAATGCCACCCCCCAAACCGCCGCCGCGTGACCTTCAAGAGTTCTCACTAACTTACCATCCACAGTCCAAATCTTAACAGTATTGTCCCCACTGCCAGAAGCCAGAAATTTACCGTCAGGGCTAAACGCCACCCTCCACACCGCAGCAGTATGACCTCGAAAAGTTCTCACCAAAGTACCGTCAAGCTTCCACAACTTAACAGTACCATCGCCCCCAGCCGAGGCAATTAGCTGACCGTCCGGGCTAAATACCACCTGCCAAACAGGAGCATGATGTCCTGTCATAGTATGCAATAAAGTACCATTGGGCCGCCAAAGTTTAATAGTATTATCTTGACTGCTAGAAGCAATAATTTGACCGTCAGGACTGAAAGCCAATCCAAAAATCGTAGCGTTATGACCTACCAAATTTGCGATCGCATTTCCGTTTCGAGTCCAGATATTCACCTGATTATCGTTTGTGCCAGAAGCAATTAACTTGCCATCGCGACTCAGTGCCACAGCATAAATCGCAGTATTTTGTCCAGTGAAAGTCCTCAACAATTTGCCTTGCCGACTCCAAAGTTTAGTCGTGCCATCCTCACTACCTGTAGCAATTGTAGAACTATCCGCACTCAGTGCGATCGCCCAAATCCCAGCTTTATGTGCACTAATAATCGTCCGCAAAGGGTTGTGACTCTGCCACAGCCTCACCGTATTTTCTGCACCCGCCGAAGCAATAAAACTGCCGTCAGGACTCCAAGCCATCCCCCAAATCCCAGCAGTGTTACCTCTAAAAGTCGTCAGTTCTGTTCCGTCGTCAACATTCCATAGTTTTACAGTCCCATCCCGACTTGCCGTAGCGATGGTCTGACCGTCTGGACTGAAAACAACTCCAGATATTACAGCAGAATGACCTTCAAGCGTTCTCAGCAAAGTACCGTCAGAGTTCCAGAGTTTCACCGTTTTGTCTCCACTTCCGGTAGCAACAATCTGACCATCTAAACTAAACGCCACTGCAGATACCACAGAAGTATGACCCCGGAGAGTTCTTAACAGTTTGCCGTCAGAGTTCCAGAGTTTCACCGTTTTGTCTCCACTTGCGGTAGCAACAGTCTTACCGTCTGGACTGAAAGCCACTGAGGGTACCCCAGCAGTATGACCCTGGAGAGTTCTTAACAGTTTGCCGTCAGAGTTCCAGAGTTTCACCGTTTTGTCCATGCTGGCAGAGGCAATTGTTTGACCGTCGGGACTAAACGCCACTGTCCAGATACCAGCAGTATGACCCTGAAAAGTTCCTAGGGGCAGTGCCCCCGTGCCTGCCCTATCCAGTTTCCAAAGTTTTACAGTCCCATCATCGCTTCCAGAAGCAATAAACTGACCGTCCGGGCTAAATTTGACCGATCGCACGATCGCCTGATGACCCTTGAGCGCTGCCACTTCTGTACCATCTCGCCGCCACAGTTTGATAATTTTATCCACACTTGCTGAGGCAATAAACTCACTGTCAGGACTAATGTCAACTCCGAGAACAGCCGCTTTATGCCCCGATAAACGGTTGTATTCATCTGCTTCGTAAACAGCTTGTCTCAGTACATTGTCAACTCGACCAGCGGTATCGACACCTACCCCACCTAGTTTTTGCACTTTTCGTTTTGCTTTAATCGCTTCTATCAGCGCATCCAACTTGCGATTAGAAGCAAACAGTGCGTCAGAAGAAGATGCCAGCGCTTGAATTTCGCTCACCCGCGCTTGCCGTTCGCTTGCTGTGGCTTTGCGATATTGAAAAAACGTTGCGATTCCCAACCCGCAGGCCAGCAGTAATGCCATACTGACTGCAAACAATAAGATTCTTTGTTGTTTGGCAGCTTTGGTTTCTTGAATTAGTCTTTTGTGTTCTTCTGTTAGCCTCGCTTCAATTTCTTTAGTGCGTTCTGCCTCTAATCCTTGTTGTACTTCGCGCCGATCTATTTCTTCAGAAGCGGCTAAAAATTGATAGTCTAAATCGCTCAAACTTTTTCCCTGGGCCCAACTTTGAGCATCTTTCAAAGCTTGTCCCCGCAACAGCCGCGATAAATCTTGCTGCTTAGATGTCACCCACGCATCAAAAGTTTGAGAATAAGGCCGCAGTTGTTTTAATTGTTTGTCTACCCATTTGAGGTTAAAAACTTGTTCGTAAATGCGGTTTTTTACTTTCAGTAAACTTTGCTCTTTCACCACCAACCCGGAGAGAATGAGTTCTATTTGTTCTGGGCTGTCATCGGTTGAGATCCCCCCTGCCCCCCGCCGGAGGGTTCTGATTGTCTCCCCCCCTTGATAAGGGGGGGTTAGGGGGGGTTCTGATTGTAAGATTTGCTGGTAAATTCCGAGCAATCTACTGGTTTTTTGTTCGTTGCGAAGGATGCGATCGCGGATAGTTTTTAAATGCTCTGGTTCATCGCAGGCTTGCCAGTGGTCGATGATGCGCGATCGCACTAAATTTTCTACCCAAAATGCCTCCGTTCCTGGGGGAATAGTTAAAATTTGGCTATCATTCTCTTGACTAATATTCGCTACTATGTTACAAAGCTTTTGCGTGAGAAAAGGTTGCCCGCCAGTCCAATTTAAGATTTCTTTTAAAACCGGCACTGCATTGTTTACACTTGTTTCTAATCCCGCCAGTAAAGGCTGCGCTTCCTCAAAGGTAAATCCTGGCAAATCAATTGCCATTCCAATATTAAATGGCGTCCGATTTTTGTCAGCAATTAAGTCGCTAGGGGTAGCGACTCCAAAAATGGCAAAGGTAAGGCGATTATACTCTGGATTAAGGGCGCGTTGGTTGTAGCAAAACCGAATTAAGGCAAAAAAGTCATCAACGGGAAAATCTAAGCCTAAAATACTATCTATTTCATCGACAAAGATAAAAATTTTATCTTGGGGGAATTGAACGAGCAGGATATTTTCTATAAAATGACTTAATCTTTGCAGCAGGGAAACTTCTTCTTCATCTCGCCACCAAGTTTTTAAGTTGATTTTTCCTAAAAGATTGAAGCCGCGCCACAGTTCGGCAGCGACTCCTTTATACCACTGCAAGGGGGTAATATTTTCGCTACCAGTGCGGGTTAAATCGAGGGTAGTGCATTGATAGCCTTGCGATTTTAGTCGGTGTAGGGTGCGGACTAATAGGGAAGATTTTCCCATTTGTCGCGAGTTGAGGACATAACAAAAATCACCTGCTATTAAAGCTTCGTAGAGTTGCGAATCTGCTTTTCGCATCACATAGGTTCCGGCATTTGTGGCAAGACTGCCGCCGACTTGATATTCAAGCTTGGTCATCATTATTCCCTCCTATGAACTCCTGGGGAGAAATAGTCGCACAAATGTCTATCTTCCTCCTTCACATCAGCATTTGTTCGCAGGTAATCCCGCACCCAGTCGCAACCAAAAGCCAGTGGATCTGTATTGAGAATTCGCTTCACATTCCACAAAATCGCCGTTTGGTCATGGCTGGCGGAGGCAAGAAAAGTGCCGTCGGAACTAAAGGAAGCTTTTGTCACTAAACCTCTATGTCCCGTGAGCGTCCTCAGCAAGATGCCGTTTTTATTCCAGAGTTTCACCGTGTTATCCAGACTTGCCGTAGCGACGATTTCACCATCCGGGCTAAAGGAAACTCCCTGCACTCCCTGTGCGTGACCTTTAAGCGTTCGCAGGAGCTGTGCTTTGTGAGGAACTGAGGTGTCTGAGGACTCTAATTTCCAGAGTTTGGCGGTGCCATCTGTACTGGCTGAGGCGATTGTCTTGCCATCGGGACTGAAACTGACCCCCATACTCATAGCCTGATGGGCATCAATCGCCTGCAACAAAGTGCCATCGGGCTTCCAGATAGCGAGAGTACCGCTGCTACCGACGGCGGCTAAAGCTTTTCCATCAGGGCTAAAGGCCACACTCCAGAAGCCGCTGCCATCTAGCTTCAGAACTCGTACTAACACGCCGTCTGGCTGCCAGAGTTTTACGGTGCCGTCTGTACTTGCGGTGGCAATAATTTTACCGTCAGGACTCCAAGTAATTCCGTAAACTACACCTTTGTGGGCGTTGATTTCTCTCAGAAATCTGCCATCCTTGTGCCAGAGTTTAACTGTTTTTTCGCCCCCTGAAGCAATGAGTTTACCGTCAGGACTGAATGCCACATCCCAAAGCCCCCCTGTACCCTCCTTAAGCGTCTTCAGCAACGTGCCATCGACGCGCCAAAGTTTCACCGTGCCGTCTGTACTGGCAGTGGCGACGATTTTACCGTCAGGAGCGAAAGCAGCTCTATAAACAGCAGCGTCGTGACCTAGCAGGGGCAAGAAAAAAATGTTTTTCGGCTGCCAGAGTTTGACAGCATTTCCTATAGCCAGCGAAGCAATTGATTTGCCGTCAGGACTGAAATCGATATTCCATACGGCACCGCGATGTCCTGCAAAAGTTCTGAGTTCTTTGCCGTCTTTGCTCCAAAATTTGATTGTGCGATCGCCGCTGGCTGTGGCGATAATCTCACCGTCAGGACTGAAATCTAGACTCTCAACCCCAGATGCGTGACCTTTAAGGGTTCCCAGGGGCTGTAACTCTTCGGCTGACGGGGTATGGGAGCGCCAAAGTTTAACAGTCTTATCCATGCTCGCAGAGGCAAATACCTCGCCGTCAGGACTGAACTCGACCTCCCAAATGGCAGCGCTATGCCCTTGAAACGCTCGCAGTAACTTTACTGTGTCCCAGAATAAGCCGTCTTTTTTCCACAATCGAATCGTCCCCTCCGCACTTGCGCTAACGAGCATTTCCCCGTCGGGGCTAAAGCTCAGGCTCCTCACCGCATCGGTGCGATCGAGAATGGTTAATAAATTGCCGTTTTTGTTCCAGAGTTTAACGGTGTTATTCTCACCCGATGCAGCTAAAGTCTCGCCATCTGGGCTAAACGCCACACCGTTAAACTCGGTGCTGTGTCCCTCAAGGCTGTGCAGGAGTTTCGGGCCTAGCCAAGACGTTCCCTGTTGCTGCCAAACTTTAACTGTGCCCTCTCCACTGGCGCAAGCGAGGAGTTTGCTGTCGGGGCTAAAAGCCATCCTCCACACTATACCGTTGTGGGGAAGAGTCGCAATCAGGGTGCCATCTCGCTGCCAGAGTTTGACCTCGTTATCTGTACTTGCAGAGGCAATGGTCTGAGCGTCGGGACTGATTGCTAATCTATACAGTGTCGCCTGATGTCCTGACAAGCGGTTGAACTCCGACGCTCCATAAACGGCCTGCTCTAATAATAATTGCACGCGATTTTCTAGTTCGGGATTTGCCCCACCGAGTTGTTGCAGTTTGCGCTTGGCTTTGATGGCGGCGATGAGGCTGTCTAATTTTTGCTCTAAGGTGAAGAGGGCTTCGGAGGATGTGGCGAGGGCTTCTATTTCACTTATGGTAGCTCTTCGATATTGCCAGAATGCTGCTGTTCCGAGAAAGAGGGCGATCGCTAATGCCAAAGAGAGTGCAGTAATAAACCACTTTTGCCGTCTGGCATTTTTTTTCTCTACAGCGAGTCGCGCTTCCACTTCCTTGCTGCGTTCGGCTTCTAAAGCTTGTTGAACTTCTCGCCTGTCTATTTCTTCGCTAGCAGCTAAAAAGTGATAATCCAAATCGCTCAAACTTTTTCCCTGCGCCCAACTTTGAGCATCTTTCAAAGCTTGTCCGCGCAACAGTCGGGAATAATCTGTTTGTTTGGCAGCGATCCAAGCGTCGAATGCTTGGGAGTAAGGACGCAGCGATATTAATTGTTTTTCTAGCCAGTAGAAGTTGAATACTTCTTGATAAATCCGGTTTTTAACTATCAGCAATCCTGCTTTTTTTTCGACTAATCCCGATAGTAGCAGTTCGATTTGCTCTCGGCTGTCGTCGGCACAGATCCCCCCTGCCCCCCTTGATAAGGGTGGTTCTGAGTGTCCCCCCCCTTGATAAGGGGGGGTTAGGGGGGGATCGGATTGCAATATTTGCTGGTAAATGCCGAGCAATCTGCCGGCGCGTTGTTCATCACGGAGGATGCGATCGCGTATAGTTTTGAAATGCTCCGGCTCGTCTTGCGATTCCCATTTGTCGATGATTTTATCCCGCACCAACGATTCCACAAAAAATCCCTCTGTTCCCGGTGGTATTTTTAAATCGCCGCTGCGGGATTCTCCAGCAGTTCTTACCACCAATTCACATATTTTTTGAGTTAAAAATGGCTGTCCTCCAGTCCAAGCTAAGATTTCTTTGATAACTGCTGGCGGATTGGTTATGACATTTTCTAATCCTTTCGCTAGTGGCTGTGCTTCCTCCAATTGAAATCCCTGCAAATCGATTGCTCGTCCGATATTAAAAGGAGTTCGATTTTTATCGGCGATTAAATCGCTGGGTGTGGCTACTCCGAAAATGGCGAAGGTAATCCGGTTGTATTCGGGATTGATGGCTCTTTGGTTGTAACAATACCTAATTAAAGCAAAAAAATCATCGACTGGAAAATCTAACCCCAGAATGCTATCAATTTCATCGACTAATATAAAAATCCTGTCTTCGGGAAATTTTGCCAACAAAATGTCTTCAATAAAATAGCTTAATCTTTGCAGAAAGGAAACTTCTTCTTCTTTCCACCAAGTTTTTAAATTCACTTTTCCTAAGAGATTGAAGCTGCGCCACAAATCACCAACAATTCCTTTATACCACTGTAAAGGCGTGATGTTTTCGCTGCCGATGCGCGTCATGTCGATGGTGCTGCATTGAAAGCCTTCTGCTTGCAGTCGATGGAAGGTGCGTACCAGCAGCGAAGATTTGCCCATTTGACGGGAGTTGAGGATGTAACAAAACTCGCCGTTTTTCAAGGCTTGATAGAGTTGGTCATCTGCTTGCCGCACTACGTATGTAGGGGCATCACTGGCAAGACTGCCACCAATTTGGTATGTTACCTCGGTCATGTCATCTATTAGTTAGTTAAAAGTTGAAACTTTACTAGAAAAAGAGGCGGTTTGAGTGTGGTTTTTGTCAGCATTCCTACTGAATTATAATCCATCGGTAAAATTTAGGTTTCCCAAGTAGTTGCTTTGATAATATAGCAATCTCAAGCAAAATATGTAGGGTAGTGCCCCCGTGCCTACCCCTTATCTATCGGGGAAACCGGGCGTGGGATTGCCCCTACAACAATTACACAACTGATGCGAGGATTGCTATAGAGGTGATGATGTGGTGCGCTTCCCTTCCCAGACTTAAACTTAACAGCAGCACAGATTTTTAGGGTAGGCAATCACTAAATAAAGTTTGGCGAACCAAAATACAGGCGGTACAACTCGCAGCTTAGCGTACAGCGGTTGTTATCGATATGAATCAATCCCATACTCACTAATTTACAAGCTACTATCGGCTCTAATTCCAGACCGCGCTCAGATTTTACCACTTGTTTAAGGGCAATTGCGAGTTCGGTATCTGCTTGCAATGTCACCAAAAAATTCCGCAAGTAATCTTTATAAATTCCTCCTATGGTCGGAGCTTCTTGCAAAAGCATATCTAGCGTTACAGCCTTTTGATAGAGATGGTAAAAAGCGAGCCGGACTAGATAAGGATGTCCCCCCACCATTGCCATCAGTCGCTCGGCATCGGGGCTATCTGTCCAATCGAGTCCGTAACGCTGCGCTAAAGCAAGTATCTGCTCTTCTGTAAAATAGGGCAATTGCAGCGGCAAACCGACATTAAAAGGCGATTCAGTGAGCTTTAAAGGAATATAAATTTCTGTGGAATGAAGGACGATCACCCGCAGTTTTCCCAAGGTTTCATTCCGCTTTGCTTCTTCATGCCAGCTTCGCAGCAGCGGCAAAAATTCTCGGGCAATTTTGGGATACTCAAAAATTCTATTGACTTCATTTAAAGCTAATACTAAAGGCGAATTTATTTCAGTTAATATATATTGCTGCAAATAAATGGTGCAGCTTACTTTGCTGCCCATATTTTCATCCCAATAATTATCTAATAAAGGTGGCAAATCTAGATGCCTGCTGATGTTGGCACAAAACCACCTTAAAAATTTATCGAGGTTGTCTAAAATAGCTTCCTCAGCTTGCTGAAAATCCAAACTTACAGTTCGGTAGCCTAGAGAATTAGCGCGGTCTAAAATTCGTAGCAAAAGTGAACTTTTACCCATCTTCCTGGGAGCTTTTATCCGCAGAACACTCCCTGGCTTGGCAATTTCTTGATACGCGAGTTCTTCAATTAGCGGGTGATTGATATAAAATGGCGAACCGAGGGGTACGGGAGAGCCGGGATATTCTAAAGGTGTTGCTAGGCATTGGCTGCGGGTGAATTTTTCAATTAATTCTGCTTCCTCTGCGGTTAAGGAACGCGATTCTAGAGAGGAGCGAAAATTAGATTTACTAATAGGTATATGCAAGATTTCAGAGAGAGATTGCCACAAGCCAGAGGCGATGTTTCTCAGGTAATGCTCTCCGTAATGAGAGGCCAATGCGATGCTTGTATAAGTCTTTCCTTCCCAAACTTGGCGGAGTAGGATTTCTTGTACGGGATGTAAATCTTTTTGCGATCGCGCACGAGTTAGCTGTAGTACCTCATCTATCGTCATAATTGGCAATTGCCCGTAAGTGTATAGTTGATATTATCACTTTTGCTTGACTGTAAAGCCGATCGCCCATTTGATTGCGACACCAGCCTGTAGCGACTTTTCTCAGAAGGTAACAACTCTGTCAAGTTTAGATACTTTTGCTTGCTTCGGCTACGCTCCACACAACTCGCGAGGGTACAAGTTTTAGATTGTAGATTTTAGATTTTAGATTGGAGATTTACTTGCAACTCGGTGAATCGGGGAGCTTGAAGTGGGGTCTAAAATTTTGAGTTCGTTCGTCTCTGACACTTCTGTACGTGGCACAGTATCTGTTTTTGAAGTGGGGTCAAATCGTTAAATCTGATTTTTATCGCACCCATATCGAGGATTAACTGGACTTGTTGTCTCAGTCTTTTTAATCAAACTTTGGGACTGGACGGAGAGTCTGTCCCACAACAATCTTTGTTTCTTTAGAACTTACCCAAAAAAACCCGGTTTCTTGGAAAATCGTTGCTCATCCGAGAGATACTCCATCGATAAACCGGGTTTTTTGCCTCGCCTGCGTCCAAGTATGGGAGCATCTCATGTTTGCATTTGTAGTGCGAGCGGGGACGCTCGCACTGTTGTAAAAAAATACTTATTGCAAAACTGAGATGCACCCCCAGGAATGTTCTTGTGGGACGTGGGTTAGGGGGGAGCCAGACTGAAGCGGAAACCTCTGCTGAGCGCCGTAACCCAATTTCAAGAGGTACTTGCTCAGCGCCATTTCAGGTAGCAGCGCTCAGTTTTTCCAAACAAATTAGCCAAAATGTCATCTAGGTGTCACAGTTGGCCGTGAAGCCACAATTAAAAATGTGACAGTTGACTTTGCTCAAGCTCAGTCGATTGATGTTAATTTAATTAAAAGTAGTTTTATATCGCTGCATCGACTCATCAATAGCGTTCAGTCTCAAGAGCAATTTTTTATTTGGTTGCAGGGTTTTGGGAAATGGTGCTGCAATACTTTTTCAAAAAGATGAGCTAGCAAATAGTCTGGTTGGTTGAAGACAAATGGTTCATAAAATGTTTCCTAATTATTTTATTCCTCACGGTCATTGCTATTTGTGGAAGCCTGGATTAGTGGGGCTGCACATTTTGTCTGATGCTTTGATTGCTTGCGCTTATTTTGCGATACCCATCACGCTAATTTATATTGTCAAGAAGCGAAAAGACCTGCCTTTTGACTGGATTTTCATGTTATTTGGCTCTTTTATTGTCTGCTGTGGCATTACCCACGTTATGGAAATATGGACGCTGTGGCATCCTAATTATTGGTTCTCTGGTTTTCTGAAAGCGATTACGGCGCTAGTTTCGCTATCCACAGCAGCAGTGCTGGTGGAACTAATCCCCAAAATTTTGGCGATCCCCAGTCCCGATCGATTGGCGGCGGCAAATTTGGCTTTACAAAATGAGGTGGGCGATCGCAAGCAAGCTCAGGAAGCACTCTCTCAATTAATGCTGGAATTGGAAAAGCGAGTTATTGAAAGGACGCAAGCTTTAAAGGTTGCTAACGAGCTTTTGCAACAGGAAAATCGCGATCGCTCCTTGGCTGAAAATTCATTGCGACATTCTGAAGCTCAACTGCTAAAACAAACTCAGCAGCTAGAAAACACTCTACAACAACTCACAAGTGCCCAAACCCAACTCGTGCAAACTGAAAAAATGTCTTCTTTGGGGCAAATGGTAGCTGGCATTGCTCACGAAATCAATAACCCTGTTAACTTCATCTATGGCAATCTGATTCCGGCCCAGGAATACATTCAAGAGCTTTTGGGATTGATTAAGTTTTATCAAGTTTATTACCCTACTCCTCCGCCGGAAATTGCCGACAAGATTAACAGCATCGAGCTCGACTTTATTTTAGAAGACTTGCAAAAACTTTTTAGTTCGATTAAAGTTGGAGCCGAGCGCATCAAAGATATAGTTAAATCTTTACGCACCTTCTCCCGCTTAGACGAAGCCGATATGAAAAAGGTAAACATTCATGAAGGTATCGACAGCACTTTAATGCTTTTGCAGCACCGCCTGAAAGAACAGCCATACCGTCCGGCTATCCAAGTGATTAAAGACTATGGAAATTTGCCAGATTTGGAATGCTACGCCGGACAGCTCAACCAAGTATTTATGAATATTTGTTCTAATGCGATTGATGCTTTAGAACAGATGGCGGTGCAGAAGCATTCGGTCAAAAAAGACTGTTGGGGGAAAAATTTACCCGCTCGCTTGCAATATGCCCATTGCAAACGGCTAACAATTCGCATCCGCACGCTTTTGGTTGACGGCCAGTGGGTGCAGATTCACATTGCTGATAATGGCAGTGGCATAGATGCTGAGGCGATCGCTAAAATTTACGATCCATTTTATACGACTAAACCTATCGGTTATGGTACAGGTCTGGGTTTGGCAATTTCTTATCAAATTATTCAAAGCCATGAAGGTTATTTGCGCTGCACTTCCGAGGTTGGGATGGGTACTGAGTTTATTATTAAAATTCCCTTAAAATCCCAACCTCAGCCAGCAGCTTGCTCTGAAAAATTTTTGGTAAAGCTTTAAAATTGCGAACATCCCGTTTTTATAAATCAACTTGTGGGGCGGGCCAGAGAGCCCGCCCCACAAAAACAAGACGATCGTTCCACTTAGTATCATCTGCAACCAAACATTATGTGGCAAATAGTCAAAAATATCTTTTCTCCAACTCAGTATATGCCGCACGGTCACTGCTATCTGTGGCAAACGCCTTTGGTGTGGCTGCACGTAACCGGCGACTTTTTAATCGCGATCGCCTACTATTCAATTCCGGCGATGCTGATTTATTTTATTTTGAAGCGACGCGACGTTCCGTTCTCAGGAATATTTGCTTTATTTAGTACATTTATTGTTCTTTGCGGTACGGGTCACTTGATAGATATTTGGACGCTGTGGCATTCCGCTTATTGGCTGTCCGGGATTGAAAAAGGAGTGACTGGCCTCGTTTCCTGCTACACTGCCGGAACGCTGTTCGGGCTAATTCCGCAGTTTTTATCATTAAAAAGCCCTCAAGAATTAGAAGAAATTAATATCAAATTACAGCGGGAAATCGCCGTGCGCGAACAGGCAGAATTAGCTCTGCGCTGCGCCTATGAAGATTTAGAACTTAAAGTGCAAGAGCGTACCGCACAGTTGACAGAAACCAACACTTCCTTAGAAACTGAAGCTTGCGAGCGCCAGCAAGCCGAGTTAAAATTGCGCTCAGTTACCGAACGCTTGCAATATTTGTTGGCTACTACTCCGGCAGTTATTTTTAGCTGCAAATTAGGGGGAGATTATGACGTAACATTTGTTAGCGAAAATATTGTTTCAATGATGGGCTACGAAGCGCGACAATTTGTGGATGGTTCCCTGGATTGGCACAGCCTCGTTCACCCCGAAGATCGAGAGATTATAGATACTGCCTTCGCTCAGATATTGCAAAAAGAATTGATTTCCTACGAATACCGCGAACTGCACAAAGATGGTAGTTATCGCTGGATTCACGATGAGGTTAAGTTGGTCAAAGATGCTGCTGGCATACCTGTGGAGTGTGTTGGTTATGGAGTAGATATTACCGATCGCAAACAGGCAGAAGCAGCTTTGCTACAGCAACTAAAAAGAGAGCGGCTGGTGAATTCCATTCAAGAGCGGATTCGCTCTTCTCTTAACCTAGAAGAAGTTCTGACAATGGCTGTGGTCGAAGTTCGCGAGTTCTTGTCAATTGATCGGACGGTTATTTACCGATTCAACTCAGATTGGAGCGGATTTATAGCAGTCGAATCGGTAGCAAGGGGTGTGATGCCGATTCAAGGAATTGACATTAACGATCCTTGTTTTAGGACAGACTACGTTGCTGTTTACGAACAGGGACACATTCGCGCGATCGACAATATTTATACGGCTGATATTTCCGAGTGCCACATTAATTTACTCAGCCAGTTTCAAATTAAAGCTAACCTCGTAGTTCCTATTTTGCAAGGGGAAAATTTATGGGGCTTACTAATTGCTCATCACTGCCGCAGTCAAAAACAGTGGAACTCTTCTGAGATAGAATCTCTCAAGCAAATTTCCGTACAGCTAGCAATTGCCATCCAGCAATGTACGCTATTTGAACAAGCGAAAACAGAAATTGCCGATCGCAAGTTGGCAGAAGCAGCGCTGCAAAAAGCTGTCAGAGTGGCTGATGCCGCCAACGTCGCCAAAAGTGAATTTCTTTCTTCTATGAGTCACGAATTGCGGACTCCCCTGAATGCAATTCTGGGATTTAGTCAGGTGATGGTGCGCGATTCATCCCTAAACAACGAACACCAACAACACCTAGGAATTATTAATCGCGCCGGGGAACATTTGCTTTCGCTAATTAATGATATTTTGGAAATGTCCAAAATTGAAGCAGGCAGAAGTCAACTTAATGAAAGCAGTTTTAATTTAATTCGCCTGCTAGAAACCCTAGAAGAAATGTTTCGACTGAAAGCTAAATCTAAGAGATTGCAGCTAAATTTTGAAATAGCCCAAAGTGTACCATACTTTGTTAATGGAGATGAGGGTAAATTGCGCCAGATTTTGATTAATCTTGTCGGAAATGCCATTAAGTTTACAGAGACGGGTAGCGTTACCTTGCGAATGAAAAACAAGGTAGAAGAAAATTTAGCGACTGAAAATGTAGAGTTGAAAAGCACGCAAACAAAAACCGCCGACAGGGGATATGAAAAGTCCGCGCCTGCGAATTTTGATTGTGCAAACGCGAATTCTATTCGCCCGGTATCTTTACACCTTCAGTTTGAAATCCAAGATACTGGCCCCGGCATTGCTGCAGAAGAAATGAATAAGTTATTTCTACCATTCGAGCAAACAAAAGCAGGTTATAAATCCGAACAGGGAAGCGGACTAGGCTTACCAATTAGTCGCAAATTTGTCCAAATGATGGGAGGGGATATTGTTGTCAGGAGTACACCAGATTTTGGAAGTACGTTTTCATTTGATATTCAACTGGGTCTTGCCGATGCCACCGAAATTCAAATGCTTAAACCGCATAAAAAAGTCATTGGTTTAGCACCAGATCAACCAGAGTACCGGATTTTGGTGGTTGACGATCGTGCCGATAATTGTCTAGTCATAGATAGATTATTGTCACCGCTAGGCTTCCTCGTGCGAGAAGCTAAAAATGGTCAAGAAGCTATTAATGTATGGGAAGATTGGCAACCGCACCTGATTTGGATGGATATGCAAATGCCTGTAATGAATGGTTATGAAGCAACCAGACAAATTAAATCTCATCCTCTCGGAAAAGAAACGGTGATTGTCGCTCTCACAGCTAGCGCTTTTGAAGAGGAAAGACAAACTATTTTAGCAGCAGGCTGCGATGATTTTATGCGTAAACCGTTTGAGGCTAAAATCTTGTTTGCTATCATAGAGAAATACTTAGAGCTTAGCTATATTTACGATGAATCTGTTGATAAAGATCTTGAAAACGAAAGCGAATTGAGTGGGGTTAGCAGCAATGAATCCGTAGGATTACAACTCGCTCAAATGCCTATTGAGTGGCTGGATAATATCCATGATGCTGCTCATGAATGCTACGATGATAAGATTCTTCGGTTGATTGAGGGGATGCCTGTAGAGTTTGTTGCCTCTGCAAAAGTTTTAACTGATTTAGCACGTGATTTCCTGTTTGATGATATTATTGAGTTAGCGAAGTCTGCCATTAAGGCGTGTGACTCTTAATATATTGGATTTTGAAAAAATACGGTTAGCGATCGCATGAACAGCAATCAGTCTGCTACAATTCCAGCCACCATTTTAGTAGTTGATGATAAACCAGATAACGTGCGGCTTTTATCTACAATCCTAACTGAGCAAGGCTATCAGGTTCGCAAAGCGTTGAACGGAAAAAGAGCTCTGGCGACGGTGCAGGAGTTTCCGCCGACTCTAGTTCTGCTGGATGTGATGATGCCAGAGATGAATGGATATGAGGTGTGTGCAAACTTGAAAGCTTCACCAAAAACCAGTTCGATTCCCGTGATTTTTTTAAGCGCCTTAGATGACGCTTCAGATAAAGTAAAAGCCTTTGATGTGGGAGCTGTTGATTATATTACTAAACCTTTTCAAGGTAAAGAAGTATTGGCACGAGTGGCAAATCAGTTAATAATTCAAAATCAGCAACGACTGCTTCAAGAGCAAACTAAGCAACTAGAAGAGTTTGTCGATCGATTGCAAAAGGAAATTAAAGAGCGGCAGACAGTTGAGCTAGCTTTACGGCTGGCTCAAAACAAATCGGATCATTTATTGCTGAATATTTTACCGGCTGCGATTGTTGAAAATTTAAAAAAAGGCGAGGGTTATGCTGCTGAAAGGTTTGAGTCAGCAACAGTTCTTTTTGCAGATATTGTCGATTTTACGTCTCTTGCTGCCAGAATTTCACCGCTAGAATTGGTAAATTTTCTAAATAAGATTTTTTCAAAATTTGACGAATTAACTGAAAAACACGGTTTGGAAAAAATTAAAACAATTGGGGATGCTTATATGGTGGCGGGGGGTTTACCTGTGCCGAGGACAGATCATGTAGGGGCGATCGCAAATATGGCGTTGGATATGCAGGATGCGATCGCAGATTTTAAAACCGACACGGGCGAACCCATCCAAATTCGGATTGGCATTAGTACAGGCCCGGTAGTTGCTGGGGTGATTGGCACTAAAAAATTTATTTATGACTTGTGGGGAGATACTGTTAATGTTGCTTCTCGCATGGAATGTCAAGGATTACCGGGGTATATTCAAGTGACTTCTGCTGTTTGCGAGCAGTTAAAAGAGCGGTATGTATTGGAGGAAAGAGGCGCGATCGCGGTTAAAGGTAAAGGAGAGTTAATTGTTTATTGGCTAAAGGCTAAAAAATAGAGTTATAGTCATTTCAAATAAAAAAGAGACACTATTGAGCGCAGTAGGCACAGATAAGTTCATCTAAAGATGTGCCAGCAGGAGCATACATTCTGGCTCGCTTTAAGGCACTAAAATCGTGTTCAATATC
>NZ_JADEWT010000036.1 GCF_015207505.1 Tychonema sp. LEGE 06208
CCATGCCCCATGCCCCATGCCCCATGCCCCAAATAATTGTCCCCGCACCTACTCGCGAAGCAGGTACGGGGATTAATTTATCAAAAAAGTTGTGTTGTGCAGCTCTAGTGCTGCGGGCGATCGAAGAGTTCACATTTTCTTCATCCAATACTTTAACAAATTTTCCTTGACCATGTTCTGCCGCATAACTTCTAGCAGATATTCCTGAGCTTGGTCTAGGCTTAAGCTTTTGACTTGTTCGCTGAGGACTTGCAGTTTGAACTGCTGTTCCATGCTGAGGCTGGTTGTAGGCATATCCATAATTCGCTCCTCCAGTTTGCTGAGATCGATGCGAGATAGATCGAAATGACGTTTCGCAGGATTTGTTGTGTCTCCTACATTGTAAACTATCATAACATTCGCTTGACAATATGTCCAAAGTAGACATTTTGAGACTAATTTGTGCCGCAAAAGTACATCTAAGTGGGGAGAGCTTTATCATAAAAAGGCGTAAAGACCGGGAAGCCTAAGCCAAAGGAGTTAGTTTGTATGGATGCAATGGAGTTTTTTCAGAGTAGTGCTGGAGAATGGCGTTCTCAGCGGAGCACTCACCACCTCGCTTTCCGCCAAGCGGAGATTGGGGATTCAAATATTCAGGTAACGGCCCTAGGTGCGGATGACGCGCGAGTGGCTGAAATTTGCCAGATGCACGAGGTAGATCCGAGTCGGGCTGCTGGGGGAGCATTTGTGACTTGGCACGGCACTATGGCGTGGGATAAGGATGATGAGAATCACAAGGGCTCTACCGTATTCGCGATCGTCCCAGATCCTGAGAATCCGCGGCAGGGTTTGATGTTGCGGGAACGGGGCTATGCGGAAATTGTGCCGGTGGCCGGCCGTTTTGAGATGGATGATGAGGATGCGCTGCTGCTGATTACGGAATACGAGACGATGAGTTCGATCGAGCGTTTTTGGTTTGCCAATCCCAACGTGCGGATGCGGACGAGTAGCGTCAAGCGCTTTGGCGGTTTCAGCACTTCAACTTTTTGCACTGAAATTCGGGTGGAACCAGACTCGGATGCAACATCAGAAGCAGCAGGAGCTCAAGTGCCCGCCAGCGAGTTTTATTCGGCTCTGGGCTGGTAATTTAGTCATTAGTCATTAGTCAGCAGTCAGCAGTCAGTAGTCATTAGTCAGCAGTGGGCTGAGTCTCGAAACGACGCCAAAGTAATGACTAATGACCAATGACCAATGACTAATGACCAATGACTAATGACTTCCCCAAAGTCAACAAATGTTACAGATTGTTGCAAAAAATCAGGAAAACCAGATTTAGATTGCGGGAATCCCCTAATCTGTATGTTGGTTAGTTGTATCGTTATGCTGGCAGCTCGCGGTATCAACTATTTCTGAAATTTGAGATAACGGAGATTATAACGTGGCGCTTCCTTTGTTAAATTACGCCCCTAAGAGCCAAAATCAGCGTGTTGCTGGTTATGAAATAGGGGGCGACGAGCAGCCGAGAGTTTTCACAACTGAAAACGTGCTCTCGTCGGGAGACATGGAAAATTTGATTTGGGCTGGATATCGCCAGATTTACAGCGAACACCAAATCCTCAAGAGCAACCGCCAAACGTTTTTGGAGTCGCAACTGAAGTTCGGCCAGATTACGGTGCGGGATTTCATTCGCGGTTTGGCGACTTCGGCTCCTTTCTTGGAGCGGAATTACCAAACTAACAGCAACTACCGATTTGTGGAAATGTGCGTGCAGCGCGTTTTGGGTCGGGATGTGTACAGCGATCGCGAAAAGATTGCTTGGTCGATCGTGGTAGCCACTAAGGGGCCTCAAGGGTTTATTGACGAGTTGGTCAATAGCGAAGAGTACCTGGGCAAGTTTGGCTACGATACAGTACCTTACCAACAGCGCCGGATTTTGCCTCAGCGTGTTGGAGGAGAAACTCCTTTCAACTTGAAGACTCCTCGCTACGGTGAGTACCACCGCTCGCAGCTAGGCTTCCCGCAAATCATTTGGCAGACGACTGTTCGCCGTTTTGTTCCTCAAGAGCAGCAAGCGAAGGCTGGCGATCCGTCCAACTATTTGGGTATGGCGCGGCAAGTCGCACCTCCTGCTACTCCTCCGCAGCGGGTGCCGTTGGCCAATATCAATATCGAGACGATGGTTCCTTACCGTCGGTAATTGATGCTGCCTGGTGCGATTATTTGTGTCGGGCGATCGATTTTGAGTCTAAAAGAATTTTGAGTTTTGAGTTTTGAGGTTTGAGTTTTTTGATAAACTTGGAATCCAAAACTCAGGACTCATAATTTTTAGCCCACATTCCGCCGTGGTAAAACTTCGTGTTACAGCGAACTCAGGTTAATTCGGCTCCACGACCTTACCGTAGTCTAATTTAATGATGCGATCGCAAAAATCAAAATAGCGGTCATCGTGACTAATTGCCAGGACGGTTTTACCTCGGTGTTTTAACTCTGGTAACAGTTGTTTGTAGAAGATTTCTCGGAAGTTGGGATCTTGATCTGCTGCCCATTCATCGAATAAATAAATGGGACGATCTTCTAAATAAGCAGTTAGGAGTGCCAGACGTTTACGCTGTCCTTGGGAAAGTTCAATCGTGGAAAAACGACCATTTTTAATTTTCATTTTTTGGTCTAATTGAAGTTTTTTCAGATAATTATCCGCTTGAATATCTAGATTATCTAAATCTAGTCCCAGCAAACGTTCAAATAAATAAAAATCATAAAATACAGTAGAAAACAACTGACGGTAATCTTGACGGTTACGATCGCTAACCATCTTAGCATCGAGATAAATCGCGCCCGCATCAGGAATATACAGTCCAGTAATTAGTTTTGCCAGAGTGGATTTACCACTACCATTTCCACCTACAATAAAAATTATTTCTCCTGGATATAACTTTAAATCAATTGGTCCCAATGTGAAACTTTCCTCCTGCTCTTTGCCGTAGGTATGACTAATACCAATGAGTTCAATACTCTGGAAATTAAGCGGTGTTTGAAGTTCAGAAGAAAATGCTTCAGAACGACTAGCAAGTGATAACCCCAATTTTTCAATATTGTGCAACGCGACGCTGGCGCGACTCAATCCAGGTAGCAAAGCAAGCGCTCGCTGTAACGGTTCAGTTAAATAAGTAATGACAAGTACGTAACCTGATAAAACAGTGGCATTAAGAGGCGTAAATTTGGGCAAAGCGAAGACTAATAAACCGACAATTACCAAGAATATTAATTGTCCAACGCCGTTAGAAATACCGAATAGTTTTACACATTCAATGTCGTAATAAAGAGTTGCTGCCGCTGTAATTTTCAGTTCTTCATTGACAAAAGCTTGATGGCGTTTGCTATTTAATTTTAGTTCTTTAATTCCATTAGTAATCGTGTGAAAATGTTTAAATAAATTATCTTGCTCTTTTCGGGCAAGGCTGAGAAATACCTGAGCTTTTGCTGACAAAATTTTCAGCAATACTAAGGCAAATGTTAATGCGATCGCCGTCACTAAAAATACTACCCACGACAACCAGTACAAGTATACCAAGCAACCTAAAATTAGTGCAATATCAATCCACAAAAAGGGGATGCTACCAATCGTGTTGCCAATCATTTCGGTATCTTCTGTTAAAGTGGCTATAATCCGATTCGTCCCGATTTCTTCTAGATGCCGAAGGGGACAAGCTAAGATCCAATCACTTAATTTCAACCGCAGTTCGTAAACGCTATTCTATGATACACTAGATAATAAATACTGAGATGTAAGATTAGTTAAAAAAGCGACGGTTGCTAATCCAATAAAACCTAAAAAGAGTTGTTCTGTTTGATTAACAGTGCTACTAATGGCATTATTAATTAACGCAATTAATGAAGCGCTACAAGCCCCGCTGATTGAACCTGTGAGGGCTGCGATCGCAACTGTAAACCAAGACGACTGGAGGAGAAACCACATCATCTTCATGATAATTCAACCTCAAAAAATGATTTTTATTTTGGGTTTTATAAAATACTAGAAATTAATTTTAAATTTCCAGGGTTTTTTTCAAATCGTGTTCCACATAATCTGGTTCACGAAATGGCTTACCATCTATCTCTACCCAAGCATGAGCTTCAAATGGTTTAAGCTTCACTCCTGTACACCATAAAACTGACTGACCTTTGCTTAAAGCGAAAAGTACGAAAGCTAATGAGAATTCTAAGCAAGCAGATCTTCCCAAATAAAATGAGCTAGATTGATGTATGGCTGTCCACGCAGTGTCTGCTTCTTCCCTGCTCATTTTACGAAAGTAGGAACGTCTTGCTAGGCGAATAAACTTGACAATCGTTATAAGAGAAAAAAGTCGTAGCATGACATGTGCTGCGGTTAGAGCCAACAAACCTCTGAGCCTATCTACCCATTTTAAGCTTGAGTCAATCGAACTCAATGACATTATTTTACTCATGATCGATATTTACTCCTGACACTAACGTTTATTGCCAATCTAGTTTTTAACTCAGTTATACTTGCTTAAAAAAATATTATAATTATTACTTAGCCAGCCACAATAGCTAGTTTATATACCGGTGGGTCTTCTGTCAAGCAAGCCAGCTTTTAACAGAGAAAAAACAAAATTCTCCATATCTTTTTTAATCACATCTTTTGAGGCATTATATGATTTTGATACTTCGTTGATTGCCAAATCAAATGAGTCATATTTTTCCAAAGCTTGCCAAAATTCAACTGCACTGTCTTTTAAAGCATAGTAAGTGTTTTTACGTAAATCCATTAAGATTATAACATCTTCAAGTATCGTTGTGGTAACGTATTTGGGAATATAAAATTTTGGCATTGTAATTTGTCCTGTTAAATACAAACAATGAAAATTAGCATCTTTAGACTTTAAGCATTTTCACTTTAAATAAGCTCGATCAAAAAAATGGTTAGAGTTAAGTACGCTACGCAGCCAAAACTCAACTTCTAATGTAATTTCAAATTGGCATAAACCTATATTAAATCCCATGCTAAAATTTTCTATTGCAATCCTAAATTTTTCTAGGTCTATTAATCCAAGGTCTGCTAAACAGGAACTTTGGAGCAATTCATTAACCTGGGTTTGATTCTGCCGTATGCCGTCAAACATATCACGCGTGTAGTCACCTTTAGTTGTTCTGTTTAGTATAATCTCTGGTAAATCATAACGAAAGGCTGCATGTAGTAGTGGCTTAAACATAAATGGAGTGGTTTTTTCCTCAGTTCTTGCACAGAGACAAGCATCAACTACCAATGAGTCCAAATAAGGGACATCTAGATTGACGCCATAAATTTCAGCTACCTGCTGGAGAATCCTGCAACTGCGCCCCATAGCATAAATACTCTCAATAGCACCATGCTGACCTGGCTGGTTTGAAAATGGTTTAGCATCTGCCATGTACTGTTGTAACTGCTGTATGACCAACTCAGTGGTTTTTTGTGTATACCAACTAGCACAACTTGGAGGACTAGACCAAGCTATAATTTTCTGAATTTGTTCATATGATATTTGACCACTTTTTAGTTTTTTAGTTTGCTGCAACAGCCAACGACGGTAAGAGGTAGTTGCCAGCTTTACAGAATTACTTATTAAAGCTATTGGTGAAATATTTTTAACTTTTGCCCAACCAAAAGAATGCCGAATTAGTGTACCTAAATGTGCATTCTGAACAAGATCTGCCAGATATGAATAGGGTGCCAAAAGAACTGCGTCACCACCATCTCCGCTCAGATGCAACTGAGAGCCTTTCGACTTAACGACTTCTAGACCATAGAGAAATCGGCCCAAGGTAGTCGCAACTGGCGCAGGCTCATCGGTCATTGGCATTTCATCCAGATTGCTATAAGCCATAGGAAATTTGTTACTATCCAAAACTACGGAGCTAATATTGGGATAAAAACTAGCCGCCTGCTGTGCATACTTTAAATCTTCCAGCTCAGTAACAGAACTACTTGCAAACGTTATAGTGTGCAATTTACGACCCTGATTAGCTAAAGTTTTAGCCGCTATTAAAGATAAGCTGGTAGAGTCCATACCACCACTCAGATCGCTAGTTACAATGTCGTATAAATCTACTCTTCGTTCAACAGCAGCGATCAACTGTTCTCGTAACTGTTCGGCTGCTTCTAACCTGTCTTTAAGCTCTGTTGGCTCTGTCCAGTATGGCTCACAGACAACCTTGCCAGGGGATACTTGCAGATAGTGGCCTGGAGGAACTATTTGTATGTTGCAAAAAGGAGAGGAATTTTTATCTATACCTATCATTCCAGGATACATTAGCCAAGCAGCAAGCCAAGATAAATTTACTTTTGCATCGATCAGTTCTTTGATCGCAACACAATGCGAAGAATACACGATCGAAGAATTTTTTACCGTGTAAAATATGGGCTTAAGGCTTGCTCTATCTGTAAAAATATAATTTTGATTCCCATCTTTGACAATAAGGTTGTAATTACCTGGCAACTTCATTAAAATCCTGTAATCTTTAGTTCTTACAGCCAAATTAATTTGGTCAAATAGAGGCTCACTATGTATCAATAATCGACCAATAATCGCCAGCTCGACTTCTCCCTGAGATAAGTAAAAATAGTCAGTTTTCTTCCAAGACCCGCAGAGGAAAAGATAACTTTTATCTTTCCATATAATCTGAGAGTTACAAGGCTTTGCGAAAGCTAGAGCAACATCTTCAGCTTCAGCTAAAAAGCCATAAAACCAACGAAACATTGTTTGCTTCATATCTTTAATTAAGCTTTGAATTTTATACAATGCCGATCAAAACTTGTTGTTATAAAGTCTTAGTACCTGTAAGTTTTTACTCTCAAACTACCCACAACTTTTTTTATTATTAGTTGTTGAAAACAGTATTTATCATGCTGTTGTGAAAATATTCTGTAGCGCGAGCACCACGCTCGCGCTATAGTCTACAGAACAAGCGGAAACGTTACAACCATAAGATACCCTACTTACCAGTAGAATCTTCTCTGATCTCGCGTGTCAGCTAAACCACCACCCAACGTGGCTTCAACTACGTTGCCAAGTGGCAATAGTTGGGGAGCTTTATATGGCTTCAGTTTGATATCTTGAGCTTGGTTTTGTAATGATTGATGATCGGTGTTCATACACTTCTCCTTTTTCAGCTTTTAGTAACTGCTTTTATAAATATATCACTAAGCCAGCAAGTTTTGGCTCAAAGCATTCATAGTTTTTTTTTTATCGTAGATACCTTGAGGTATTAAAAAAGCTTTTCAATTGAGATTTACAATATCGAATAAAATTAAAAATAAAACTCAAAGAGATACAGCAAAATATTTGAATAGAGAGAAAAAACATGAGCGATACAGTAGACTATGCCTTGACCGATGTTGTGATGGATGGCTATGTTTTACAACCAGACGGGCAACCGATTCCCCAAAGTTCTTCTCCAACAGTCATTGCTGCAGCATTACGGCTTTTACAGGTATCGCCAGGTGCGAGGATTTTGGAAGTGGGGACGGGTTCAGGTTACAGTACGGCTTTGTTGGCTCACCTTGTCGGTTCTGACGGCTTTGTCGTCTCTTTGGATGTAGACTCAAATCTGGTTAAACGTGCCAGCAGTTTATTAGCCAAAGATAATTTAGCTAATGTAAAAGTTGTGGTGGCAGATGGTCGAGAGGGCTACTCAACAGAAGCACCTTTTGACCGCATTATTGTGTGGGCAACCGCGGATCTACTCCCACACACCTGGATTGAACAATTATCTCCGGGTGGGTTAATTGTCGCACCTGTCCGATTAAGGCAATTAGCTGCTACTACAGCGATCGCCCGCGTGCGTTTGGATACCAATAAAAACCTGGTGGGAGAACGGGTAATTCCTGGGGGATTTGTCCCCTTAACTGATAAACCCTTAACTCGCTGGTATGGCCCTGCTCAAGATGCCGACATTAAAGCTGAAATTAAGATAGAAGATCCTGAAATGGAGACAGATGTAATCTGGGCTAGTGCTGAGTGGTTGCGACAAGAACAACAGAGGGAGCAAGCAGAACAAATCCTTGAATTGATGCAAGTAGCTTCACACCAGGACAGCCCTCTCGACCCCGATGAGGATGTGGAAGCTTTGCGCGCTTACTTGTTGGCTACCTATCCAGAGGGTCTGACAAGTGCATATACGCCGACTCTCGGACCAGCTATTGGTTGCAGTCAGCCCGGAAGTCTGGCTTTGCTGTCTCTGTGGGGCGAGGGTTATGCTGCGGCTGGGGAACGCGAGGCGGCAGTAAAGGTTTCAGACTGGATTTCCAGTTGGCGTACCAGTGGGCGACCGAGTTTTGAGCAGTTGCGACCTGTTTTAAACTACGTTGAGTGCGGCTATCAAGTAGGGGTAACGCTGTAGTAAGGTCTTTAGTCCTTCTTTCTGAATAAAAAAAGAAAGGACTAAAGTCCTTACTACAAACGGCGCAACCGCAATATTTTCAACAGGGTGTTGAATTGATCTGGTAAAGGTGCGATCGCCTCAATCAACTCTCCAGTTAAGGGATGTTGCAATTGCAGCCTCCAGGCGTGGAGGGCTTGTCCGGTTAAATTTACGCCGATGGAACGGTTGGAACTGTACATCGGGTCGCCGATAATGGGATGTTTGATTTCGGCTGTGTGGACGCGAATTTGATGGGTACGGCCTGTTTCTAATTGATAGTGGATTAAGCAATAGTTGCCGATTCTTTCTTTGATTGTCCAGTGAGTAACTGAGGGGCGGCCGCCTTTTTCTTCTGGCACTACTGCCATTTTTTTGCGGTCTGTGGGATGCCGACCGATTGGTAGGTCTATTGTGCCTGTTTCGGTGTTAGGAACTCCGTAAACTACGCCTAAATATTCGCGGCGGGCGGTTTTGGTTTTCAGTTGGGCTTGCAGGTGTTGGTGGGCTATGTCGGTTTTGGCGATCGCGATCGCACCTGTTGTATCTTTGTCTAATCTGTGGACGATTCCGGGGCGTTGAACTCCGCCGATTTCTGCTAGGGGACAATGGGCTAAGAGGGCGTTGACTAATGTGCCGTCTTGATGTCCTGCTGCTGGGTGGACGACTAATCCGGCTGGTTTGTTGATGATAATTAGGCTGTCGTCTTCGTAGAGGATGTCGAGGGGAATTGCTTGGGGTTCTAATTTTGTGGGCTGGGCTTCGGGTAAGGTGAGGTGGATGCGATCGCCCGTTTTGACTGATATTTTTTTCGAGGTGCAGGTTTGGTCGTTGACTTTGACGTGGCCTTGTGATATGAGGGTTTGCACGCGCGATCGGGATAAATCTGGTATCTGGTTTGACAGCCAAATATCTAATCGTTGATTAACATTATTTTGATTCAATTCCCCTGTATTTTCGACTGTATACATTTGTTCCGTGTCTATTTCTATCATTTAGTTTATTTGTAATTGGTAATTGGTGATCGATCATCGATATACAATTATACCTTAATGTAAAGTGCGTTGCTATTAGATTGTCGATTTTTCTTAGGGATTTAAGGGTGGCGAGGTACTCTACGGCTACGGATCAGATTGTTATTGAGAATATTTTAGCTCGATATTTCAATAGTCCAGATGTTGAAGAGGAGTAGTAAGGAAGCAAGTTATTATGTCCTATAATAGAAACATATTTATCGGAGATTACCATGCAAGCATATAAGCTTAGAGGTAAAATCGATGCAACTGGCAACTTGGTAGTTGTGGAACCTGTGAATATGCCACCGGGAGATGTGGAAATCATCGTCTTGCAGCTAGCCGAGCCGGTTAAAGGAGCTGACGAGTACCCAGAAACCGGGTTTTTACCAACATCCTTCACAGAAACTGCAAAAAACCCGGTTTCTTTGCTGGTAATGAGTAAATTTATTATAAAAATAACTTAAATCCAGCCGCAACAAAAATGGCAGAAAACTCCCTACGCATCAACCACGATACAGATTGCATCCAACTATTCTGGCAGCGGGGCAACTCAGCACCCCGAACCGCCCCTCCCGTCACCTTTGAACATCCCTTTGACAGCAAGGTATTAGCCGATTTGCGCTGGTATCTCGAAGAATATCTGCGCTTTCCCTACGGACTTGAACCGGAAAATGCTAAAAAAATTGAACAGAAATTGCAAGCTTGGGGACAGCAACTATTTGACTTAGTATTTCGCAGCAGCGAGAAAGCGCGGGAGTTTTTTCAGGAAGCGACACGAGCCGGATTAGATAAATGCGAAATTAGTATTGTTTCCGACAATCCAGCCGTGCTCAATTTGCCCTGGGAATTGCTGTTTGCTCCAGATTATCAATTTCTCGCACCTTTGCTGGCGGGGATGTATCGCAGTCTGAGCGAGTATGCAGTTCGGGCAGAATTGGGAACAATGTCTGACGAACAATTAAATATTTTATTAGTGATTGCTCGACCCTATGGAGAGCGCGATATTAATTTTCAAACCATCGCCCGCCCCATGCTAGAGGCACTCAAACCTATTCAAAAACAGGTAAATCTCACCGTATTGCGTCCGCCTAGTTTAAAGCAGTTTGAAGCAGAACTTAACGCGCGGAAAGGCTTTTATCATATCGTGCATTTTGACGGACATGGAGACTTTCAAGCTGACAGCAAAACTGTTCAAACTCAGTACGGCAAATCGGGAGAAGGCGTTTTAGTCTTTGAAGATAATGACGGCGAACCGGAAATAGTTACTGCAAGGGAAATTGCCCAATATTTGACTGATTGCCGCGTGCCGATTTTTATTCTCAATGCTTGCAAGTCGGGACAAGCTGGGGAAGAAGCTTTTTCTTCCGTGGCGGGACAGTTGGTGAAGTTGGGCGCGAAAGGCGTTGTCGCAATGGCTTATTCCGTATACGCGACAGGCGCGAAACACTTTATGGGACGGCTGTACGGGGAATTGGTGCGGGGACAAGACATCGCCTCTGCGGTGGCGGCGGGGCGCAAATCTATGTCCATCGACAAGCTGCGTGACAGTCCCAAAGGGCTGTTACCCCTGCAAGATTGGCTGGTGCCGGTGCTGTATCAACAGGAACCTTGCAGGCCTTTTCGGCCGAAAGCTGCGACTTCGAGTTTTGCAGATTTGATGGCGGAATCTGACACAGAGGCTACGCTGGCGGTAGATTTGCCAGAAGTTAGCGGTTACGGTTTTATCGGGCGAGATTACGATATTTTGTGTTTGGAAAGAGCTTTTCGCCAAAATCATATTGTATTGTTGCAGGGGATGGGCGGCGTTGGGAAAACTGAGTTAGCCGGAGGTTTTGCGCGGTGGTTGGGTGATACTCAGGGGCGAAAAAGTGGCGTTTTCTTCACTTCCTTTGAACGCGGTGCGGGATTGAGTCAGGTAATCAATCAAATTGGTAGGGCAAAGTGGGGCGAAAAATTCGCTTCAGCTACGGCAGAAAAACAGCAAGATGTGGTGCGAAAATATTTGCAAACTAATCCTTGTTTGCTGATTTGGGATAATTTTGAACCGGTAAATGGGTTTCCCCAGGGAAATCCGCCGCTTGTACCTGCTGGGGAAAGAGAAAGTTTGAAACAGTTTCTGAAACAGTTGCGCGGGGGGAAATCTTGGGTGCTGATTACGAGTCGGCGCGAGGAAAATTGGTTGGATTGCGGTTACGCGCTGCGGGAGTTGCGGGGATTGGTGCAGCCGGATGCGGAAGAGTTGGCGGCGCGGATTCTGAAGGAAGCGGGGGTTGACAGGGCGAAATTGCCTGGGGAATATCTGGAGTTGCTGAAACTGTTGGGGGGACATCCGCTGTCGCTGAGGGTGGTGTTGCGGCATTTGAAGGCGCAGACTCCGGTGCAGTTGATTGAGGCGCTGCGGCGGGGATTGGATACTTTCCAGGGTGCAGAGGAGGAAGGGAGGGAGAAATCGCTAACGGTGTCGCTGGATTATTCCTTTGCTAATTTGTCCGCACGGGCACGGCTGCATTTGCCGTTTTTAGGACTATTTTGCGATCGAGTTGATGCACATTGGCTTCATACTTTTTCAGAAAGTCCTGATAGTGATTTTGGACAAGCATATCAGGCGGTGTTTGGGGAAAATTTGCAGAAATCGGATTGGATTGTACTGTTGAATGAAGCGACTGCGGCAGGAATTTTGGAACATTTGGGGGAAACTATTTACCAAATTCACCCGGCATTGCCTTGGTATCTGCGACAACAGTTAGACAAAATGGGTTCGCAGGAGGTAATCAGTAACTTGGAAAAAAAGTTGCTGTTTTTCTACGCAATGTTGGCGTATAAATACCATCAGGAATTAATCGGCAATGCAGAACTGGCAAGCTTTGTGCTGCGAGTGGAAGAACCGAATTTATTGCAACAATTGCGACTGGCAGAACAGCAACAGCAATGGAATTATGCTCAAGCAATTATGCAAGCTTTGCGAGAGGTGTATGAACGGTGGGGACGCAAACCGGAACTTAAGTCGCTACGAGAACAAGGGCTAAAGAACGTGGGCATCGATTTGGCACAAGCCAAGGCGAAGGGTAAAGATGCTTTTAATTTCTGGATGCATCTGCGGGGAGAGGATGCGAATGAAGCTCTTCTAAGTGCTGATTTGGAAACAGCAAGAGCAGTTTATCAAGAAATTCAAGATGAACTTGCAGCTTTAAATGACCCCTTACTCAATAACAATATTGCTGTTATGTGTCACCAACTGGGAATGGTGACCGAAGCGCAACGGCGCTTTGAAGATGCGATCGCTTTTTACAACAAAGCTCTCAAAATTAGAGAAGATGCGGGAGATTCTCACAACGCTGCTAATCAATATCACCAACTGGGAAGAGTAGCCTTACAGCAACAGCGTTTTGAGGAAGCGATCGCTTTTTACAACAAAGCTCTCAAAATTAGTGAAGATGAGCAGGATTTTTACAATGCTGCTAAGGAATATCACGAACTGGGAAGAGTAGCCGTACAGCAACGGCGCTTTGAGGAAGCGATCACTTTTTCCAACAAAGCTCTCAAAATTTTTGAAGACGCAAGGGATGCTTACTCCGCTTCTGCTGTTTATCAACAACTGGGAATCATAGCCCATGAGCAACGGCGGTTTGACAATGCGATCACTTTTTACAAAAAATCTCTCCAAATTAGTGAAGATGCGAGGGATTTGTACAGGGCTGCTAGCGACTATGACCAACTGGGAAGATTAGCCCAATTGCAACGGCGCTTTGATGATGCGATCGCTTTTTACAATAAAGCTCTCCAAATTTATGAAGAGGCGGGGGATTCTCACAACGCTGCTAAGGAATATCACAATCTGGGAGTAGTAGCCCAAGAGCAACGCCGCTTTGATGATGCGATCGCTTTTTACAATAAAGCTCTCCAAATTTATGAAGAGGCGGGGGATTCTCACAGAGCTGCTAGCGACTATCACAATCTAGGAGTAGTAGCCCAAGAGCAACGGCGCTTTGACGATGCGATCGCTTTTTACAACAAATCTCTCAAAATTACAGAAGATGCGGGGGATTTTCACAAGGCTGCTGCTGTTTATCACAATCTAGGAGTATTGGCCCAAGAGCAACGGCGCTTTGATGATGTGATCGCTTTTCACAATAAAGCTCTCCAAATTTATGAAGATGCGGGGGATTCTCACAGGGCTGCTAGCGACTATCACAATCTAGGAGTAGTAGCCCAATTGCAACGGCGCTTTGATGATGCGATCGCTTTTTACAATAAAGCTCTCCAAATTTATGAAGAGGCGGGGGATTCTCACAACGCTGCTAAGGAATATCACAATCTGGGAGTAGTAGCCCAAGAGCAACGGCGCTTTGATGATGCTCTTGCCTATTTCCAAAAAGCATTTGCAGCTATGAGCGCAGCAAATGATTTGCCTCAAGCTTCCTCAACTCTAACTGCATGGGGCAGAACCTTAGAAGCCCAATCGAATTGGACGGAGGCGGTGAAAATTTACATTCAAGCCTTAAAAATTGACATCGAGCATAACTCTGAATGGGTTTGCTCCGATATCACAGATTTAGGGCGGATGCTCAAGCAGTTGGGAGACAGTCAGTTTCAGGTAATTTGGCGAGAGTTTACGGGTGATGAGTGTCCGGGAGAGTGGTTTTCAGCTATTCAGAAAGCCAGTGAAACAGAGGAGGAGGGAGCAGATTAATTGTGACAGGATTTACGATGGGGGCCCAGAAACCGGGTTTTTGTGAAAATATTCGTTGCGACACGCAGATTCGGGAAAAAACCCGGTTTCTTGGTGTGACGCATGGGCTCAGAAACCGGGTTTTTGTGAAAATATTCGTTGCGACACGCAGATTCGGGAAAAAACCCGGTTTCTTGGTGTGACGCGAGGGCTCAGAAACCGGGTTTTTGTGAAAATATTCGTTGCGACGCGCAGATTCACGAAAAAACCCGGTTTCTCTGGTCGTAGCGAGTAATTCCTAACTGGTATAATCATTACAATCAAAATTGTTTAACTAACTTACTCGCAATTAACAATATGGAACCGATACTCACTCCCGCCGAAATCAATAAAATGCGGCAAATGTTGCAAGATTATGCTCCCGCCCAAGAAGCCTTTGCAATGCTGGAAAAACACCAGGGCAGACTTGACAGTAGTTTTGATGAATTGTGGTTTGAAAACAACAATCTTGAATCTTACAACCGCAAATCCCTATGGCAAGTCACGCTGAAAACTCTCCGCGCGGAAATCTGCGGCAATGATGGTTTGCGCGCCCAGTTCAAAGACTACACCAAAAATCCTGGAAGTGCACCTTTGCTGACGGGATTGATTGTTGCTGTTGTCGGTTTGGGCGCTTCGTCTGGAATACCGATCGATCCTAGTATAGCTACTATTGTTGTTCTGTATCTGCTCAAAATTGGTCTTAATATTTTTTGCGAATATACTGAACCTGTGAGTTAGAATTTAGGCGCGATTATCTCGTGGATGATTCGGCGATTGAAATTAGGGCAACCACGGGGGGATTGCCCCCTACTACACAAACAAAGTCCGCCTCCGCGGACTAAGAATCACATACTTTATATATTTTTCCACTCATTTACTTACAATTATCGCAGTGCCCGCACCGCATAGATTTAGCCTCATTTGCAAAGCCAAAAGCTTGCAGCAAAAATTGCCACCGGCACTTTCGGTGTTTGAGATATTGTGCCATTTCAGCAGCGGCGGTAAAATTTTGTTTTGCGCCTTTTTGCTGTGCGGATTTGTCGATCGCATAATTGAAAGGATCTTGCCATGTTAATTGTCCGCTGCTGTGCAAGATGGAAAGGGCGATCGCGCTTTCGGGAAATTCGCGAGAAACTGCTTCTACATCGCCTTTAACTGGCAGTTGTTGGGCCAACTGCTGCGCTTCTCGGTATTGCGATCGCAATTTATCTTGAAAAAATTGTGCTCTTTGTTTGTCATCGGGATAAAGCAAACCCGTAGGTTCGCTAATCAACGTCAGGGCGATCGCCGATTTGCCGTCGCGTCCGCCTCTACCAATTTCCTGAATGTATTCCGATAATAGCAAAGGTGCTTGAAAGTGAACAACCCACCGCACATCCGGCTTGTTAATTCCCATCCCGAAAGCACAGGTACAAATCACAAATTTAAGATCGTTATTTAGCCAAGCTGTTTCTATGTTTCGGCGCGATTCAGGACTCAAACCTGCATGATAGGCTGCGGTTTTATAACCTGCACCTTCCAGCAAATTAGCCAAATTTTCGCTATCTTTTCTTGTGCGGACGTAGACTAAACCTGCTTGTTTTGGTCGAGATTTAATAAAATTTAATAACTGTTGTTTGCGTCCCCTCGGTGTCCAGACAGTCTGCACTTGCAGGTGCAGATTAGAACGGTAGGGACTTAGCAAAAATGCTTCTGGTTTTTGCAGTTGCAAGACATTTTTGATGATTTTTTGTGCTTCCGGGTTGGCGGTAGCGGTGAAAGCTGCGATCGCAATTTTACTACCTTCCGGTTTAGCTTTCAACAAAGCCGGTCGCACTGTTCCCAAACGGCGGTAAGCTGGTCGAAAGGTATCGCCCCACTGCACTAAACAGTGAGCTTCGTCTAATATTAAACCGTTGATTTGGATGTGGGGCTGACTGAGAATTTCCCAGACTGGTTTGCTGAGCAATGTTTCGGGAGACAAATACAGCAATCTCAACTTGTTTTGTTGCAGCGATTGCATTGTTTGTCGGCGCTGCTGTGCTGACAGTTGACTGTGGAGGAGGGAAGCGGGGAGATTGCGATCGCGCAATTCTTGCACTTGATTTTCCATCAAGGCGACTAAGGGCGAAACTACCAAAGTCAAGCCGGTTTGTAACAAAGCTGGCAGTTGAAAGCAGATTGATTTGCCGCCACCTGTAGGCATAATTATAATTGTATCTTTTCCTGCTAATAAACTGCTAACTATTTCTCCTTGCGGCGGTCGAAAGTCGTCGTAGCCCCAAATTTTTTGGAAAGCGGCGCGCGCTTGATTTAATAATGTTGGTTCTGGTTGGTATTTCATTTTATTTATTCCCAAATCAGAAGAGTTAATTATAGCAGACAGTCCTGGATGCAGAAGATTGAGATATATCTAAGGTGGCGCGCCCTCAGCCATTAATACCAAATCCGTTAGTATCGGAACGATTCATTTATCTGTCTGTTCTCGCTCCTCGGTACGGAAGCATCTCCGACTTGGCAAAAAGCATTTTTTGTTGAGAGTACGCGCACAGATTCTCCCTCTGCGTCCTCTGTGCGCTCTGCGGTTGAATCATTCCGGTGGAGTCGGATTTGATAGGATAACCTCGCGGCTGGCGCTCTTCAACACTAAGGGCGTTGGCACCTTACAAAATGAGTAAAATTATCATTGCTATATATTATGAATTTTGTTTGAGGCGCGATCGACAAATAAACGGAAAATGTCATATTTATTTGAGAGTTGGAGTTTTGGATTTGAGATTGCGATCGATTCTAGAGGCTGGTAAATCTCCGAATATCTTGAGCAATCCAAAATCCAAAATCCAAAATCTACCATCGCCTAAGATTGACCGTCTCGGCGGCCGAGTTCGTAAACGCCGCCGCCAATACAGGCGATCGTCCCCATAGATACCGCCCAACCAGTACCCAGAGACCATTCGACTCCCCAATTGCACAATCCGCCCGCAATCAAAAAGGGCAGAATGCTCAACAGGGAAGCGTAAAAGGCATTTTGAGATTCTCTGGCTTGGCGGGTTCTCTCAAACTCCGCTTCCGAGGTGTAGAGGGATCTTTCGGCAAAATTCATCCAGCGGTTGAGTTGCAGGATTACCCATTCTGTCAGGGGCGACAGACCCCAGTACAGGGCTAAAGACCACAATGAGGCACCGGCGATCGCAGTTGCGTCTATGGCAAAACTAAAAGGGAAAATTTCAGTAAGCATTGCTTATGTGTGTTATAAATTTGAGATTTGAGACTGCATCCAAAATCCCGTACTAAACTATAGTGTCAAACAAAAGCTCGATCGAATTCAACCGCAGCACAAATTTCACCGGGCCAATGACTTTCTGTTCGCTACAATATTTAAGCCGAAGGCTTGACACCAGTTCTCTATGCAGTAAGATACACCTTGGTTAACTGATTCGCTAGTAGATTCAGCACGCGAGGCAATCTTGCAGCGAATTGGCACAACAGACAACGCAGATTCGCCCACACATTAAACTTTCAGGAGTTAAATAAATCGTGCAAGACTCTAGGGGCCCGCTGACGGTTAAACGCTTTTTTCGCCTTAGACGGATACTACTGTTAGTTCTTTCGCTCTGTATCGTGGTGATTAGCCCTTATTTACAGCAGGAGTTGGTCAAGGCTCAGTCAGCTTTACCAACCAAAATCGCTACGGGTAAGTTGTGGCAAGAAGCTTCTTTCCCAGTCGAAAATTTTGAAGCCTACAGTTCCACCTTCGGCCCCCGTGGTGGAGATTTTCATTACGGTTTGGACATGGCGGCGCCAGAAGGTAGCTATATCCGCAATTGGTGGGGCGGTCAAGTGGTGGAAGTTTGGGAAGATGGCAGGTGCGGCACTGGTATGGTGGTGCGATCGGGAGATTGGGAGCACATCTACTGTCACCTCAGAGGTAGAGTAGAAAAAGTTAACGGCGGGCGCTATTATGTCGATCGCGAAGGCGGCCTGCAAATTTGGCAGGGTCAAACGGTGCCGGCTGGTGCGAGAATTGCCAGAGTGGGAATGACCGGCCGCACGACCGGCCCTCACCTGCATTGGGGATTGAAGTACGGCGGCCGCTGGGTAGACCCGGCTTTGGTACTTCGCGAAATGTATTCCAATCAGTCTTAATTAGTCATTAGTCATTAGTCATTAGTCATTAGTTAAGATAAAGAGTCATTAGTCATTAGTTAAGATAAAGAGTCATTAGTCATTGGTCATTAGTCATTTTTTTGGGTTAGTAGTAAAGTGCTTCAGGCGCACTCTAAAAATAGAGTCGGTGCATAATTCCTACTTCGTTAACTAATGACTAATAACTAATCACCAATGATTGATGACTAATGATTCTTTACCTGAATTAATGACTAATGACTGATGACTGATGACTAATGACTCTTTACCAACTGCCAACTGACAACTGACATAGTCATTAGTCATTAGTTAAGATAAAGAGTAATTAGTCATTAGTTAAGATAAAGAGTCATTAGTCATTGGTCATTAGTCATTTTTTTTGGGTTAGTAGTAAAGTGCTTCAGGCGCACTCTAAAAATAGAGTCGGTGCATAATTCCTACTTCGTTAACTAATGACTAATCACTAATCACCAATGATTGATGACTAATGATTCTTTACCTGAATTAATGACTAATGACTGATGACTGATGACTAATGACTCTTTACCAACTGCCAACTGACAACTGCCAACTGACTCTTTACGCTGGTTCCAATTCTTTTTTGGTCAACTCGGCGTATCGATCGACAATTTTGCGGAATTCATCACCGTCGATCGTTTCTTCATCCAACAGCACTTCAACCAGCTTGTCTACCAAATGGCGGTTTTCGCGGATAATCCGGCGGGCTTCTTCGTAGCAGTGAATAGCAATTTCCCGGACTTGCCGATCGATCTTGATAGCCATTTCTTCGGAATACTCAGCCCGCGAATTCCAGCTTTGGCCCAAAAACACCTCATTGTTCGGACTTTCCAAAGCCACAGGCCCCAAATCCGACATTCCGTAAAGCGTTACCATCTGTCTCGCTAATTTGCTGACTTCTGTGATATCGCTGCTGGCGCCGAGAGTTACTTCGGCATCGCCATAAATTTCAGCCTCTGCAGCCCGTCCCCCCAAAGCTACTGTAATCCGGCTTAACAGCCACGCCCGACTCCTCAAACCTTCGCTGTCGATCATTTCGTCGTCGAGCACGTAGTTGGCAAAGCCTGCGATACCGCCGGAACGCGGAATAATCGTGACTTTTTCTAGGGTGTCGGTATTTTTGAGCATGGCTGATACGAGGGCGTGTCCGATTTCGTGGTATGCTACTAGCCACTTTTTCTTGCTGTCGAGCAGTGGATTCAGAGTAAGCCCGATCGTGATTCGGTCGATCGCATCGTGAACTTCTAAGTTACTAATCGTGTCTTTGCGCCGCCTCGCGGTGAGAATTGCCGCTTCGTTAAGCAAGTTTGCCAAGTCAGCGCCGGAAAAGCCGGGAGTGCGGCGGGCGATCGTATCTAGGGCAACTTCTTCGTCGAGTTTTTTGTTGCGCGCGTGAACTTGCAAAATCCCCAAACGCCCTTTGTAGCTGGGTAAATCTACCGTTACTTGGCGATCGAACCTGCCGGGCCGCAGCAGGGCAGTATCGAGCACGTCAGGGCGGTTAGTCGCTGCAATCACAATCACGCCGCTGTTACCCTCAAAGCCGTCCATTTCTGTCAGCAACTGGTTGAGAGTTTGTTCGCGTTCGTCATTTCCACCGCCGATCCCAGCGCCGCGCTGCCTTCCTACCGCATCTATTTCATCAATAAAGACGATGCAGGGGGCGTTTTCTTTAGCTTTTTTGAACAAGTCGCGGACGCGGGAAGCGCCGACTCCGACGAACATTTCGACAAATTCGGAACCGGAGATGCTGAAGAAGGGGACGGCTGCTTCGCCTGCGATGGCTTTTGCCAACATTGTTTTACCGGTTCCCGGAGGCCCGATCAACAAAACTCCTCTGGGAATTTTCGCGCCTATGGCGTTAAAGCGTTCGGGTTTTTTGAGGAAGGTGACGACTTCTTGCAGTTCTTCTTTGGCTTCTTCGATCCCTGCTACGTCGTCGAACATCACGCCGGTTTTGGCTTCCATTTGGAAACGGGCTCGGGATTTGCCGAAGTTCATGGCATTTCCTTGGGATTGGGTCGATCGGCGCACAATAGCCATCAACACCGCCAACACTGCAAAAATCACCAGTAAGTTTATTACTAAACTGACCGCCGCGGCATTGTCGGCTGTTTGTTTGACTTCAAAGTCAATCTTTTTGGCGCGGATTTGCGAGTAAAGTTCTCGGTTGTTGTAATCGAACAGAGTAACAGTTTGTTCTCGATCGGTTTTTTGATTTTTTAGCTTAACTTTTGCAGTTCTTTGAGTTTCGTCTATTTCGATTTTACTGACTTGCCCTTTCTCTATGTTGTCCATGAGTTTGCTGTAACTCATGGTGTTAGGCGCGCTGTCGGCAAAAACCGGGGGCGAGAGCAATATTCCTTGAGAAATCACCAAACTGCCCAGGATGCGCCAAAGATTCCGTCCCGGCATTGATTTTTTAGGATTCTGCTGGCTCGATTTGTCTTTGTTTACAGCTAGATGCCCCAGCCATACCTGTTTCCAAGAATTTTTCATATTGGTTTTTTGCCCGAGGTTGAAGACTGCCAAGATTGACCGCTTTGGATTTGCTACATTCATTTATTTTAACAAGATGCCGGGTGTTGGATGGGTTTCTCTGTCGCTGGCTTCTCAAGAGTCCGCTTGAGAGGCCTGGTTTTGAACCCACTGCCACTGATAAACCGGGTTTTTTACTGAATTTGGGGCTTCGATCGGGGATTTTGCTCAAAAAACCCGGTTTCTCGGTCACGTCTACTCAACTTACGGACAGCGACTCAGAAACCGGGTTTTTTCCCAAATCTGTGGCTTTAATCAAGAATTTTGGCAAAAACCCGGTTTCTCGGCCACGTCCATAAATCTCAAATCTCAAATCGATTGACAGTTGCCGATCGCACTTGTTATATTAATCATAGTCGTAATGAGTACGCTTTATTTCGGCAATTATTGTTTTTAAGTTTTATGGTGAAAATTGTCGGCATTGGTGGGAGTTTGCGGGCTGGATCTTACAGCCAGTTAGCGTTGAAGGTGGCAGCAGAACGAGCGCAAGCCCTGGGCGCGGAAGTTGAAATATTAGATTTGCGATCGCTCGATCTGCCCTTCTGCGAGGGTGAGAATTATTATCCCGATTACCCCGATGTGGAAAAGCTGCGGAATGCGGTAAAGCAAGCCGACGCTTTGATTTTAGCAACGCCGGAGTATCACGGTAGCGTCAGCGGTGCTCTCAAGAATGCCCTCGATTTACTCACTTTCGAGCATTTGGACGGCAAAGTTGCGGGTGCGATTAGCGTTTTGGGAGGGCAAGTTAACAGCAACGCACTTAACGATTTGCGAACTATTTTGAGATGGGTGCACGCTTGGGTAATTCCCGAACAAATTGCGATCGGACAAGCTTGGAACGCTTTTAGTCCTGACGGCAAATTGTTGGATGAAAAATTGTCTGAAAGGTTCGATGAATTTGCTCGCAGTTTAGTAGAAAATACGCGGAAATTGCGAGGAATTTCTTAGTATAAGGACTGTTAGCTGTTATTTGTTAGCTGTTATTTGTTAGTTGTTATTTGTTAGTTGTTATTGGAAATTGAGAGGTGGAAAGTGGCAATTCGTAGCAAGTAACCAATAACCAATAACCAATAACCAATAACCAATAACCAATAACCAATAACCAATAACCAATAACCAATAACCACTAACTACTGACTACTGACTACTGACTACTGACTACTGACTACTGACTACTGACTACTGACTACTGACTACTGACTTCAAAATGGCATATCGATGATTTCTCCGAAAGGATGCGGTACGTCGATCGCCATTCTTCCGGGTTTTGACTCGTACTTATCAATCCACTTTTTCGCCAATTCCAAAGCTTCCTCTTCAGTCTTGGCATTTTGGACGGCGACGTGGCGGTTGCCGCGGCTATCCCAAACTTCGACGTAGAATACTTTCTGGGATTGCATAATCCAACCTTTTTGACAACTCCCCAGCCTGAAGGCGTGGGGATTCTTCCTTCACCCAACATCGCCTCTAAAAGCAGTGCCTTTAGATGGTCTTACACGTTGTCCAGAAGCAGTAGCGAGATGCCCTCCCGCCAAAATTCGTAAACCTTCATCTCTGATGTTGATAGCCGCGTTGATATCCCTGTCATGCCTCATGTGGCATTTAGGACATTGCCAACTACGTATCTCTAAACTCAGAAGATCTATTTGATGCAAGCAGTTATTACAAGTCTTTGAACTCGGAAAAAATCGCTCTACTTCAATATATATTTTCCCTGACCATTGGGCCTTGTATTTTAACATGGTGGAAAATTTACTCCAGCCAGCGTCAGTAATTGACTTGGCTAGCTTGTGGTTTTTCACCATGTTTTTTACGGCGAGATTTTCTACTACGATGACTTGGTTTTCGTCAACTAATTTACGACTTAGTTTGTGTAAAAAATCTTCTCGGCATCTAGTAATTTTTACCTGGATTTTAGCAACTTTAATTCGTGCTTTGTTCCTATTAGCAGAACCCTTGTGCTTGCGGCTGAGTTGCTTTTGCTTTTTAGCAAGTCTTACCTCATATTTGCGATAATATTTGGGATTGCCGTGCTTGGTTCCATCTGAAGTAATGGCATAATGAGTTAATCCCAGATCTATGCCTACAGCTTTACCTTCTGATGTTGAATATGGCTGGTTTTTACCGTCATCATAGAGACAAGCTGCATAGTATTCCCCAGATGGTGTCAGAGATACAGTCACAGACTTTAATTTTCCGACGGGAAATCGAGATATTTTGCCGTAAATTTTACCTAATTTTGGCAAAATTAAGTAGCTACCATCTAGTTTTATTTTTTGAGGAAAACGAATAGATTGCTTTTGTTCCTTCTTCTTAAAATTTGGATATTTAGCCCTCTTTTCAAAGAAATTTAAGAAGGCAGTAGACAGGTCTAACGCTGCTTGCTGCAAACATTGTGATGGAGGTTCTGTTAACCATTCATGTTCTTTTTTTAAAGATGGTAGTAGGTTAATTATCTGATTACGACTTAAACCTTTACCTGTTGCTTTGTAGGTTTCGTTAGTAAGGTTGAGAGCAAAATTGTAAAACCATCGCGCACAGCCAAACGACTTAGCCAGCAATGCCGCTTGCTCGTCGGTTGGATAGATTCTGTACTTATAGGCTTTTAACACATAGCTTACCAAACCACTCATACTATGGTAAACTAAAGTGAGCTAAATGTAAAGTCCCCCTACAAGGGGAGGTTTTAAACCCAATTTTTATGATAACTATCTGCTGGTTCCATAGTTGAAATCCTTAAATCATCGGGCGGGGAGTTGGACTGGCGACCTAATTGTAAATATTGCACCGTGTAAAATGAATTTTACGCTGGTTTCTATAGTATTTTTGGAAAAAAGTCAGTTTTACGGTTAACCTCATGACTAGACTCTTCAAGCAATTATTTAACTGGAGAAAATATCTCCAACCAGCGGCGGCGGCGATCGCGATCGCCCTGATCGCCTCGCAGATAGCGGTGTTGCCGGCGTTGGCGACTGGCGTGTATGAGTTTCCCCTGTTGTCGGCGGGCGATCGAACTTGGGTGTTCGACAAAGGCGACGTACTCAGCCGTAGCAGCGAAAGCAATATCAACAGCGAACTCGACAAGGTGGAAAAGCAAACTGGCAAAGAAGTCAGGTTTGTCACCATCCGTCGCTTAGACTACGGCGAAACAGTTGCCACTTTTAGCGATCAACTATTTGAACAGTGGTTTCCCACAAAAGAAGACCAGGCTAATCAAATTTTACTCGTTCTCGACACTGTTACCAACAGCGCGGTAATTCGCACCGGCGAAGGGGTGAAATCCCTGCTACCTGATGAAATTGCCCAGAGTGTAGCAGGGGAAACCCTGCAGGTTCCCCTGCGGGAAGCTAACAAATACAACGAGGCTTTGACTGAGGCCAGTTCGCGCATTGCTACTGTTTTGTCCGGTGAACCAGATCCGGGCGCGCCTAAAGTTGTTGACAACATTCAAGTTGAAGGCACCTTTAAAAAAGCTGAAGAAACAGAACAAGGTAATGCCACAGTTGTTGTGGTTGTGCTGTTGGTGTTGGCGACAGTGATTCCCATGGTGACTTATTTCTGGTATCAAGGTTTTTCGTAATCGCGTACTGCTAAATCCGATAAGTTACCTTTTTTTCCGGAAATTCGGGCGAGGCTGGACTAATCTTGAACGTATTCTCGATCGCTCAACAATGCAAGTTCTGCCCGTACAAATTCCCGTCCCAGATAAGCCGCGTGATCTAACATTGTCACCGGGCTGGGGCGGGTTTCTTCTAGGATTTTGACGCAAAGTTCTTTGGCGGTTCTGCCGCTAAACAGCGTGCACTGAGTGCGTTCTACCTTGCCACGGGCGGGGATGGGTTTGCCGGTTTCGGGATCGACAGCCAGACCGCGATCGTCGATGATGTTGGTGAAGTGTTTGGCACAAATTAAGCTGGTTTCGCGATCGAGATAGATGATGAAGTAGCCGCCTGGATCGAGGTCGATGTGGCGTTTGGAGAGCTTGTCATCGATGGCGGTGAGGTTTTCCAAGGTTTGACTCATGGTTGGTGAAAGGAAGTAAACAGTAGCTATATTTTTTTTGCTATTCCTAGTTTAGTGGGCTGCGGGACCAGTTTGGGAATTTTGGGCGATCGACATTATAGGCGATATCTGCAGACACGGCAATTTCCTGTCCGGCGCTGGGTTTTTGTTTAAATGAGTATTATTAACCGCAGAGAGCGCAGAGAACGCAGAGTGAAAGAAGAAAGAGAAACAAAATCTGTTATCTTTAGCTTTAGCAAGATTTAGGATTAAATTATCGATGAAATTTATAGATTTATTTTCGGGAATAGGAGGTTTCAGACAAGGTTTTGAAAAAATTGGCTTTGAATGCGTTTTTTCCTGCGAAATTAACAGCAAGTGTCGAGAAGTGTACGCAGACAATTTCGGCGAAGTGCCTTTTGCAGACATCAGTAACATCAATCCCGCCGAGTTAGTAGATTTTGATGTTTTAGTCGCCGGTTTTCCGTGCCAACCTTTTAGCATCTGCGGCAAAAAGCTCGGCTTTGAAGATACTAGAGGCACGCTATTTTTCGATATTTGTAAAATCATCAAAGTAAAACAACCTCAAGTAGTTGTCCTGGAAAATGTCAAGCACTTAATCCATCACGACAAGGGAAATACCTTAAAAGTAATTATCGCCAGCCTTGAAGATTTGGGCTACAGCGTGAATTACAAAATGCTGAATGCTAAAGACTTTGGACTTCCCCAACACCGCGAAAGAATATTTATTATTGCAACTAAAGGTAAATCCTTCAATTTTTCATTCCTAAAAAGCAAGTTTCCTCCCAAACTCAGGGAATTTCTAGACGAGACGGGGGATTTTGAAATATTGGATAAATCAGAATATACTTTAATTGATTATCCGAGAAAGCAAGATTCGGGACTTGTGTTTGTAGGATACAGAAATAAAGGTACTTGGAAAACTGGGGTGAGGCCGAATACAGAACATTTGTCGAGGGTGCACAGACAGCCGAATCGCATTTATTCGGTGGATGGCGTGCATCCGACAATTCCTTCGCAAGAAACATCGGGCCGGTTTTTTGTCTATTTTCCCGATCGAAATTTGGTGAGAAAGTTAACGCTGAAGGAATGTTACCGTCTCATGGGTTTTCCTGAAGATTTTAAGACTTATTCCAGTGCGGGGGAGAGTTACAAGCAAATTGGGAATTCGGTTTGCGTGCCGGTGGTGGAGGCGATCGCGCAAGAAATATTAAGTCAAAACTTATTGTATGATGATCCAAATAAACAGCAGACAAAAACAGAAGAATATATACAGCTTGTCGTCTTAAATTGCTGATATCAACTTGACGAAGATTCCCATACAATTCGAGACTGTCTTGCTAACAAAAGTGCAAGCTCATCAGCCCTTGGACGGTTATCTTCACGATAGGGCAAGCCTATAATACTGCCATGAGATGAAGAGTCACATACTACATTTAGACCTAATTCTCGAATTTCCCCTACATTAAGGCTAGCAACTCCTTCACAGTTTCTCAATGCACTCAAAGATTGCTGAATGGAAAAATTGACAGAAATACCCTGTTCGTTTATACGTTGGCGCAAATAGTAGGCATCCGATTTGACGATCGATCTATCTCGATCTATCCATCCTTTTCGGAGAGCTCGGTAAACAAGTGTAGGATCCGGTAATTTTTTAAACTCTGACGCACTCCCTGAAGATTGTTCTATCATATTTTGTTAAACCACTGCAACCAGTCAACTAATGTTGATGATGAAACGATATCTTCGACCACATTTTCATTCTTTGCATGGTGATAGATATCAACTGGTTGCTCTGCACTGAAGGGACAAAATAGGCGGACTGTACGCTCTGGTTCTAAGCTTGTCCAATCTAGTGTAATACTGCCTCGGTCATCAGTACCAGTAGAGCATTTTGGAAAACTGTTTCCCATGCTATCATAAGCCTCAACAACCAATTTCATTGCTGTTCTGAAAGCATATTCAGTCGGTCTCAAAATCCCGTACTCATCCTCTTCTTCTAAATCTAAAAGTTCGATCAAACGTTCGATGGTAATGCGAAAATTAGAGAAACCGCTATTGCTGCTATCAGTAATCTGTTCCTTCGCTACAGTCATAAGATTAAATCCCTTGGTTTCCATATAATTTGAGATTGCTCTGCTAACAAATCGGCTAATCTTTCAGCTCTGTCTCGGTCGTCTGTCACATAAGGTAAACCGACAATCTGAGTGTGGGAGGCAGAGTCAGGTATTGCGTCTAAACCTAATTCGCGAATTTGTCCTACTTGAATACTAGCAACTCCGTAACAATTTCTGAATTTTGCCGCACATTGTTCCGGCGAACAAACACTGGCAATTGTTACCGACAAACCTGGTTCATTTGCTCTAAGTAAATAAGCGAAGAGTAAAACTAGATCGCTTGTTTCATCCATCCATTGTCGGCGAAGTAAAGCTCTATAAACAATAGCAGTTTCATTCAAAGGCTCCAACTCTAATTCACTCGGAGAAGATTTATCTGTCATAGCTTGTTAAACCACTCTAGCCAATAAACTAAGGTTACTGCTGAAGTAATATCTTCCGAGCCATATTCCTCACTGTTTTGATGATAAACGTAAGTTTTCTCCTCGGCATTAGATGGGCAAAATAACCTAACTTTGCGATCGGCTTTTCTATTTTGCCAAGCAAGTCTAATACTGCCTCGGTCATCTGTAGCAGTAGAGGCTTTTGGAAAACTGTTTCCCATGCGATCGTAAGCCTCAACAACTAATTTCATCGCTGTCCTGAAAGCATATTCAGTCGGTCTCAAAATTCCGTATTCATCCTCTTCTTCTAAATCTAAAAGTTCTAGCAGACGTTCGACAGTGATGCGGAAATTTGATAAACCGCTATTGCTATTGCTATCAGTAATCTGTTCCTTCGCTACAGTCATAAGATTCAATCCTTTTGAGCCGATCGCCAATTCGATCCTAACACAGCCTAATCATCTGCAATAATGACACGGCAGCAATAAGCAATAAGGACACAGTGCCGTGTCCCTACTACTACTACTACTACTACAAACAAGTATTACGCTGGAACTTGGACTTTTTCACTGCCCGAAAGCTCAAACGCCGCGTGAATTGCCTTTAAAGCTGTGACACCCTGTGCCTCATCCACAACGCAGCTAATCTTAATCTCAGAAGTTGCAATCATTTGAATGTTGATTTCGTGCTGCGAAAGTGCTTCAAACATCTTTGCCGCAACTCCCGGATGCGCTACCATCCCGGAACCGACAACGCTAACTTTAGCGATTTCTGTATCGACTGCTACTTCGCCCCAGCCGAATTCAACTGCTGATTTTTCTAGGACTGTTTTAGCTGCTTCTGCGTCAATTTGTGCTACGGTAAATGCAATGTCGCGCGTTAATATGCCGTCGATATTGTGACACCGCTGCGATTGAATGATCGTGTCTACGCTAATATTTTCTTCGGCTAAAAGTCCGAACATTTTTGCTGCTACTCCGGGTCGATCGGGCAATTGGCGAATTGCTAGACGCGCTTGATTGAGATCCAACGCAACGGCGCGGACTGCGGGCGGTTTGTGGGATGATGAATGGAGTCCAATAGGGGAGTTGGCGACATCAAATGCTTTGCAGAGTTCGGCAACGGCCCGATCGCACTCCGCAGCATCGATCGTACAACTAACCTTCACCTCGGAAGTCGAAATCATCTGAATATTAATCCCCGCATCCGCCAAAGTATTAAACATCTGGGCCGCTACCCTCGGACGGCCGATCATTCCCGCACCCGCAATGCTAACTTTAGCTATGGGTCTTTCTTCTGCCCTCACTTCCGGTTCCCCCAATTCTGGGCGCGAATTCTTGCCGAGGGAGGGCACGATCGCATCTGCAACCGCCACAGCTTGATTCAACGAATTTCGCCTTACCGTAAAGGCGATATCGTTAGTATTTCCCTCGTGAATTGACTGAATAATTAAGTCTACATCGAGGTTTTGCTGCGCGATCGCCCCAAACAACCGCGCTGCTACCCCCGGACGATCGGGCAAACGCAACAGCGACACCCCCGCCTGATCCAAATCAAACTCCACCGCATCCACCGCTTTCGCGAGCTCCAAGCCCTCCAAAGGCCGGGGCGATGGAGGGGGGGAAACTACCCGCGTACCGGGCGCGTCACTCCAGCTAGAAAGCACCACCAGCGGCACACCGTAATTCTTGGCAATTTCTACGGCGCGCGGGTGCAGGACTTTTGCACCCAAACTCGCCAATTCCAGCATTTCGTCGCAGGTGATTTCGTCCATCAGTTGCGCCTGTGCAACTAAGCGCGGATCTGTAGTCAGAATTCCGGGCACGTCGGTATAAATTTCACATCTATCGGCCCGCAGCGCTGCGGCGAGGGCTACTGCTGTGGTGTCGGAACCGCCTCTACCCAAGGTGGTAATTTCCAATTCTCCGGCGTTAGCAATGCCTTGGAAACCTGCGACGACGACGACTTTACCGCTGTTTAACTGGGTTTGGAGCCTGTTCGGGTCGATTCGCAAAATCCGGGCGCGGGTGTGGGCGGCTTCGGTGACAATGCCGACTTGGGCTCCGGTGAGGGAAATTGCCGGCTGTCCCATTTCTTGCAATGCCATGCTCAAAAGTGCGATCGAGACTTGTTCCCCAGTGGAAAGCAACATATCCATTTCCCGCTTGCTGGGATTTGCGGAAATTTCCTTAGCCAGTTTCACTAAACCGTCAGTCGTTTTTCCCATCGCCGAAAGTACGACAACTAAGGAGTTTCCAAGCTGTACTGTTTTTACAACTCGTCGCGCTACTTCCAAAATGCGATCGACTGTACCAACCGAGGTGCCGCCGTATTTCTGAACAATTAGTGCCATAGGACTTTACACAAAAGTGATGCAATACTTTACTCTTAACCAATTAATATACGCAAATTCTGGATTATAGCCTACGTTTACCTATGCACTGCCAATAAAGAAACCGGGTTTTTGGCGAGATTGAGGGTTTGAATCGAATATCTTGACCCAAAAACCCGGTTTCTCGTCACCGCTGCGTAAGTTCAAAGAAACCGGGTTTTTGGGAGATTGAGGATTTTTTGCGAATATTTTGGCGGAAAAACCCGGTTTCTGGCTACCTATTAGCTGCCTTCTAACTCTCGCAAACGCGCTTCCAAAGCTTGAATTCGCAACTCAGCTTCTATGCACCTTTGTCGTTCTTGTTCTGCTCGTTCCTCCGCCGCCGGCAGCAAAGTCCCCGATGCCTCCCACCAGCGCAGCCAAGGCCGTTCTACGCCCCGATCGACTCCTTGCCAAATGCCTAATTCTACTTTTATTTGCGCGATCGGGTAATGTCCGCGATTATTTTTTGTGGCTAGCTCGAAGCGGTCTTCGATTAAATGATAAACTTATAAGTAGAAAGGCGTAAATATTTGTAGTTGGGATGAGGCAGGAGTCAGGAGACAGAATGCAGGAGGGATTGGGGTTTTAGCCTCATTTATCTTTCTTAACACAGTTGTGTTTTTCCCCACCGACTTACTTACTAATAACTAGAAATATTTGTAGACACCGGGTTTATCAGGTCGATTGTCGGGGCGGGTTTAGCCTGTAAGCTCTAATACAATGGAGTTTATAACTACTGCAAAAGTCGCATCTCTATGTTAAATTTATTCGCACCTATTCTAATTTGAGGATTTTTTGAGGAAGATGAGTCAGTATAAGTTAATTATTTTCGATTTTGACGGCACCTTGGCAATTACTCACAAAGCTATTGTATATTGCTTTACCAAAACTTTTGAAAGTTTCAATATTGATCCGCCTGCTGCTGAGACAATTCAAGGGACGATCGGGATTAATTTAGCAAATAGTTTCAAAATCCTCAATCCGGCGATCGAGGAAAGCGCAATTCCCCAATGGGTGGAAACTTACCGCTCTTTTTATCGGACAGAAGGTGAAAAGCAGCTAGATTTATTTCCCGGAACCAAGCAAGTTTTGCAGTTGGCGAGCAAGTCGGGATTGAGTCTGGGAGTTTTTAGCAACAAGCACGTTAGTTTTGTTAATTTGTTTCTAGAAAAGTTGAAAATTCACAGTTTTTTTGACTTGATTGTAGGTGATGACGGACAAATTATTCAAAAACCTAATCCGAGTGTTTTTCACTCGATCGTTAAACCGCTGTTCCCGGATTTGGAGAACAGTCAAGTTTTAATGGTTGGCGATACGGCGGTTGATTTGTTGTTTGCGAAAAATGCTGGGATAGATGTTTGTTGGGCGGCTTACGGATATGGCGATCGCGCTGAGTGTCTCGCCCTAAAACCGACTTTGGCGATCGACAATATTTCGGAACTTGCTGCGATGATTCAAAATTAATCTTGAGTCGGTTTGTTTCAGGAGAAGTTCAATTATTTTTATTAAATAAAATAATTACAGCACTTAATATCAATTCTGGTTGCACTCCTCATGATGTTAACGGTTAACCGTTGACTGTTAACCGTTAACAGTGAATTTACTATTCCGAGGCTAACGGATTTGATATAATCGGCAATTTTAAATAGATTTTAAAATTGCAAGTTCTGAATAAAAAAATATTTAAAGATAGCAGGTGTTTTTTTGTTCGTTATAAACAATTAGCTGTGCGAACCGGTAAGCCGCGCGACATCTGCAAACTAAACCATACCAGAGATAGAGATATCCTAGCAACAACTATTATAAATTAGCAAGTAGGATTCGTTTGAAGGCACAAAGCAAAAGGCTCAAGGCAGAAGAAAAGAAAAATGAGGGAGACTAGATTTTTTCTCTTGTAGGATTTACGGCATAAATTCTGCACGATCGCCTTCTCACTTGGGGCGCAGGAAAATAGGACAATTCTGTTGAACTTTGGGGTGCAGTCAGTCGGAACCGACAAGAAACTCAATCTATAAAAAACTCATGCAGATCGATAATATAAGTATTCCTTCTGAAACGCTATCGCCGACTCGCACTGGTGGCAATGCACCGAATTTAATAGAAGAAGTATGGAGGCTGTACGATCGCGCCTTGGCAGCTACTAGCAACGGCATCGCGATTTCGGACGCTACCTTACCAGACCAACCAATAGTCTACTGCAACCCAGCTTTCGAGAGGATTACAGGCTACTCGACGGGCGAAGTCATCGGGCACAACTGCCGCTTCCTGCAAGGCCCGGATACCGATCGCGCCGCCGTCGCTAAAATCCGCGCAGCCCTGAAAGAACAACACGACTGCAAAGTAGTTCTGAAAAACTACCGCAAAGACGGCACTCCTTTCTGGAACGAACTCACCATCTCGCCGGTGCGCGACAGCAGCGGCACCGTCACCCACTTCATCGGAGTCCAAGCTGATATCACCGATCGCAAGCACGCAGAAGAAGCCCTCAAACAAGCCGAAGCAAAATACCGCAGCATCTTTGAAAATGCCACCGAAGGCATATTTCAAACCGCCCCAGACGGGCGCTACCTCAGCGCCAACCCCGCACTCGCCCGAATGTACGGCTACGATTCCCCCTCAGAACTGATCGCAAAATGTTCGGCAAAAAACCTTTACGCCGATCGCACCCGCCGCGCGGAATTTATCGCCGAAATCAGCCGCACCTCGTCCCTGAAAGAGTTTGAGTCCTGCGTCCGTCGCTCTGACGGCAGCACTACCTGGATCTCGGAAAACGTGCGCGAAGTCCGCAGCAAAGCAGGTAAACTCCTTTACTACGAAGGAACTGTCGCCGAAATCGCCGATCGCAAATCAGCCGAAGCAGCCCTGCGCGATCGAGAATACTGGCTGAAAACCGCGATCGATGCCGTGCCCGATGCCATCAACCTCACAGACAACGAGGGGCGCTGGCTGATTGCTAACGACTGCGCCCTCAAACTTTTGGGCTGGGAAACCGCAGATTACCAAGGCAAAACGACTGCCGAACTCGCAGCAGCAGCCGATCCGAGAGTCAGAGAAATCCTGTTAAATTGGCAGGAAACCGACGAAACCACCTGGGAAGCAGGCACTCTTACCTCCTGCAGCCAAATTGTCCCCTTACCCACAGGCGGCAGCAATTTGTTTGAAGTGCGGAAAGTGCCGCTGTTCAACCCCGACGGTTCCCGCAAAGGCATGGCAGTGGCGGGGCGGGACATCACCCAGCAAGTGGAAGCAGAAGCAGCTTTGCGCGAAAGCGAACAGCGGTTTCGGGCAATTTTTGAACGCGGTGCGATCGGCATGGCAGTCGCTACTCTCCAAGGTATGGCGATCGCCACTAATCCGGCATTTCAAGCTATGCTGGGGCGATCGGAAGCCGAACTCCGGGGGGTGGATATCGACTCCTGCGCGCACCCGGAAGACGCACCAGTTGCGCGCCAGTTGCGCCGGCAGTTGGCCGGAGGCGATCGCCAAGCTTACCAAATCGAGAAGCGCTATCTCCGCCCTGACGGCAGCACTAGGTGGGGACGCCTCAGCGCCTCTGTCATCGACAACAGTCAGGGAATGCCGCAGTTTATTCTCAAAATGGTCGAGGATATTACCGATCGCAAACAAGCCGAGTCAGCTTTATTGCAAAATGAGGCTAAGTGGCGATCGCTAATTCTCAACAGTTCCGACATCATTACTATTCTCGACAAAGGCGGCGGCATTGTTTACGAAAGCCCTTCTGTAGAAACAGTCTTGGAGTACGAACCAGAGGAACTGATGGGTCGAATGGTTCTCGATTTCATTCACCCTGACGACCTTCCCTCGGTGATTTCCTATCTCCAACAACTGATCGCAAATCCCGGCGATCCGATCGCCGTAGAAGGTCGGTTCCGGCGCGCTGACGGTTCTTGGTGTTTTCTCGAAGGAGTCGGCATTAACCTGCTAGCAGACCCCGCTGTGAGGGGAATTGTACTCAACTCCCGCGACATGACCGCGCGCAGGCAAGCAGAGTACCGCCTCAGCAAAATCAACGAGTGCTTTTTGGGATTCACCACCGATGCTGCTGACAACATCCAGCGCCTGACAACCTTAGCCGGCGAGCTTTTGGGCGGAACCTGCGCCGTCTACAGCCACGTCGGTGGCGGGCTGCTGCGCGCGATCGCAACTTGGCAAACGCCGCCTGACTACCCGGAGGTCGATCGCGCCGAGGGCCACATCTGCACTGACGTATACCAAAAAGCCAGCGATCTGGCTGTGGCAATTCCTGACTTGCAGAACACGATCTACGGCCAAAGCGATCCCGCTGTCATCCGCTACGAACTCAAAAGCTATCTGGGACAAGCAGTGCGGCGCGGCGACGATTATGTCGGTTCGGTGTGCGTTGTCTACACCGAACCGATCGCGCCTTCTCAAGCCGATTGCAAGCTGATCGGAATTATTGCTGGGGCGATCGGAGTTGAGGAAGAACGGGCCGCCTCCGCAAAGCGCGATCGGCAAAAATCCCAAGAACTGCAAACAGCTTTGCACAATTTGCAGCAAACTCAAATGCAGTTAGTCCAAACCGAAAAAATGTCTTCCCTCGGACAAGTCCTAGCAGGAATTGCCCACGAAATTAACAACCCAGTGGGCTTTGTCGCCGGCAACCTCTGCCACGTCCGCGACTACATTCTCGACTTGTTAGACATCGTGCAAATGTATCGAGAAGAGTACCCAACTCCTCCAGCCAAAATTCAGAAACAAGCCGAAGATATAGACATAGAATTTCTCGCAAAAGACCTGCCAAAATTGCTCAATTCGATGCACACAGGATGCGATCGCATTGTAGAAATCATTCAAACTCTCCGCAATTTCTCGCGGGCGGACGAAGCAAAAATCAAATCTGCCGACATTCACGAAGGTTTAGACAGTACCTTGTTAATGTTGAACAGCAGGCTGAAAGCCAAAGCCAACTGGCAGGGCATTGAAGTTATTAAAGAATACGGAGAAATGCCGGAAATAGAATGTCATCCCGGACTGTTAAATCAGGTCTTTATGAATGTATTAGCCAATGCGATGGATGCCTTGGAAGAAAACAGCAGCCCAGGAAAAAATACCGCGGGTTTTAGCTTTCCTACAATTACAATTAAAACTGAAACAATTGATAATAAGAGTATTTGTGTTCGGATTAAAGACAACGGCCCTGGCATTCCCGAAGATAAGATTGTGCGTTTGTTTGACCCGTTTTATACCACAAAACCCGTAGGTAAAGGTACAGGTTTGGGTTTATCAATTTCGCACCAAATTGTCGTTGAAAAACATAACGGCAAATTGCAGTGTGTCTCCCAACCGGGTAAAGGTACTGAATTTATTATCGAAATTCCAATTCGTTGACATTCGGACGCAGGGGAGAAATCAAATCGTCTCCCTTTGATTACCAAAATAAAAACGGTTTGTACTGCGTCCAAGTGTCCGCAGCGAAAACGGATTTAATATCAAATCCGGTAGCACTCATAGATGACTGTTGACTGTTGACTGTTGACTGTTAACTGCTGACTGTTGACTGCTGACTGCTGACTGTTGACTGTTAAGAGGGCGGGCCCGCACCATCCACCGCCCCTACGGACTGTTGACTGTTGACTCGATTTTATTTTTCCGATGCAACCGGAAATGATATAAGTCCGCACTACGAACCCGATCGATCGCAGTCAAGCCATCGGACATGATATCATATCAAATCCGGTAGCATCGGAATGATTCAGATATGTATTCTCGGACTCTGTGTACTCTGTGTTCTAGCGCCGGTTAAATCACCTGACGATGCAACGGTCAACGATATCATTAATCACTGATGACTGATGACTGCTGACTATTGAATAATGCCAAAAATGAAGTTTTTATTAGTTACAGATTTAGACAATACGCTCGTGGGAAATGACGAAGCAACTCAAGTTTTTAACCAGCGCTTGCAATCTATGCGATCGCAAATTTGTTTGGTTTACGCTACCGGGCGTTCTCATGCTTCGACTTGCGAATTAATTGCAGAAAAACAACTGCTAGCACCGGATTATTTAATCGCAGGTGTAGGTAGCGAGATTTACCAAGATGGCACTCTGGATTTAGATTGGGCTCAATATATTTCTCAAAATTGGGATAAAATGGCGATCGTCTCTTTAGCTCAGCAGTTTAAGAAACTTAAACCCCAATCCCCACAAGCACAAAATCCTTGGAAAATCAGTTATTGTCTGGAATCATCAGCAGAACACAGCTCGATTCTTCAGGAATTGCAGCAAAAACTAACAGCATCGGGACTGGCCGCTCAAATCATTTTTAGCAGCAATCGCGATGTAGATATTTTACCGGAAACTAGCAATAAAGGTAAGGCCTTGACTTATTTACAAAAGCGCCTGGAAATTCCATCAGAGTTAACATTAGTCTGCGGCGATTCTGGTAACGATATCAGTATGTTTGAACAAGATGTTCGCGGAGTAATCGTCGCTAACGCCATGTCAGAACTCTTAGCATGGCATCGCGAATTCGGCGGCAACAATCATTATTTAGCTCGCTCTGCTGGCGCTGGAGGAATCATGGAGGGAATGGCATATTTTTGGGAATTTTGAGGGTACAAAATCCGGTTTTGTTCCCACTCAGGATGACCGTCCTCATCGGGAGAATCTATGTTTTGCATTTCAAGCCTGCGAGCACCTAAGCGAGCTCGCGCCCGATCGAGATCCGAGGACTGAAGTCCTTACTACAAACGCACCGCAAGTCCCGCAAACCGTTAAAATCCGTTCAGAATCTCCACCGCATCTCGATCGAACCTGTGAGTGCGATACCATCAGCGTATACTAGCTTGCCAGACCGCCACATGGAACAAAATACTTTACCAGTAGAATTAATTTTATCTCACCCCCGCCAATCTTTAGGCAGCATTCGGCTCGATTGGACACCGCAACCGGGGAACTATCTAGATTTCGAGGAACAAACCTATGCTGTTTTGGAACGCCACCACCGCTATCAACTCAAATCCGGCCGCTACCAACTGCAAAAAATTGCCCTGTACGTGCAGTCTGTGGAACCGCCGACGGAAAGAACATTTGTCAGCGGTATCTGGATTATCGGAGATCCTAGCTGTCGCTTTAACGCTCGATCGGAAATTCTCCGCTGTGCTGTCAAACCTAATGGCCCCTGCGACGGCTGCGGCGATTACCAAAAGTGTTAATCGCGATCGAACAGGTACACAATTATAGCTCGATCGCTCAACCGAGAGTGCCGAGCCGACTGACATCTACCCCATCAAGCGAAAAACTATTCTTACCAACTAGCAGCCCTCTCACCAGATTTAACTTGTTCCCAAACGCGGTAATCTATCTTCTGATAGCTGTGCAGCACGTCGCGAATCCCAGTATGAATCAAATTTTCTATGTGCAGCAACTGCTCTGAAGAACAGCGAATCTGCACTTTTTGGTTGAGAGACTCACCGGAGTCGATCGCAATATATTTATTAGGAACTCGGCTGAGCACGTAAGCAATCAAATCCTGCCGCAAGCCCCAAGGGGAAAAAGCTTCTTGGTAAGGATACTTGGGATAAGAACCCAAGATAATTTCTACTTCCTCTGTCACTAAAGCCAAGGTCATATTGACCAGATTTTTCTGCATTTTTCCCGTCCTAAAAGACTACTTAACTAATACTTTTTCCGTGCTATTTATTTGGATTTCTCCTTAATTTTAGCGCGACAATACGGCACATTTTTCTTTATGAAAAACTAGAGCTAACTCAGAACCAACCTCTTCTATAAACCGCAACACGTAGCACGGAATCTTGTCTGATAAAATAGCAGTTGCTACGGCGCAGGTGTGAATTTCTAAGACTGCTTCTACCGCAGCTTTAAACATCAGTCGCTCTCCCGGAAACACCACCCTTTCAAAGTACCAATTAGGAATGTTCCCAATCCGAAACACCTGAATTTGGTTCGTAGTATTTGGGTAATAGCACAAAATGTGGTCGCTATCTTTAGAAGATACCCGGTCTAACATTTAACAAATCTCCACAATCTTTCAAAAACTTATGCTGTGGCACCAGTTAATCGAAAGCACCATCCCTGACCCCGACTCCCCAGACTGCAGGTTTTTTCTTCGGCAGCGGGATACTGCTGAGAGTGCGACCTTCAACTGTAGAACCTAAAACAAACAATATCTAAAAAATCTGAGGGAATTATGAAGACTATCATTTTTTTTCGATGAATATACTTTTGCCGCAGCAGGCATTACCGCACTAGCGCAGAAACCCGGGTTTTTTACCTAATCTGTCGGCTGCAGACTCTGTATATTCGTGAAAAATCAAGGTGATTGCCGCCCGCGCGCCAGTCCTAAAAAAACTTCGCTGCCTTCGACAGTCCGGGTTTTTAACCAGTGCTTGACGCAAGTCTCGGTAACTTCAACAACAGTTATTCTGCGCGTAAATAATGTAGAGTCCGCTATATTTTGCCGGCAACAAAAAACCCGGACTCCCCGAGGTTATCTGTGGAACTTCTGGGGAATCAGGGTTTAAAGTAACCAATCACCCGATCTCAAAGCTAAATCCCAAAAATGAGGAAATTCTGAAAACAGCCGAATTAGGATTTTCCTGGACGCAGAAACCCAATTCATTAACATAATTGCGTGATTTTTGCAAGGAAATTACTGCGATTTGAGGGGGTTTTACCTTGATATTGTCGCTTTTTTCCGAGATTATTAGCTAACTTTTTCCCCTTCGCTTTCAAACGGTCCAGGCACCGTGAAATAGAAACTGCTGCCTTCAGAAACAACACTTTCGGCCCAAATTCTGCCGCCGTGCTGCTGTACGATGCTGCGACAGATAGCCAAACCCAAACCCGTACCTCCTTTTTGGCGCGAGTCAGAAGCATCCACCTGTTGAAATCGTCCAAAGATAGTTTCTAGTTGATCGGCAGGAATCCCCCGACCCCGATCTTTGACTTCAAATAAAACTCGTGAAGCGTAGCTATCCCGTAGGGAATCGCCCAAATCTTCAACCCTGACAGTTACTGTACACCCGCTCGGCGAAAATTTAATCGCATTGCTCAACAAATTTACCAGCATTTGAACGATCCTGTCCGGGTCAGCCCAAACTTTTGCAGAAGAGGGCAAAACCGACAAATTAATTTGATTTTCGGCCGCCACAGACAGCACAGCTTCCGCAGACTTCCGCATCAAAACCTCCGCGTCGCACCACTGCTTAATAATCGTAACTTGGCTCGATTCTAGCCGCTCTAAATCGAGAATATCATTGACCAAACGCACTAACCGTTCGGTCTGGTTCGACGCAATTTGTAACATCTTATTGGCCGTTTCCGGTTTGTCTTTGAGTACCCCAGCAGCCAGCAAACCTAAAGAACCGTGAATTGAAGTGAGCGGCGTTCGTAGTTCGTGGCTGACAATGGAAATAAACTCATTTTTCATTTTTTCAATTTCCCGGCTTTCTGTGATATCCGTGACTGTGCCGACGTGACCGATTAGTTGACCTCGGTTGGAAAAAATCGGAGCTGTTTTTAGCCAACAAAACCTGATTGTTCCGTCTAGTTTGACGTGGCGAAATTCGCAGGAAAATACCTCTTCTAGCGATCGCGATTCCGACCATTTAGACCGAATTAGTTTAATGTCTTCCGGGTGAACAAACTGCATCCAGCCGTTTCCCAAAGCTTGTGCTGCTGTGAAGCCACCAATTGCTTGACAGCGCGGATTTGTATAGGTACATTGTCCCCCACCATCGATTTTGAAAATGCCCACGGGGGAACTCTCGCTCAGAGAGCGAAATAAAGCTTCGTTTTCCCGGAGTTCTGCTTGAGAATTTCCTAGTTCTCTGGTTCGCTGCAAAACTCGCATTTCTAACAGTTCGTTGAGCTGTTGGAGGGCGGCTTCAGCTTGTTTGCGTTGCGTAGCTGCCGCCACGGCATCGCTAATATCGCGCTGCACGGCCACCCAATGGGTAAAGCAACCACTTTCGTTGGTTATGGGAACAATACTCAATTCTACCCAAAATTCCGTCCCGTCTTTGCGGCAATTTATCAACTCAACCCGCACCGGCTGCCAATTTTGCAAAGCTGTCCGAATGCTATCTAGACTTGCTCTATCTGTTTTTTCTCCTTGCAAAATGCGCGGCGTTTTGCCCAAAACTTCTTCTAGCGTATAGCCACTCATCCGCGTGAAAGCTGGGTTGACATACAGAATTCGCGGGCCCGGTTCGTCAATCGGTTCAGCTTCGGTAATTAACACCGCGTCGTTAGTCGTGGTGACTGCAGATTCCAACAAACGCAACTCTAATTCTCTAGCTTTGCGATCGGTAATTTCTCTAACAGTCCCCACCATCCGCACTGCATCGCCCGCTTCGCTATAAAAAAACTTACCTTTCCCCTCAATCCAGTGAATGCTGCCATCAGGCCAAATCACGCGGTGTTCGTGACAGAAGTTCGATCGCTGCACTCGCGCCACATTCACAGTATTCTCCAAACTTTCTAAATCTTCGGGGTAAATGCAGGCTACAAAGTTTTCATAATTTCCGGCAAAAGTTCCCGGTTTCAAACCAAACAACTCTTGGTGTTCCCTCGACCAAACAATTCGATTTTGCTGCACGTCCCAGTCCCAAAATCCGATTTTGGTAGCCGACAAAGCTAAGTTAAGCTGCTGGTTGATTTTCCGCAACTCAATGCTAGCAATCGCCACTCGCAGTTCTCGGGCAATTTCAATTTCGCACTGCTGCCAAGGCAAAGATTTTAACCTCACAGTTTCTTGCCACAAATCAAAGGAAGTGCGAGGAGACATCAACCTGCTGCCATCCGGTTTAAATTCAATTGGCCAGTCTGGTTGACCGGCCCAATTGACAGTTTGAATTGCTTCTGGACGGAACCACAAAATATAATAATTTTGCATTTCCGACAAAGCGATCACCAGCAAACCGCTAGCAACTTCTTTAAAGTTATGGGCTGGCGGATACAGTTTTGCCAGACAATCTGTATAAAAAATTTCATTATTTATTTGAGGTTTTATCCAAGCAATTAACTTTTCGATTTCTCCTAATTCCGGGGTTTTGCCGGTAGCGAGCAAATTTTCATTGGCACACACAACTCCACCGGTAGCCCCCACCAATGCCAGCCATGCCTCTGGGGATTTAAGTAAACCTTCTACAAAACAGTTTTCTTGAGAAAATTCTGCGATAAATTTACGGCAAATTTCTTTTAAAGAAATTGCATAGTTTCGATCTTCGTTATCTTGTTTGTAGTTTAGTTCTAAATTAACAAATTTGGCTAGTAATTCGCAACTCTTTCTTGTTCTGTAGTTGAGATACTTTGGTGTTTGGTGGTGACAGGCGATTAATCCCCAGAGTTTTTGATCTTTCATTAATGTCACAGTCATGCTAGCGCCAATCTTCATATTTTTTAGATATTGAAGATGGCAAGGAGAAACTGTTCTCAACAAAGAAAATTCCAGCTCCAGAGGGCAACCAGTCAGCGGATTGCAGTGAGGAATTAGTTGTACGGGCTGATAGTGAATATCGGGAATAAACCGAATTAAATTCATCGTGAACTGGTTTCTGGCCTGGTGGGGAATATCGGTAGCCGGATAGTGCAGCCCCAATAAAGGAGCTAAATTTTCTACTTTGTCTTCGGCGACGACTTTCCCGGCACCGGTGGCATCAAATTGATAGACGATCGCCCGATCGAAACCGATCGTTCTCCGCACTTCTTCAACTGCTGTCTGACACAGCGCTTGCAGGTTTGGCGTGTTGTGGATTTTGTCAATCTGCTGTTGAATCAAATCATCAGAATTGAAACAATCGCTAGCTTTGGGCGCAACAATCGGCTCTAGTTCCACAATTAATACTGAACTTGATTGATGCAGCGTTCCCTCAAAAACAGACTGGCGCTTTTGATTTTTGAATGATAATGTAATACGATTACGTTGAGAGCTATTTTCCAATAAAGCTTTTTCAATAGCCTCAATTTCCGCACTTTCAACAAATTCCTGTAAAAAATGATCCAAAAGTGCTTCGGGGTCAATGCCGAGTTCCTCAAAAGTATTGTTGCTAACTTGCAAAATTTTCAACAGCGGAGATTCTAGCACCAACAAAATACCGTGAGGTTGAATGGAACCCGGTGCGTAAATTAATTCGTATTCGCTGTCATTTAGAGCGGCTTTGTCTGAGGGTAATACCATTACTTTCGTGTTTTTGTAAATATGTTTTTAAATGAGTTTGTGTTTTTGCCTGTCGGTCATATCAAGTCTGGTCTATTGACCGCAGTAATACGAATTTCATAAAGTAGCGCTACATATTACCTTCCCCCAACCCCCCAAAGCATCGGGGGGCTATGACTTTATCCATAGCAAATCTTTAGAAAAATGGTATAAGGTTCGTGCGTGCGGACTTGCACAGGCTCAATATTGGGTACTTTTGTGGGCACGCGGGAACAGTATTTGTTATGGTAATCGACCTACATGATATCAAACATTGATCGGCACGCATCCGAATCGCACAACCTAACCATCCCAAATCTCGGTGAAAGCTTGCATTCACCGTCTCGGACATCTGCTGCATCCTTGATGTCAACAATTCCCTGAAAATCTTTGTACCTCGGGTTTACCGTCGAGTTCGGATTCCCCTCCCATCCCCCTTAAAAAGGGGAGTAGGGGTTGACGTCGATCCGCCCTAAATCACCCGATCATCCGGGGGATATGACGCTCTTGTCCCCCCTTCGATCGGAGGGCGCTGGGAGAATCGAGACTAAGCTTAACCCTGTGTCAGAGACAGTCTGTGTCTGAGTTGGCTTCGTTCCAAACGGTTCAGGAGGCGAGCAATCAATTCCGGTTCTACGATCGGCTTATTCACGTAATCGTCAGCACCCGCAACAAACATTTGGCGCACTATTTCCGACTCGGAATGAGCAGTCAAAAATAGGACTGGGAGCTTGCTCCAACGCAAATCGTTCCGTACTGCCAAACACAACTCAATACCGTTATAACCGGGCATTTCCACATCTAAAATTAGCAAATCGGGACAAGTGGTTTCGAGTACATCCCAGAATTTTTCTGGATTATCTAATGTTGTCACCTGAAATCCCCAAGGTTGTAGAATCACTTTCAGTACAGCCAATAGATGCACGTCATCATCTACCACCATAACTTTGGCTTCTGTAGAGTCCGTATGGTCGAGGAGTTGGGCGACTGCTTTGAGTATATCTGCTGCGGGAATTGATTTGTGTAAAAAGCCGGAAGCTCCCAAACGAGCAACTTCTATTCGATCGCTCAATTGATTGTGCCCGCTAAAAACCATCACCGGAATTTCGGGCTTTTCACTGCGGAGTTCGGCTAGGAGATTAAGTCCGTTTTCCTGAGTTCTGGAAAAGGTCAAATCCAGCAAAATCGCGTCGGGAGGCCGTTGAGAAATCGCATTTCTTGCGGATTGCGGAGAGTTTGCGACTTCTATCTCGAAGCCGGAACCGGAGGCGGCTATTTTTAGTCGATCGCTCTGCAAAGTATCATCATCAACAATCAGGATTCGGTATTGTTGGACAACCTGAGCAACAGGCTCGGTTTCAGGTTCCGGCGGGCGATCGAATACCTGTTTGAGCAAATCCAGAAATTCCTCCATCAGCTCAGCATTCCCAGGTTTCAAGACATTTTCCGCCTTGAACAAATGTTCGATTTTGCGCGCCACTTCCGAACCTTTCGGCAGCCCTAAAGTTCCCAAAGAACCGACTAATTTATGAGCTTGCTCCTGAGCTTCCCGTCGCAGTTCGTCCTCCAAGCTTCCGCTTTTGAGTTGAGCGATCGCGCGATAGAATATCGCCACCTTTTCGCTAAAATCGACTTTTAACTTTTCCCTAATTTGGGCGATCGCACTCAGGACTTTCAAGTGGCGCTCCTCATTATTTAATTCCTGATTCTGCCCGCTGGATTCAGCAGATAAACTCTCTTGACTTATAGTAGTTTCTGCCGTTTCCTGGAGAACTTTTTGGTTCTCCATATCCTCCGGCAGACTTTTGAGCCGATAGCCTAATCCGTACACAGTTTCGACTAAATCTACAGTCATCCCGGCTGCTTTCAATTTGTGCCGCAACCCCTTAATGTGAGCGGTAACGGCTTCTTCTTGAGGAAATTCGCCGGACGACCAAATGCGATCGAGCATAGCGCTGCGGCTGAAAATGCGCCGGGGATTTCTCAGAAAAAGTTCCAACAAATTGTACTCTTTAGGAGTCAAATGCAGCATCTTTTCGGCATAAGTGACTTCCGTAGTATCCGGGTTGACTTGCAGTTTTTCCCAAGTCAAATTTGTACTCGACAAACTTGCCTTACCCCGGCGCAACAAAGCCCGAATCCGAGCAATTAATTCTTTCAGATTGAAGGGTTTGACCACATAATCATCTGCACCAGCTTCTAAACCTTCAACTAAATTGCTGCTGCTATCTAGCGCCGTCAGCAGTAAAATTGGCATTTTGCAGCCGGACGATCGCAATTTCCGACACAAACTAATACCGTCTAATTTAGGAATCATCACATCCAAAACAATCAAGTCGTAATCGTAGGCCCGCGCCAAATGTAATGCTGTTTCACCGTCTGTTGCCGCATTCACATTGTAATTGTGAGCGTTGAGCGATTGAGTTAACAAATTAATTGTAATTGTGTCATCTTCTACTAGCAAAATTTTCATAATTATCACCTTTTAATTAAGCTGTTTGTGGAATTTGCGATCGATTTTTGCGGATTTCAATAGCCGGCCTCATGTCAAATGAAATCGTAACTTCTTGATACATCTCGAATAATTATTGTGGAGCGGCGAGGATGCCTGCTCTGTACAGGCTTTTTATGAGAGGTCTTTTGTATCTCTCGTCCGATTGGTCTCGATGGGGAGCATACCCACTAATCCCCCTCAACAATACTCACTTTGAACACTCTTCTCCCAAGGGAACAGGGGCGCAGGGGTTCTGCCCGTCAAACAATAGAGCGGCACGGCACAAGAGATTAACTTGACACTCATGTTCAATAGCCTTTTCCAACTCTTATTTTAATTTGTTTCACCTCGCTCCAACAAATAGTATTTTTTCAACAGTCAAAATGTAAAGTTTTATTATGCTTGTAATTTTGGGAAAAAATTCAATTTATTACCATATTTTTGCTAAAATTTTAGGGCTTTTTCGACTTCAGAGCCTGCTGAATTTTTTCGATCAGATATTGCGAAGAATTTTGCTGCTTAACTATTTCTTCTAATTCAGAAACCGCGATTTCTGCGTGTTCTATATCTTTAACTAAAGAATGGGCTGTAACACTTTTGTTGATACCTAAAGATTCTTGAGTATCTATAAATGAATTAGGATTTTTTTCTGCTATTAATTCCTCCAATTCTAACAGCGCCATTTCGGCACGATCGATCTTGATGGTCACGAATTTTGCCACATTAGCACCCGCTCTTGCTGCCTCCGTGAGTTCGTGAACGCGAAGTTTAAATCGGCTGGCAATTTGCTCTATTTGAGTCCCCAATTCAAAAGTTTTACTTGCCAGTCGGCCAATTTCTAAACTCACTTGACCGAGACCGTTGGGTTTGCTTCCCATCTGATTGGTAACTACAGCCACCTGTACTGCTAAATGCCTGACTTGTTCGATCGCCTCCCGGATAGTTCGGGAAGTGCGGTTAACCGTTTCTAGATCGTTAGCTATGGCTTTGCCAACTCCCAAAATTTTATCTGTATTGTTGCAAATAGAATTAGCACCTTGAAAAGTAGCTTGAAATGCTTGGCGACCCTCCGACGAAATCAACTTCGCAATTCTCACAAATCGCCGATTCATTTGAGCAATTTGTTCGGCTTGTTTTACCAGTGCCAATTCCTGAGAACTGGGAGTATTTTGCGATTTTTTTGTTTCCAGAAGTTGGGATTGTAAAAGCTTATGATATTCGCGAACTTGGGCTTGCTCTTTTTGAATTATCGCCAGATATTTTTGTTTTTCTGCTCGATATTTTTGAATAATTTTGTAAGCTTGCGCTAAATTTTGAGATTGCGCTATTACCAGAGTTTGAACGTCCAAAAGGCGGAGTGTGTGGTTTTTCATTACCACAATAATTGGTTCATAAATCAAGTCTTTTTGCCTGTTGAGAGAGGCTTGCACGGCATCATCAATTTTCCAGTTTTCCTCCATCACCAAAGGCGGAATTCTAATAAAATCTAACAAAGAGCGAATCGGGTGCTGCCCGTAAAGTTCTACCCGATCGGGAAGAATCATTTGCTCTCGAAATTTGACACGAGAAATCATTCCCAACACCTGCGATTCGTGAGTAATAATTACTCCCGGCAGGTCTGGTTCTTCCTCGAATTTTTCAGCCACTACCTGTCCTAGAGTTGCAGCACTCACTTGGCAGTGGTGAGACGGCAGATGTCCGATCGTGAAATCGGGGGTGAGTTGAGTTGGATTGCTCATTTACCCGGATAGTGTTAAGTAGAAGTTAACAAATTATATATTGATATTATACTGGAATAAGATTGTTTAAAGTAATCACAACTATAGGGAGAAATGTACTCTCCCACTCGCGGGCCTGATGAGAGCCTGCCTTCTGATTACTTTCATCTCAAGTCTTTGGGAGCGTTCGCGCCTGCTGCGCCCCGGTTTCGTCCCTAAAATATCGGGCTCGATCTTGTGTTCTTGAAAACAACCGGAAAAATACCTAGATTGAAACCAAAAAGCTTAAGTCGAACTTTGCCACTAGCAACCTTTGAGGCTGCTTACCAGTTGTTACAGCAAATGGCTGAACTCCCGGGGGCGATTTGGCTGGCGGACGATGCTCCTGCCTTTACTGAAAATCGGGAAAACTCGTCGGAACGGTTTGCAGCATTAATATCAGAGGGGTTTAGCGCGCTGCTGCGGGGGAAGCCATTAGATGCTGCTGCAACAAACGAACGCAAACACAGCGAAAAACATCTCAATTGGCAATTAAATGTGGAGTTGACTTTCGAGCCAGAGGCGATCGCAAATTTCCTCTCCCCCATAGTAGCAAAAATCGCCAAAACAACGCCAGGAACCAAGGGAAAAATTAATATTCGCGCCCTGAAACAAGCCATTAAAAATATACAGTCAAACTCGGCCGTTATTCAAAGCGAATTTACCCTGAATTTGCTGGATATTCTCGCAATCGATGCCAGAAAAAATAATCACCAGCCCCTACAAGCCCAAACGGAAATAGAGGAAAATTCCGCGCCCCAACCGATCGCTCCCGAAACGCTACAGCACCAGATGACTGAAGTGGGCGATCGCGCAGAAGAAATGCCAAATTCCTGCATTCAATTTTATCAGCCAGTGGAAGATGCTTTGCAGCAGCAGCTCGAACAAGAGCGACTTTTGAATCAGGTGACAACTCAAATCCGCCAGAGTTTGGAATTGCCTGTCATTTTGTCAAAAGCAGTTTCGAGGGTGCGAGAATTTTTGGATGTAGATCGCCTGTTAATTTATCAATTTGACAAAATGCCAGCCTCTCCCGATGGTAAATTAAGTAAACAAATACTGGCAGAGGTTTCTGCGTCGGGCGAACTCAAAGAAAATTCCCAGTATTTCTTGTATTTAGGTCGCGTTACCTACGAAGCTTTAGCCAGCGATGCTATCTCGTCTGTACTCAATTTTAGTGAAGGTGCCGACTGTTTTCTCGATCGAGTCATCGACACAGAGAAGTATCGCAAAGGTTTAGCTTTGTGCGTCGCGGATGTGGAAAAAACTTACTCTTCGCACCCTTGTTTTTTAGAGTTGATGCGGCGGGCTCAGGTGCGGGGGAAATTGCTAGTGCCGATCGTAGTTCAAGACGACTTGTGGGGGCTGCTAATTGCCCACCAGTGTACTGTGCGGGAGTGGGAAGAAAGCAAAATAACATTTTTGCGACAAATAGCAGAACATTTGGCGATCGCCATTTACCAAGCCGAACTTTATGCAGAAGTTCAGCAACAAAAGCGCACCTCAGAACAGCGCGTCATAGAGCGCACGCGAGAACTGCGCGATGCACTGGTCGCCGCCCAGTCTGCCAGCCTCGCCAAGAGCGAATTTTTGGCAGCTATGAGCCACGAATTGCGGACTCCCCTCACCTGCGTCATCGGCATTTCCGACACGCTGTTGCGGTGGTCTTACGGCAAAGTTGGCACAAAACAAGTGCCGCTGCAAAAGCAGCGACAATACCTGCAAACTATCCGAGATAGCGGCGACCACTTATTAGAATTAATCAACGATATTTTAGATTTATCGCAAGTAGAAGCGGGAAAAGCAATCTTAAAAATTAGTGAATTTTCAATTTCTAAATTAGCTTCCCAGAGCCTGCACGCCCTCAAAGAAAAAGCTGCGGCTAAAGGAGTAGAACTAATACAAGAACAGCGGGTAAAACAAGAGTGCGATCGCTTCACTGCAGATCCGCGCCGCGTGAGACAAATTCTGTTCAATCTCTTAGGAAATGCGATCAAATTTACTCCCGAAGGCGGGCGAGTCATCCTGCGAGTTTGGGTAACAGAAGATAAAAATCAAACGCCAGCAGTGCGACAGCCCGGTACTGCACCTGCAGGTAGCACCGCTGTGTTTCAAATCAAAGATACTGGCATTGGAATCCCCGAAAATCAGCGATCGCTCTTGTTTCAAAAATTCCAGCAATTAGATTCTCCCTACCGCCGCGAATACGGCGGCACCGGTCTGGGATTAGCCTTAACCAAACAGTTAGTAGAGCTTCACGGCGGCGCGATCGAAGTCAACTCTACAGTTGATGTCGGCTCTACCTTTACCGTTTTTATACCGAGTCAAACTAAAAGCAAAGATGAATCCACAAAATTCAAATATGAAAAATCCAATTCATCTTTACCGCTGCACTCCTCCTCCCTGCGAGGCAGCATCGTGCTCGTCGAAGAAGATGAAGAAACTGCCATGCTCATTTGCGATATCCTGACAGCAGCAGGACTGCAAGTAGTGTGGATGATTGAAGGTTCGGCAGCCGTAGAACAAATTGAACTTTTGCAACCGAATGCTGTGATTGTAGATATGCGTTTACCAGGAATGAATGGCTGCGAAATCATCCAACAACTGCGCCAAAAACCAGCTACTGAAAATCTCAAAATCCTGGCTTTAAGCGCCCAGGAAATTCCTGCAGATCGAGTATCTTTCGTGACGGCGGGAGCTAACGATTGTTTGGCTAAACCGATTCACCCTCAGCAATTGCTAGACAAAATTCTTTCTTTAATGGTGGGGATTGGTAATGGATAATTGGGCATGGGGCATGGGGCGGAGC